>NZ_NRGV01000030.1:0-345394 GCF_002332385.1 Glutamicibacter sp. BW80 | reverse complement strand
CGATGACCCGATACAAAACAAAGTTAAACAAAAATGGGAATCACTTGGAGTGATTCCCATTTTTTATGGAGCGGTCAACGAGGTTCGAACTCGCGACCTCAACCTTGGCAAGGTTGCGCTCTACCAGCTGAGCTATGACCGCATGAATACCGGTAAAACCGTTATTCAGTGCGCGATACTGGGATCGAACCAGTGACCTCTTCCGTGTCAGGGAAGCGCGCTACCGCTGCGCCAATCGCGCCGAAGGATTCCGAAGAATCTCGACAGAAAACAAAGTGAAACTCTGATTTCTCAGAGCGGACAACGAGGTTCGAACTCGCGACCTCAACCTTGGCAAGGTTGCGCTCTACCAGCTGAGCTATGTCCGCATATTTGAGTTTTGGTCCGAAAACCAGAACTCCGTGCGCGATACTGGGATCGAACCAGTGACCTCTTCCGTGTCAGGGAAGCGCGCTACCGCTGCGCCAATCGCGCAAAAAGATTTTTACCTCTTTGCGAGGTGGGGACGGGATTCGAACCCGCGTAAACGGCTTTGCAGGCCGCTGCCTCGCCTCTCGGCCACCCCACCATACTCGGCCGAAGCCGAGGTGACTAATTTTACTTAGTCGATGAATCTTTCTGCGAGCGGACAACGAGGTTCGAACTCGCGACCTCAACCTTGGCAAGGTTGCGCTCTACCAGCTGAGCTATGTCCGCAAAAAGTGCTTGTTTTCGCGCCGTTTCCGTTCGCTCCAACGAGTAAAAACTCTATACGAGTTTCCGCAAGCTGCCAAATCGAGAGCGTGAGATCTGGTTCACAAGCCCGGAAACCCGCGGAACTACGCGGAAAATTAGTTATTCTCGTGCGGACTAGGAGCAAAGCGTCCGCCGCCCGTGCCATGATCGTGTGCATGACGTCACCAAAACTTGCGATTCAAACCGATCTAGGACGAATGTACAGCCGTCAGGTGGGAGCAGAAGCCACAGTCCCGTCGATCACCACGGTGATCGGCATGGACAAAATGGATCTTTCTGGTTGGGCCGGATATATGGCCGCCAAGTCCCTCTCTGAAGATCAGCGTTTGTCCGATGCGTTGTCGCAACCGGGCAAGATGCGTTCCCTGGTGCGCGACTCCGCGGCCGCCGCAGAGCGCTATCGCGATGCCGCCGCCGACCGTGGGGACCGCGTGCATAACTACGCCGAACATTTTGCGTTGCGCGCGCTGGGCAAGTCCGATGAGCTAGCTGCTGCGCGCTCGGCCCTCGAGACCAACGACGAGCTGGGCTTCGCGGCGCATTTCGAAAAATGGTGGGAGCAATACCAGGTGGAACCGCTGGCAACCGAGGTGACCGTCTGGAACGAAAGCGTAGGTTATGCCGGAACCATCGACCTGGTCGCCCGCATCGGTGGCAAGGTGTGCCTGCTGGATTACAAAACGAAGGGCACCGATCGCCAGGGGTTGGTGAAAACCCCAGACGACAAAGTCATCATGCAACTCGCTGCCGCGGCCAAAGCCGAAGAGCACGTGGTGGATGCCGAGGCGGGCAGCTGGGAGCCTTGGCCCTACGGCACCGATTCGATGCTTCTCGCGGTGGCCCTCGGACAGGGCGGTACCCGGACTTTCATGGCGCCACCGGCCGCCTTGCCCGATTATTGGTCCAAGTTCTATGCGCTGCGCCGCAATTGGGAGGCGCAGTTCAAAATCTCCAAGGCACGAGCCGCGCTGGTCGAGATCACCCCGCCACCTCATGCCTAGAAGCCCGGCGCACCGTAGACTGGTGTGGTTAGTGTCGGTCCGCCCGAGACTGAACGATAGTTGACCAACCGAGAGGGAGCCACACGTACCATGGCGATTTTGGGAATTCGGATCATCGGCGATCCCGTTCTACGCACACCAGCGCAGGAGGTGACCGAGTTTGGACCGGAAATCCAAAAGCTGGTCGACGACATGGATCAGACCATGGAAAACGTTGACGGTGCAGGCCTAGCCGCGCCTCAGGTCGGGGTCTCGCTGCGCGTGTTCACCTACCAAATCGGCAAGCAGCGCGGACATATCATCAATCCGGTGCTCGAACTGAGCGAGGACTTCCAGCCCGACGAAATCGAAGGGTGCCTCTCGATCCCGGGTATTTCCGCTCCGGTGCCGCGCCGCCGCCAGGTGGTTGCCACCGGCTTGGACAAGTTCGGAAAACCGGTCCGCATCGCCGGCGAAGGGATGCTGGCGCGCTGCGTACAGCATGAGACCGATCACCTCGACGGCATCCTCTTCCTGGACCGCTTGGCCCCCGAAGAGAAGAAAGCTGCCTGGCGCACCTTGCGCGCCGGCAACTACGAACAGACCGCCACCGCCACCGTGGCGCAACGCGCAGGATTCCTCGGATCCAGCTTCGGCGCCGGAATGGGGAACTAACCCATGCGCATCCTCTTCGCCGGCACCCCGCAGGTTGCCGTCACCTCGCTGGACCACCTGCACGCGGCCGGTTTCGACATCGCCGCCGTGCTGACCCGCCCCGACGCCCCGCTGGGGCGCAAACGCGTGCTCACCGCCTCGCCGGTCGCCGCCCGCGCCGAGCAGCTGGGCCTGCCCACGATCAAATCGAATAAGATCGACGCCGAGGTCACCGGGCAGCTGGCGGAGCTCAACCTGGACGCCGCAGCCATCGTCGCCTTCGGCGGGCTGGTTCCGGCCGCCGCGCTGAACGTGCCCAAACACGGTTGGATCAATCTGCACTTCTCGCTGCTGCCCGATTGGCGCGGTGCCGCCCCGGTGCAGCACTCGATCATCCATGGCGATGACATCACCGGCGCGGTGACCTTCCAGCTGGAAACCGGGCTGGATACCGGACCGGTCTTCGGGCAGGTCACCGAGCGGATCGGCGAGCTGGACACCGCCGGGATCATGCTCGATCGGCTCAGCGAATCCGGTTCCACCTTGCTGGTGCAGACCCTGCAGGCCCTTGACGCGGGCCAGGGACTGGCGATACCGCAAAGCGGCTCGCACACCTACGCACCGAAAATCACCGACGTCGACGCGCAGCTGGACTTCACCCGCACGGCCACCGAAATCCGGCGCCGCGCCCATGGCACCAGTCCCTTTCCGGGCGCCTGGGCCATCGCGGATCAGGCACGCTACAAATTCGGCCCGCTGCGGGAGCGGCGCGAGATGACCGAGCTGGCACCCGGCGAGGTGCACATCGAACCGGGCAAGCACCCGGTGGTCTACGTGGGCACCAGCACCTGGGCGCTGGAACTTTCAACTATCCAGCCTCCAGGCAAAAAAATGATGAACGCCTCCGACTGGGCTCGCGGCGTATTGACCCAGGGAACGAAAGTGAGCTTCGCATGAGCGGGCACGAACCAATAAACGAACCACGACGCAACGAGGCCGGACGCACCCGCAACCGCGGCCAGGGCGACCGCCCGCGCCAGTACAGCCAGTCCGCCCCCGGCCAGCGCAAGCGCGCGGCCGATCCGGCCCGGCTGGTGGCCTTCAAGGTATTGCGCGAGGTCTCCGCCAAGGACGCCTATGCCAACCTGGTCCTGCCCAAGATGATCCGCGAGCACCAGCTGGAAAAGCGCGATGCGGGTTTCGCCACCGAATTGGCCTACGGCGCGCTGCGCTCCCAGGGCTTCTACGACGCAATCCTCGCCACCCTGGTGGACCGCCCGCTGGCCGAGCTGGACCCGGCGATCCTCGACGCCCTGCGCCTGGGCGCCCACCAGCTGCTGGCCATGCGCGTGCCCAAGCATGCTGCGCTCGATGAGACCGTGTCGCTGGCCCGCGCACAGATCGGCGCCGGGCCCTCCGGGCTGATCAACGCGGTGCTGCGCAAGGTGAGCGTGAAAGAACCCGAAGAGTGGATCGCGCTGCTGACCGCCGCAGCGGGCAGCGAGTCCGAAAAGCTGTCGATCGAGCATTCCCACCCGGACTGGATCGTCCGCGCCCTGCGCGGCGCGCTCATCGCCCACGGCCGGGATGCCGCCGAGCTGCCCGAGCTGCTCCAGGCGGATAACCTGGCTCCGGTGGTCAACCTGGTCGCGCTGCCCGGGCTGGGCACCCTGGAGGCCGCCCTCGAAGCCGGCGCCGAGCCGGGCACCGTGGTCGAGGACTCGGCCACCTACAAGCACGGGGACGTGGCCCGCGTGCCCGGAGTGCGCGAAGGAACCGTGCGCGTGCAGGACGCCGGAAGCCAGCTGGTGGCCCGCGCACTGGCCGCGGTGCAGCTCCCGGTGGCCGGCGAAGACAAGTACTGGCTGGATCTGTGCGCCGGCCCCGGCGGCAAGGCCGCGCTGCTCGGCGCGCTGGCGGTGCAGCGCGACGCGCGGCTGACGGCGAACGAACCCACCGAACACCGTGCACGGCTGGTCGAGCAGTCGATGTCCGCGGTTCCCGGGGACTACTGGATGGTCACCACCAAGGACGGCCGCGAGTTCGGCACCGCCGACTTCGCCGGAGACTACGACCGGATCATGGTCGATGCCCCCTGCTCCGGGCTCGGTGCGCTGCGCCGCCGCCCGGAATCGCGTTGGCGCAAACAGCCACGGGACATCCCGGAGCTGACCAGCCTGCAAGGCGAACTGCTTGCCGCCGCCTTCAACGCGGTCCGCGTCGGCGGGGTCATCGGATTTGTGACCTGCTCGCCGCATATGGCCGAAACCCGGCTGGTGGTCGAAGATTTCCTCAAGTCGAATCCCGCCGCCACGCTGCTGGACACCGGAGCCGCGGTGTCCGCCGTGGCCCTGGACGGCACTCCCGCCGCCGGGCACGAGCTGGCCGGCGGCAGCACCGCCCAGCTGTGGCCGCATATCCACGGCACCGACGCCATGTTCATGGCGATCATCACCAAAAGCGCGTAGCCCGCGCACCGAAATCCAGCGTCCCATCCCAAGGAGCACCGATGAGCAACCCGCGTATCAATCCGTCGATCTTGTCCGCTGACTTCGCGAACCTAGCCAGCGAACTGGCGCGCATCCACACCGCCGATGCGGTGCACGTGGACGTGATGGACAATCACTTCGTGCCGAATCTGACCCTCGGGCTGCCCGTGGTCGATGCGCTTGAAAAGGTCAGCGACCTGCCCATCGACGTGCACCTGATGATCGAGGACGCCGACCGCTGGGCTCCGGAATACGCCCAGCTGGGGGTGGACTCGGTCACCTTCCATGCGGAGGCCTCCGCGGCGCCGATCCGCTTGGCCCGCGAGCTGCGCGCCGCCGGTTCGAAGGCGGCGATGGCCCTGCGCCCGGCCACCCCCATCGAACCGTACCTGGATATGCTCGGCGAGCTGGACATGGTGCTGCTGATGACCGTGGAGCCGGGTTTCGGCGGGCAGAAGTTCCTCGATCTGGTGCTGCCCAAGATCAAGCGCACCCGTGCGGCCATCGCCGGAACCGGCAAGCCGATCGCGCTCCAGGTGGATGGGGGCATCTCGCGGGAGACGATTCTGCGCGCCGCCGAAGCCGGGGCCGATGTGTTTGTCGCCGGTTCGGCCGTCTACTCCGCGCCGGAACCGGCGGCAGAAATCGACGCATTAAGAAATCTTGCACGCATCGCCCATTAAAATATGCCAAACTAGTCACTAGTAAACACGAATACGTGCTCCGGGGTCGGTGTAAGTCCGAACCGGCGGTTATAGTCCGCGACCCGCAACCAAGGCCACAAGCCAAGGAAGCGGTTGAGCCGGTGAAATTCCGGTACCGACAGTTAAAGTCTGGATGGGAGAAGCACGGGTTTGATTTGCCATGGCCTAGCCAACCGTTCCGCTCGAGCGAGCCGAACGAACGCCTAGCCATAGGCCCATCAACTGCACACCCCCGGAGCCGCCGCTTCGAGAAGGGTGAATGATGGATATTCTGCGGTGGCTCATTGAAGCTTTTAATTCACAAATTGCGATCGGCTCCTCGGCACTTCTGGTGCGCGAGGTCGTGGGCAATATCTTTGGCCTGGCCAGCGCGCTAGGCGGCATGCGCCGCAAGGTCTGGGCCTGGCCAGTCGGCATTATCGGCAACCTGCTGCTCCTGACGGTCTTTTTGGGCAGCATCTTCGACACCGGCTACACCGCCAATCTGTGGGGCCAAGCCGGCCGCCAGATCATGTTCATCGCGGTCTCCTTCTACGGCTGGGTGCGCTGGAAGCAGGCCCGCGACGGGGTGGACGGCGGCCACGCGGTCACCCCGAAATGGGCTACCAGCAATGAACGCATTGGCATGATCGCCGTGCTCATCGTCGGCACCATCGCGGTGACCCCGCTGTTCAGGATGCTCGGATCCTACGATCCGGTATGGGCCGACGCATGGACCTTCGTCGGATCGCTGCTGGCCACCTATGGCATGGCCAAGGGCTGGGTCGAATTCTGGCTCATCTGGGTGGCTGTGGACGCGGTCGGCGTACCGCTGCTCTTCTCCGCCGGCTACTACGCCAGCGCCTTCATGTACCTGTTCTACGGCGGTTTCACCATCGTCGGCTTCTTCGTCTGGATGAGGGCGAAAAAGGATGAAAAACCGCAGATCGAAACCGAAATGCTGGACCCTACGATCAAAGGAAGGCAACCATGATCGGCCAAGGAGAACTGGACCAGGCGCTGCGCACCGCACTGGAAGCAGCACAACGCGGAGCCCGCGGAGCGAATCCGCTGGTCGGCGCGTGCGTGCTCGACGGGGCCGGACGCGTGATCGCCACCGGCTTCCACCTGGGCGCCGGCAACCCGCACGCGGAGATCGATGCGCTGCGCAGGCTGGGCCGCATGGACCGCAGCCAGGCGGCGGAGCTGACCATGGTGGTCACCCTGGAGCCCTGCAACCACCGCGGGCGCACCGGCCCCTGCGCGCAGGCCATCGCCAACGCCGGCATCGGACAGGTGCACTACGCGATGAGCGATGAAACCGCCACCGCCAGCGGGGGAGCGGACTACCTGCGCTCGCGCGGGGTCGCCGTCAGCCAAAGCGAGCAGCATCTGGTCGCCTGGGAATTGAATCACCGCTGGTTCCGCGCCAAGGCGCAGGGCCGCCCGTTCATCACCGTGAAAACCGCGCAGTCCCTGGACGGGCGGATCAACGCCCCCGACGGCAGCAGCCAGTGGATCACCGGCGACGCCTCGCGCAACCACGCCCATGGGCTGCGCTCCCGGGTGGACGCGATCGTCGTGGGCACGAATACCGTGATCGCCGACGACCCGCGGCTGACCGCGCGCACCGCCGCCGGGGGACTGCACGAGCACCAGCCCTACCGATTCGTGCTGGGCCACCGGGCGCTGCCCGAGGACCTGGCGCTGGCCTACGATGATCGTTGGGAGCAGCTGCGCACCCACGAGGTCCACGACCTGATCCACCGCGCCACCGAACTGGGCTTCAACCACCTGCTCATCGAGGGAGGTGCGGTCATCGCCTCGGCGTTCATCGAGGCCGACCTGGCCGATGAGATCTACTGCTACCAAGCACCGGTGATCATCGGTGCCGGCGGCACCTCGGTGAATATCGGCTCGGTGACCACCCTGTCCCAGGCCCGCCAGTTCAGGCTCGACGCCCACCAGCCCGACGCGCTCACCCGCCTCGGCGCGGATGTGCTGATGCATCTGGAACCGCTGCCCGAGCGCACACCCCACACACTTTAAAGGACCCAAAAAATGTTTACCGGAATCATCACCGGCACCGGCACGGTGCTGGGCATCGAAAACCACCCGAACGAAGACCTTGCCGTGCTCACCTTGAAGGCGCCCGGCCACACCGAGGCGCTGGGCCTGGGCGGCTCGCTGGCGGTCAACGGCGTCTGCCTGACCGCCACCGAACTGGAGGGCGAAACGCTGAGCGTGGACGTGATGGGCGAAACCCTGCGCCGCACCAGCACCGGTCAGCTGCGCGCCGGCTCGATCGTGAACCTGGAGCGCTGCACCCCGGCCGGCGGCCGGCTCGACGGCCACGTCGTGCAGGGCCACGTTGATACCGTCGGCACGGTGCTGGCCCGCGAAGACCACGGCCAGTGGACCACCTTCCGCATTGCGCTGCCCGATGAATACGCCCCGCTCACCGCGGAAAAGGGCTCCATCGCGCTGGACGGCATCTCGCTGACCATCACCGCCGTCTCCGCGGCATCCGCCACCGGAGCCCATTGGGTGGAGGTCGGCATCATCCCGATCACGCTGGAGGAAACGACCATGGGTTCCCGCCAGGTCGGCGACGCCATCAATATCGAGGTGGACGTGCTCGCAAAATACGTGGCCCGGCTGAACGCATTTGGAGGCGGCAAGTAATGGCCCGCAAGGAACTGGACTCGATCCCCACCGCGCTGGCCGCCCTGGCCGCGGGCAAGGCCGTGGTGGTGGTGGACGATGAAGACCGCGAAAACGAGGGCGACATCATCTTCGCCGCGCAATTCGCCACCCCCGAGCTGATGGGGTTCACCATCCGCTACACCTCCGGGGTCATCTGCGTGCCGCTGGAAGCGCAGCGCGCCGACGAGCTGGGCCTGGCCCCGATGGTCGGCATCAACCAGGATTCCAAAGGCACCGCATTCACCGTCTCCTGCGACGCGGTCAGCGGAATCAGCACCGGAATTTCCGCCGCGGACCGGGCCGTCACCTCCCGGCTGCTGGCGGATCCCGCCGCCGAGGCCGCTCAGCTCAGCCGCCCGGGGCATATCTTCCCGCTGCGCGCCGCTGCCGGAGGCGTGCTGGAACGCCGCGGCCACACCGAAGCCGCGGTGGACCTCTGCCGCGGTGCTGATCTGGAACCGGTGGGCGTGATCGGCGAGATCGTCAACGACGACGGCTCGATGATGCGCCTCGATGCCCTGCGTGACTTCGCCGCAACCCACGAGCTGCCGCTGGTCAGCATCGACGATCTGGCTCGCTGGCGCCGCGTCAACGACGAAATCTCGCTGACCGAAGCCGTCTCGCTGCCTACCCCCTTTGGCACCTTCAGCGCCCGGGCCGCCAGCGTGGAGGGCCACGAGCACATCGTGCTCAGCCACCCGGCCCCCACGCTGGAGGGGGCCACTAATCTGGTGCGCATCCACTCCGAATGCCTCACCGGCGACGTCTTCGGGTCCTACCGTTGCGATTGCGGCGAACAGCTGCATGCGGCGCTGGAGCAGATCGCCGCCGAGGGCGGGCACCTGGTGTACGTGCGCGGCCACGAGGGCCGCGGCATCGGCCTGTTCAACAAGCTGCGCACCTACGCGCTGCAGGAAACCGGCGTGGACACCCTCGACGCGAACCTCCACCTGGGCTTCCCCGCCGACGCGCGCGAGTACTTCGCGGTCGCCGCGATCCTGAAGCACCTGGGGATCGATGAGATCCGCCTGCTGAGCAACAACCCGGACAAGCAGGCCAAGCTCGCCCAGGCCGGGGTGGCGGTGACCGAATTGGTGCCCAGCCGGATCGCACCACGCAGCGAAAACGAAAGCTACCTGCGCACCAAGCAGGCCCGGTTCGGCCATGACCTGCAACTGCCGAACACCAAAACCAGCTTCTAGAACAGCAACGCAAACCTTAAGGAATATCACATGAGCAAGCATGGAGCCCCGACAAATGTCGCCGACGAGCTCAAGGCGCTGAACTTGTCGGGACTGAAAGTCGCGATCGTTGCCGCCAGCTGGCACGAGGTCATCATGAACGGCCTCATCGACGGCGCGCAGCGAGCCGCGCGCGACGCGGGGATCGAGAATCCGAGCCTGATCCGCGTGCCCGGCACCTTCGAACTCCCGGTGGCCGCAAGCGCGCTGGCTAAGTCCTACGATGCGATCATCGCCCTCGGCGTGGTGATTCGCGGCGGGACCCCGCACTTCGACTATGTCTGCCTGGCCGCCACGAACGGGCTGACCGACGTTTCGGTGAACACCGGTGTACCGGTCGGATTCGGCGTGCTCACCTGCGACGACGAGCAGCAGGCGCTGGACCGCGCAGGCCTGGAAGGTTCCAGCGAGGATAAGGGCTACGAAGCCTTCTCGGCCGCTGTGATGACCGTCGCAGCGCTACGCTAATGGCCGCTTCGGACGTCACAATAGGCATGGAAAATTCGGGCACCAGCCGGAAAAACGTTAGTCTTGTAGACGTGAAAACTTTTGACGAGCTCTTCAGCGAACTGTCGCTCAAGGCCCAAACCCGCCCGGAAGGCTCTCGTACCATCACCGAACTTGATTCCGGTGTCCACGGCATCGGCAAGAAAGTTGTCGAGGAGGCCGCCGAAGTTTGGATGGCCGCCGAGTACGAAAGTGACGAGGAAACAGCCGAGGAGATCTCCCAGCTGCTCTACCACTTGCAGGTTTTGATGATTGCCAAGGGTCTGTCCTTGGCCGACGTTTACAAGCATCTATAGCCGTCGCGCTGCTGCGACCGGGTCATCGCACCCGGTCGCAGGCACCGCTCGGCGGCAGTAACAACGGCCAATTAAATCCTTGGCGCTTGTTTTTGGCTTATCGCCCGGCGCCACACTCATGAAACGAGTAAATAAATGCTTCGCGTAGCCCTGCCCAACAAAGGCGCCCTCTCCGAAATAGCCTCCACCATGTTCAAGGAAGCCGGCTATCTCCAGCGCCGCGACACCCGCGAACTGGTTCTGGTCGATGAAGAGAACAACGTTGAATTCTTCTACCTGCGTCCGCGCGATATCGCCGTCTATGTAGGCCGCGGCATCCTTGACGTCGGAATCACCGGTCGTGACCTGTACCTCGATGCAGATGTCGACGACGATGTCGAGGAGCAGCTATCCCTTGGCATCGGCAAGTCCGCCTTCCGCTTTGCTGCCCCGGTCGGAGCGTTCAACTCCGTCGAAGAGCTCAACGGCAAGCGCATCGCCACCAGCTATGACATTCTTCTGGACCACTACCTGAAGAAGCAGGGGATCGATGCGAGCGTCGTCCGCCTGGATGGTGCGGTTGAGTCCTCTGTGCGTCTCGGTGTGGCCGATGCGATCGCCGATGTGGTCGAAACCGGAAACACCATCAAGGCCGCCGGCATGGAAATCTTCGGCGATGTGCTGCTCCAGTCGGAAGCGGTGCTCATCGGACGAGTCGGCCACAAGCCGGCCGGTCTTGACTTGCTGATCCGCCGCTTGTCCGGCGTGCTGGTCGCCCGCCAGTACGTCATGCTCGACTATGACATTCGCCGCGTTCAGGTCGAAGAGGCCTGCGCGCTGACTCCCGGTCTGGAATCGCCGACCGTTTCCGACCTGGCGAACTCGGACTGGTGCGCCGTGCGCGCCATGGTGAAGAAGTCGCAAACCAACAACATCATGGATGAGCTGTACGACGTTGGCGCTCGCGCGATTCTGGTCAGCCAGATCCACGCCTGCCGCATCTAGTTACGCCACCCTAGGAGATTCAGCTCATGAGCGTAGCAATCCGTGTTATTCCATGCCTCGACGTCGATGCCGGACGCGTCGTCAAGGGCGTTAATTTCGAAGGCCTTCGCGATGCCGGGGACCCGGTGGAACTTGCCCGGCGTTACAACTTGGCCGGTGCCGATGAACTCACCTTCCTCGACGTGACCGCTTCCAGCTCGGACCGGGAGACGACCTTCGAGGTCGTTCGCCATACGGCCGAAGAGGTTTTCATCCCATTGACCGTTGGCGGCGGCGTGCGCGCGGCGGAGGATGTCGATCGCCTGCTGCGCAATGGCGCAGACAAGGCATCGATCAACACCGCGGCGGTGGCTCGGCCAGACGTGATCAACGAGATTACCGAACGCTTCGGTTCGCAGGTCTTGGTGCTTTCCCTGGACGCCCGTCGGACCAACGATCCGTCGATCGCCTCGGGCTATGAGGTCACCACCCATGGTGGCCGCACGGGCACCGGCATGTGCGCGGTTGCGTGGGCCAAGGATGCAGCCGAACGTGGCGTGGGCGAGATCCTGCTGAACTCGATCGATGCCGACGGCACCAAGGACGGGTTCGATCTGGAAATGATTCGCGCCGTCCGCGCGGCCGTGAAGGTTCCGCTGATCGCCTCCGGCGGTGCAGGAAAGCCGGAGGACTTCCCGCCGGCAATCGAAGCCGGAGCCGATGCGGTGTTGGCTGCTTCGATCTTCCACTTCGGACCCACCGATATGATCGCTAAGGTCAAGGAGAAGATCCGCGAAGCGGGCTATCCGGTACGCTAGGCATCAAACAACTAATGGGTCAGTTCATTTTGAACTGGCCCATTTTTGTGTCCGCAAGATCGCAGCCTCGGCAAATGCTAATCCGTAGCGATGAGTTGCTTCTTAGTTCGCCAGACATCAATTTCGATAGGGTCGCTTGGCACGGCGGCTTGTCCCGGGATTGCCTGCCACGGGCCGCCATCGACGCTGAATTCTCCGCGGAACAACGTGGTGAGCCCGACACCGTAGGTGCCCGTTTCTGTGTAGGAATGGCTTGTCGGTGTTTTATCTCGAAGGGTATGCTCCGGTGCTGGCTCGCCTGGGAAATCCAGGTTCCGGGTATTTCCATCACCATAATTCCAATTCCAGCCAACTGGGATAGCCCTTAGTTTCGTGGGAATGCCTCTAATGTCCGTGTTGAAATCTTGAGTATCACCTTCAGCCCACAGGTGTGTGTGGCCGTTTCGAAGCGAAAATTTATGGGGATCACTCTTCAGATTCGAACCACGAATGGGGAATTTTCTGAATTCTGAAGGTGTGATTACTAGTCGTTCAACTAGCTCCCCATCTCTGAGATCAATTGGTGTATTGTCTTCTGGACACAATTGATGTGTGATTTGTGTTTCTCCATCACGCGGTCCTCCGGTGAACCTTATTATGCGTGAATACGGTGACGTTCCGTCTTCGCAAAGTACGGAGTCCGGATTCTGATTGCAGCCTCGAAATCGTTCTAATCCGATAACGCAACCGTCGAGATATTCTACTTCATAACGTTGTTTTGGCTGTTGATTTATTAGGTCAGGCTGGTCTTGGTGATAAGGGTCGGTTTCGACATAATTTTTATCGCATTCCTCAACTAAGACTTCAATTTGGTTATTGTGAAATTGATTTAGATATGGACAAATTAGTGGTGACTCGGCAACATCAGCAATCGACATGCTCGAGTTAATGGACTGTGTACCTGTACAACCTAAGAACAACGCAAAAGCAGAGATCAATATATGGTGTTGCATGTCTTATTCCGAGAATTTCAAATCGAACATTTTCCACCCATCGTCCCAACGAAGAACTGTGATCCCCGTTATCGGTTCTTCTGAGGCAGTGCCACGCGCGACAAGCTCGCTGGGTGCTGAATAAATCTCTGTCTTCTCGGCTGTTGCTGAAAAAGACAGGATGGCTTCGGTACTGCTCGTTTTCTTGACGCTTTCAACATCTGCATCGTACTGACCGCCGACCTGCCAGTACTTGAGCTTTGCTCGACTACTAACTGGATCGATTAGGTTGTCGCCACAGACCTTGCAGCTACGCATCGTTATTTTGGTTATGTCGTCGACAGTATGAGTTTCGAGAGAATAATTAACTAAGTCGAAGTAGTACTTGACGAAGGCAATGGCGCCTTCTTCATTTTGCTTTTTGGCCAGCTCGGGCATCTGCGGCTTCGGAACATTTTTCGCGGGCCCTTTTGCGGTTGCCGGCTCGTATTCCGGCTTCGCCGGGGACGGGCTTGGCGTGGTGGTTTTCGATTCTTGCACCACCGGGCTAGATGACTCTGAGGGGTCCGGCGGGGAGGCGCCACCCGCGCAGGCCGTAACCGTCAATGCACAAGCCAAAACGACAGATTGTGCCACTGCAATTTTCCGAGTGTTCATGTGAACTCTCCGAGCATGTCGAGGATCGCGTTTGAGCGATATCCTAGACCCCTCGCGCAGTTATTGGGAGAGCATGCGTGAAATGTGTGGATAACTCGAGGCCGTCAGGCCGAGCCAGGAATTAGTGACGAGCGCTAGATCGAGGGATGGTAGCCGCGGATAATCTGCAGCGCGCTTTGACCGGCCTCGAAGGTCACCAGGGATTCATCGGTGCGTCCGGAGGCGTACATCATCAGCTCGGTGACCGGGCCGTTGATGGATACGGCGTTGGGAGCCTTCTTCGCTACGTGGCGTTGCCCATCCGGACGGCACAGGATGATGCCCACGGGCGCCTTGCGGAAGAACAAGCGCGAGGTCTTGATGAGCGATTGCCACAGCAGCTCCGTGTACTCCTTGTCCAGTACCCGGGGAGCCCACTGGGTGCGCGCACGGCGCACGTCTTCGGTGTGGATGAAGAATTCGTTGAGGTTCAGCGCCTTGTCCAGCTTTTCGAAGGAAAAGGGGGAGTAGCCCTTGGGCCCGGCACGGAAACGGCGCACCAGGGCCGCATACCGTTCGGGGGTTTGCGCGTCCTCGGCGAGTTCTTGCAGGCGCACATCGAGTTTCGTGGCGAGCGGCTTCAGCACGACGCCGGCGCTGAGCAGAGAATTTTCGCGGAGGACTAAGTGCGCGGCGAGGTGGCGGGTCTGCCAACCGGCGCACAGAGTGTCGGCGCTGGGGCCCGCTGCTAGCAGGGTCTCGGCCAACGCCAATCTGGAAGCTTGTACTAGGTGCATCACCTCTGAAACTAGCACGGGTCGGCGATTGATGGGCGTAATCATCCGCGGGTGTCGCCAAGCGGTTGCGATTGGCTCTAAGCGGTGCGTCACGCTCGGGAGCTGAACGCGGGAGACCCAGTATGCTAAAGGGGATGTCTACTTCTCAGAGCGGCTCGAATCCGAGCCCCGAACCAGAAAACCTCGACCCGCAGATCGCGCAGCGCTTGAAGCGCGATGCGAACGGGTTATTCGCCGCGATCGTGCAGCAGCATGACACCGGGCTGGTGCTCATGCTCGGCTGGATGGACGACGAAGCGCTGCGCCGCACGCTGTCCACCGGGCGAGTCACGTTCTACTCACGCTCGCGCCAGGAATACTGGCGCAAGGGAGATACCTCGGGGCATGGGCAGTACCTGAAGTCCGCCGCCCTGGACTGCGACGGCGACGCGTTGCTGCTGATGGTCGACCAGGTGGGAGCCGCCTGCCATACCGGCACCGAGTCCTGCTTTACCGACCGCCAGCTGCCCGCCACCGTCGGCCACCGCCCCGAATAGTCCGGGCTTGCAGCCCACGAGCGCCCCGGCAAGCATCGGGCGTCCGCAAAGTTTACGCGTTTGAAAAGAAGCTGAATGAAAACCCTAGGCAAGATTTCCCCTTCCCGCGAGGCCTTTTTGGCCATGGCACCCAACCGCCGCGTCATTCCGGTCACCATCTCGGTGCTCGCCGATTCGCTGACCCCGATCGGCTTGTACCGCTCGCTGGCCGGTGGACGGCCCGGCACCTTCCTGATGGAGTCCGCCGCCCCCGGCGGGGTGTGGAGCCGGTACTCGTTCGTGGGGGTGAACTCGCCCGCGACGCTGAGCACCCGCGGCGGAGAGGCCTACTGGCAGGGGCATGTACCCGAGGGGCTGCCCACCGGCGGGGTGAGCGTGGACGTCCTGCGCGACACCGTGCGCGCGCTGCATACCGAACCGGTCCCGGGCATGCCGCCGCTGACCGGCGGCATGGTCGGCTTCATCGGCTGGGAGTGCGTGCGCCACTGGGAGCGCCTGCCCAATCCGCCGGTTGATGACCTGAACATCCCCGAACTGAGCATGAACCTGGTCGCCGACATGGCCGCGCATGACGCCACCGAGGGCACCGTGACGCTGATCGCCAATGCGATCAACTTCGATGGCCGCGAAGAGCACGCCGAGGCGGCCTACGATGCCGCGGTGGCGCGGCTGCAGAAGATGCTCGACCAGCTCGGCACCCCGCTGGACTCCACGGCCATCACCCTGCAGGGCACCGACGTGCCGCGCGAAACGCTGATGGAAGCGGTCAGCCACTCCTGGGCCGAAAACGAGTATTTGGAGGCGCTGGCGAAGGCGAAGGTGGCCATCGTCGACGGCGAGGTGTTCCAGATCGTCGTCTCGCGCCGCTTCGAGCTGGAGACCAAGGCGGACGCGCTGGACGTCTACCGGGTGCTGCGCGCGACCAACCCGAGCCCCTACATGTACCTGTTCAACTTCGAGAACGAGGACGGCGAACCCTTCCAGATCGTCGGCTCCTCCCCGGAGGCGCTGGTCACGGTCAACGACGCGCATGTGGTCACCCACCCGATCGCCGGATCCCGCCCGCGCGGGGCGAACTACGAGGAAGACCAGCTGCACGAGAAGTCGCTGCTGGCCGACGAGAAGGAACGCGCCGAGCACCTGATGCTGGTGGACCTCTCGCGCAACGACCTCTCCCGCGTGTGCCAGGCCGGCACCGTGGAGGTCACCCAGTTCATGGAGGTGGAGCGCTTCAGCCACATCATGCACCTGGTCTCCAACGTGGTCGGCAAGGCCCGGGAGGACGTCGACGCCTACGATGTGCTCGCCTCCACCTTCCCGGCCGGCACGCTCTCCGGGGCGCCCAAACCCCGGGCGCTGCAGCTGCTCGATGAGTACGAGCCCTACCGCCGCGGGGTGTACGGCGGCGTGGTGGGCTACCTGGACTTCGCCGGGGACATGGACATGGCCATCGCGATCCGCTCCGCGCTGCTCAAGGATCACCGCGCCTACGTCCAGGCTGGCGGCGGCATCGTGAACGATTCGAATTTCGCCGACGAAGCCCTGGAAACCGTCAACAAGGCCGCCGCCCCGCTGCGCGCGGTGTGGGCCGCCGGCTCGATGCGCCCAGCCAATACCGAAACTGGTGGAACCAAGTGAAAAAACATCTCACCGCCCGCAATACCGCACTGCTCGGCATCCTCGGGGCCCTGGCCGGGCTGTGGACTGCCACCCGCACCTGGGTGGTGGTCCAGGTCGAATCCGGCACCGTGCAGGTCCCGGAGATCATCGTCGACGGGTCCACCGCCGCCGCCTCGGTCACCGCGCTCTGCGTGGCGGTGCTCGCCGGGGCGCTTGCGCTGCTGATCGCCGGGAAGATCGCCCGCTACCTGATCGGGCTGATCACCCTCCTGGCCGGCATCGCGGTGATCGCCGCCGGAGTCAATGCGGTCACCAACCCGCAGGCGGCGGCCGCCGGCGCGGTGGCCGAGGCCACCGGGCTGACCAGCGGCGCCGGGCAGTACACCGTTTCGCTCTGGCCTTCGCTGACCGTGGTGGCCGGGGCGATCATCGTGCTGCAGGGAATTTTGGTGCTGATCTATTGCGGCGGGTGGAAGAAGAACTCGAAGTACGACCGGGAGGTCTCCGTGGCCCCCGCGGCCAAGGACGCGCAATCGCGCGGGATCTCCGACTGGGAGCAGCTCTCCAAGGGTGAGGATCCCACCAGCGGCCAGCAATAGGTGATTCGGCCCACCGGGACGCAACGAAGCGCCGTGGAATAGGCCATCATCAAGTCCAAGTGGCAGAATAGTAAGCGAAGTCCATCGCGCCGACCGGTCCGCCGGGGCGGCGCGCAACCTGAAGAGCAAAAGGGAGACATCCAGCAATGTCGCAGAACACCGAGATCGACCCGGTCTACAACGAAGAAATCGGCCACGGCAACTCGATCGCAGCCTGGGCCTGCGTCGGCACCATGATCGTCGGTTCGATCGTCGGCGGCGTCGCCTTCGCGTTCCACAACGCGGCCATCGTCTACGCGGGCGCGGGCATTATGGTGCTCGGCCTGATCGTCGGCTGGATCATGAAGAAGGCCGGCTTCGGCGTGGGCGGTTCGCGCAGCGGAGCAGCACACTAAATTGACTGTTCTTGATGACATCATCGCGGGCGTCCGGGAAGACCTGGGCGCCCGTCGCGCCATCACCAGCCTCGCGCAGGTCAAGGCCGCCGCGGCCGCCATGCCGGAGGCTCGCGATGGCTTCGCGGCCCTCGGCGGCCAGGCCGGTTCCGCCGCGCGCGACACCACGCTGCGGGTGATCTCCGAGGTGAAGCGCAAGTCCCCGTCCAAGGGCGCGCTGGCGCAGATCCCCGAACCTGCGGTGCTCGCCGCTGAGTACGCCGCCGGCGGCGCCTCGGTGATCTCCGTGCTCACCGAACAGCGGCGCTTCGGCGGTTCGCTGGCCGATTTGGACGCGGTCCGCGAGGCGGTCTCGATTCCGCTGCTGCGCAAGGATTTCACCGTCGACGAGTACCAGATCTATGAGGCCCGGGCGCACGGCGCGGACCTCGTATTGCTCATTGTTGCGGCGCTGGATGATCAAACGCTCTCCGCTTTCCTAGAATTGACCCACAAGCTGGGAATGAACGCGCTGGTGGAGACGCACACCGAGGAAGAAATCGCGCGGGCCGTGAAGGCCGGGGCGAAGATCATCGGAGTGAACGTGCGCAACCTGAAGACCCTCGAGGTGGACGTGGCTACCTTCGGCGCGTTGGCCCCGTTGCTGCCAAGCGACGCGGTGCTCATTGCCGAGTCGGGTGTCGAATCGGCCGAACAGGTGGAAATCTACGCTGCGGCCGGGGCGGACGCGATCCTCGTCGGAGAGGCGCTGGTCAAGCACGCCGACCCGCAAGCCACCGTCGCGGAGTTCATCGCGGCGGGTACCGCAGCCAAGCCGGCGCGCTAGGCGAACCGGACCCAGATCTTCGGTGCCCGGCCAGGGTCTGCTTCCTGGCCGGGCACCGCTAAAAAATTCAAGAGAAGAGGGAATCGATGAACGCATCGGATGACTCGCTGAAACATGCCAGCGGACCGTACTTTGGGCAGTACGGTGGACGCTGGATGCCCGAATCGCTTATGGCGGCCATGGACGAGCTGAACGAGACTTTCGAGGCGGCCAAGGCCGACCCGGCGTTCATCGAAGAGGTCAAGGAGCTGAACCGCAGCTACTCGGGCCGCCCCTCGCTGCTGACCGAGGCGAAGCGCTTCTCCACCGAAGCCTGCGGCGGGGTGCGCGTGTTCCTCAAGCGCGAGGACCTGAACCACACCGGCAGCCACAAGATCAACAACGTGCTCGGCCAGGCGCTGCTGGCCAAGCGCATGGGCAAGACCCGCATCATCGCGGAGACCGGAGCCGGCCAGCACGGCGTCGCCTCGGCCACCGCCGCGGCCCTGATGGGCCTGGAATGCGTAGTCTACATGGGCGCCGAAGACACCCGCCGGCAGGCGCTGAACGTCGCGCGCATGCAGCTGCTCGGCGCCACGGTGATCCCGGTGACCGTCGGCTCCCAGACCCTGAAGGACGCGATCAACGAGGCGCTGCGCGACTGGGTCGCCAACGTGGGCAATACGCACTACCTGCTGGGCACCGCCGCCGGCGGGGCACCGTTCCCTGCCATGGTGCGCTACTTCCATGAGGTCATCGGCGAGGAAGCCCGCGAGCAGATCATCGCGCAGGCCGGGCGCCTGCCCGATGCGGTCACCGCGTGCATCGGCGGCGGATCGAACGCCATCGGCATCTTCCACGGCTTCCTGGACGACAAGGAGGTGGAGCTCTACGGTTTCGAGGCCGGCGGCGACGGCGTGGACACCGACCGCCACGCGGCGACCATCACGCTGGGCAAGCCCGGGGTGCTGCACGGGGCGAAGAGCTACCTGATGCAGGACGACGATGGGCAGACCATCGAGTCGCACTCGATCTCCGCGGGCCTGGACTACCCGGGCGTCGGCCCGGAGCACGCCTACCTGGCCGACATCGGCCGCGTGCGCTACGAACCGGTCACCGACACCGAGGCCATGGATGCGTTCAAGATCCTGTGCCGCACCGAGGGCATCCTGCCGGCGATCGAATCCGCGCACGCGCTGGCCGGAACCATCCGCCTGGCTGCGCGCAAGCTCGCAGCGGGCGCGGTCCCCGAGGAAACCATCATCATCGCAAACCTGTCCGGCCGTGGGGACAAAGACGTGTCCACCGCCGCGCAATGGTTCGGCATGCTCGATTCCGAGGCCGCCGAGAACACCCCGGAGGGCAAGTAAATGTCGCGTGTCACTAGTGCAGAAAAGATCGCCGCGGCGCGTGCCGAAGGCCGCCCGGCGCTGATCGGCTACCTGCCCGCGGGCTTCCCGGACGTGGAAACCAGCATCGAGGCGGCCGTCGCGCTGGCCGAAAACGGGGTGGATGTCATCGAGATGGGCATCCCCTACTCGGACCCGGTGATGGACGGGCTGGTCATCCAGGAAGCGACCAACCACGCGCTGGCCAATGGCTTCCGCGTCGCGCAGATCTTCGACATCGTGCGCGGAATCACCGAACGCACCGACGCCGCGGTGATGGTGATGACCTACTGGAACCCGGTGCTGCGCCTGGGCGTGGACGAGTTCGCCCGGCGCTTCGCCGAGGCCGGCGGGGCCGGGCTGATCACCCCGGACCTGGTGCCCGATGAGGCCGCCGAATGGCAGGCCGCAAGCGAGAAGTACGACCTGGAACGGGTGTTCCTGATCGCACCGAGCTCCACCGAGGCGCGCGTGAAGCAAACCGTCGCGGCCTCCTCCGGGTTCGTCTACTGCGTTTCGCTGATGGGTGTCACCGGTGCGCGCAGCGAGGTTTCCTCCGCCGCGCAGGCAGTGGTGGACGCCGCCCATGCCGCCGGCGCCGCGAACGCCTGCGTCGGACTCGGCGTTTCGCGCCGCGAACACGTCACCGAGATCGGCGGCTACGCCGACGGGGTCATCGTGGGCACCGCGCTGGTCGCCGCGCTGCGTGACGGGGGAGTGCCCGCCGTGGGCCGCCTCGCCGCGGAGCTGAGCGGACGGGCCTAGGCATGCTCCCGGTCTCCATCCCGTCTCCGCCCGAGGAATTTTCCAAGCTCTCCCTGGGCCCGCTGACCATCCACGCCTACGCGCTGTGCATTTTGCTGGGCATCGTACTGGCGCTGTGGCTCACCGGGCGGCGCATGCGTGCCCGTGGCGGCGACTCGGACATGCTCTGGGACATCGTCATCTGGGCGATCCCTTTCGGCATCGTCGGCGGCCGGCTCTACCATGTGCTGATCACCGACCCGATGTACTACTTCGGGCTCGGCGGGCAGCAATCGCACTTCGCCGAGATCCCGCAGCTGTGGCTGGGCGGACTGGGCATTATGGGTGCGGTCTCGCTGGGCATCGTCGGCGCCTGGATCGGCTGCCGGCGGACCGGGGTGCGGCTCTCGGCCTTCATCGACGCCGTCGCCCCCGGCGTGCTGCTGGCCCAAGCCGTGGGCCGCTGGGGCAACTGGTTCAACCAGGAGCTCTTCGGCGCGCCGACCACCCTGCCCTGGGGACTTGAGATCGACCCGGAGCACTACAATTTCCCGGCCTCGCTGCCCGCCGAGACGCTCTTCCACCCGACCTTCCTCTATGAGTCGCTGTGGAACCTGCTGGGCGTGGTGGTGCTGCTGGCCTTGGATAAGAAGTTCGCGCTGCGCCGCACAGCGTTGTTCTGCTGCTATGTGATTTGGTACGGCATCGGCCGGACCTTCACCGAGTCGCTGCGCCTGGACGCGGCGGAGATCATCAGCATCGGCCCGCTGTCCCTGCGCATCCACCAGTGGCTGGCCATCGCCCTGGTCGTCTTCGGCTCCCTGGCGCTGGCCTACGTGCTGGCGAAGCTGCGTGGCGAAGGCAAGGATTCGCTCTTCCTGCCCGGGCGCGAGCCGGCGGCCCGCGCCGCGGCGGCGGGCACCGACGCTCCGTCGAACGGCACGTCGCAGAGCAACTCAGAGCAGCAGATCACGAAGGACGACGAGCACCCGCCGGGCTGATCGCGGAGCTGCATCCGCACCTGAAACGGGGATCGAAAAACACCAGCGCGTGTTTTTTCGGTCCCCGTTTCGGCGTTAACGCAGGACTTTTTTGCCCCTTGGGCGGGCGGTACGCAATCTGCGCGAAACATTTAAAATCGGCACAACCCCGGACGAAACCATGGAAACGGCCAGCGCCGCCACGAATAAACCTGCTTTTTAGCTGGCGCTGCGCGTGACCGTTTTAACATTTTCGAAACAAAACCGCGCGAAAGCGGGAAACATAGGGGGCGTAAGGTGAATCTACGCACCTCTCCGGGAGTCCACACCCCATGACCCGGGCGAGGCGCAGGAACCACAACGCGGTGGATCCTTCAACCTTCGAAGCAGCGCACCCGCTCGGCCATACCCCGCCGGCGGCGCAGCTGGCCACGAGGTTAAGGCGACCGGTGGCTGACGCACCTTCGAGAATCCCCAAGGTGGGAGCCGGTTCGCCTTTTTCCGCCGCATGAACCACGAAAGGCACGCTCATGAGCATGACCGGAGTCCAGTTGAACGCCTCGCCCGGATTTGGCGAGGCCGCCCCCTCGCCCTATACCCGATTCGCGGCAATTCCGCCGGCGCAGGGTCTATACGACCCGAGCGCCGAAAAGGACGCCTGCGGACTGGCGATGATTGCATCGCTGAAGAACCACCCAACTCATGAGATCGTCAGCCACGCGCTGACCGCGCTGCGCCGCTTGGAACACCGCGGGGCCATCGGCGCCGACGAGGGGACCGGCGACGGAGCGGGCATCCTGCTGCACCTGCCCGATGCCTTCCTGCGCGCCGTCACCGAATTCGAGCTGCCCGCCCCCGGGCGCTACGCGGTCGGCATGGGCTTCCTGCCCGCGGCGCAGAACGAGCTGGAGTTCGCCAAGGCCGAACTCGAAGAGCTCGCCGCCGAAGAGTCGCTGACCGTGCTCGGCTGGCGCACCGTCCCGGTGAATCCGGAAGTGCTCGGCGCCTCCGCCCGTGCGGTCATGCCGCATATCACCCAATTCTTCGTCGCCTCCAGCGCGGCCTCCGGCGAGCTCGACTCCCGGGCCCTGGACGCGGCGGCCTGGCGCATCCGCCGCCGCGCGCACAATAAGATCGGCGTCTACTTCGCCTCCTTCTCCGCGCAGTCCATCGTCTACAAGGGCATGGTCTCCACCGCGCAGCTCGAGCCGTTCTTCCCGGATCTGTCCGACGAGCGCTTCACCAGCCGCTGCGCCATCGTGCACTCGCGCTTCTCCACGAACACCTTCCCGTCGTGGCCGCTGGCCCAGCCCTTCCGCACCATCGCGCACAACGGCGAAATCAACACCGTCAAGGGCAACCGCAACTGGATGCGCGCCCGCCAGTCGACCCTGGAATCCAAGCTGCTCGGCGAGGTGCCCGAGGAGCTCTTCCCGATCTGCACCCCCGGCGCCTCGGACTCCGCGAGCTTCGACGAGGTCGCCGAGATGCTGATGCTCTCGGGGCGCAAGGTCACCGAGGCGATCATGATGATGATCCCGCAGCCCTGGGAAAACGACACCCAGATGGATGCCGACCTGCGCGCCTTCTACCAGTACCACTCGATGCTCATCGAACCGTGGGACGGCCCAGCGGCGGTCTGCTTCACCGACGGCCAGCTGGCCGGCGCGGTGCTGGACCGCAACGGGCTGCGCCCGGCGCGCTGGTGGGTCACCGACGATGACCTGGTGGTGCTCGCCAGCGAGGTCGGCGTCATCGACATCGCCGAGGAGCATATCGTCTCCAAGGGCCGCGTGGCCCCGGGCAAGATGTTCGCCCTGGACCTGAATGCCGGACGCATCGTGGATGACGCCGAGATCAAGGCCGAGGTCGCCGCCGCGAAGCCGTGGCGCGAATGGGTCGGGACGAATATCAAGTCCCTGGAGGACTTCCCGGACCTGGAGCATGTGCGCCATAATTCGGCCTCCGTGCTGCAGCGCCAGCTGACCTTCGGCTACACCGCCGAGGAGCTGCGCATGCTGCTGGCCCCGATGGCCACCACCGGCGCCGAGCCGCTGGGCGCCATGGGCACCGACAGCCCGATCGCCGCGATCTCGCAGCGCCCGCGGCTGCTCTTCGACTACTTCACGCAGTCCTTCGCCCAGGTCACCAACCCGCCGCTGGATGCGATCCGCGAGGAGCTGGTCACCTCGATGCGCACCTCCATCGGACCCGACGGCAACCTGCTCTCCCTGGACCGCGTGGCGCAGACCCAGATCGATCTGGACTACCCGGTGCTGACCAACGACCAGGTCGCGAAGATCGTGAACCTGCGCGACGCGTCGGGTGCCAAGTACTCGCTGAAGGTCCGCGGGCTCTACCGCCCGGCCGGCGGCGAGTCCGAACTGCGCGCCCGGCTGCAGGAAATCTGCGAAAAGGTCTCCGCGGCGGTGAACCGCGGGGTGCGCTACATCGTGCTCTCGGACCGCGATTCCTCCGCGGCCTGGGCTCCGATCCCATCCCTGCTGCTGACCTCCGCGGTGCACCACCACCTGCTCAAGAGCTCGACCCGCACCCGCGTGTCGCTGATCATCGAGTCCGGCGACGCCCGCGAGGTCCACCACATCGCGCTGCTCATCGGCTACGGCGCCAGCGCCATCAACCCGTACCTCGCGCTGGAAAGCGTCGAGCAGCTGGCCGAGGAAGGCTCGCTGCCGGGCATCACCGGGCAGGCCGCCGCCGCGAACCTGATCAAGTCCCTGGGCAAGGGGGTGCTGAAAATCATGAGCAAGATGGGCATCTCCACGGTGTCCTCCTACTGCGGGGCGCAGACCTTCGAGGCCGTGGGGCTCTCCCAGCGCGTGGTCGACCAGTACTTCACCGGCACCACCACCAAGCTCTCGGGCATCGAGCTGGACGTTGTCGCCGCCGAGGCCGCGGCCCGCCATTCTCGCGCCTACCCGGAGCACTCCGGGGCGAGCCAGCCCAACGAGCTGGAGGTGGGCGGGGAATACCAGTGGCGCCGCGAAGGACCGCCGCACCTGTTCGACCCGCAGACCGTGTTCCGCCTGCAGCACTCCACCCGGACCCGCCGCTACGACGTGTTCAAGGAGTACACCAAGGCCGTCGACGACCAGGCCTCCGAGCTGAAAACCCTGCGCGGGCTGCTGAAGTTCAACACCGAGTCCATCACCCCGATCCCCATCGACGAGGTGGAGCCGGTCAGCTCGATTGTCAAGCGCTTCGCCACCGGGGCGATGAGCTACGGCTCGATCTCCGCCGAGGCGCACGAGACCCTGGCCATCGCGATGAACCGGCTGGGCGGCAAGTCCAACACCGGCGAGGGCGGCGAGGATCCCGAGCGGCTGCTCGATCCGGTGCGCCGCAGCGCCGTGAAGCAGATCGCCTCGGGCCGCTTCGGGGTGACCAGCCTGTACCTGACCAACGCGGACGACATCCAGATCAAGATGGCCCAGGGAGCGAAGCCCGGCGAGGGCGGCCAGCTGATGAGCCAGAAGCTCTACCCGTGGATCGCCAAGACCCGGCACTCCACCCCGGGCGTGGGACTCATTTCCCCGCCGCCGCACCACGACATCTACTCGATCGAGGACCTGGCCCAGCTGATCCACGACGCGAAGTGCTCCAATCCGGCGGCGCGCGTGCATGTGAAGCTGGTCTCCGAGTCCGGCATCGGCACCGTCGCGGCCGGCGTGGCCAAGGCGAAGGCCGACGTCGTGCTGATCTCCGGGCACGATGGCGGCACCGGCGCTTCGCCGATGAATTCGCTCAAGCATGCGGGTACCCCGTGGGAGATCGGCCTGGCCGAGGCGCAGCAGACGCTGATCCTCAACGGGTTGCGCGACCGCGTCACCGTGCAGGTGGACGGCCAGCTGAAAACCGGGCGCGACGTGCTCATCGGCGCGCTGCTCGGCGCCGAGGAATTCGGCTTCGCCACCGCCCCGCTGGTGGTTTCGGGCTGCATCATGATGCGCGTGTGCCACCTGGACACCTGCCCGGTGGGCGTGGCCACGCAGAACCCCGCGCTGCGCGAACGCTTCAGCGGCAAGGCCGAATTCGTGGTGAACTTCTTCGAGTTCATCGCGCAAGAGGTCCGCGAACTGCTCGCCAGCCTGGGTGCGCGCACCCTGGAGGAGGTCATCGGCCGGGTGGAGCTGCTCAGCGGCGCGCAGGACGGCGCCCACGACAAGGTCCAGTCCCTGGCCCTGGGCGCGATCACCCACGTGCCCGACGTGGAACTCACCGCACGCCGCCGCCGGATCGGCCAGGACCACGGTCTTGACAAGCATCTGGACCAGCGGCTCTTGGCCGCCGCCGCGCAGACCCTGGCGGACCGGATCCCGGTGGTGATCGACGCGGACATCGTGAACACCGACCGTTCGGTGGGCACGCTGCTCGGCCACCACGTGACCAAGACCTTCGGGCTCGAAGAACTGGCCGCGGACACCATCCGGGTGAACCTGGCCGGGCGCGCGGGCCAGTCCCTGGGCGCCTTCCTGCCCGCCGGCATCACCCTCGGGCTCTCCGGCGACGCGAACGACTACGTCGGCAAGGGGCTCTCCGGCGGACGGATCGCTATCCACCCGCCGCGCACCACCCTGTCCAGCCCGCAGGACCAAGTGATCGCCGGAAATGTGGTTGGCTACGGCGCGACCAGCGGCGAGATGTTCATCAACGGCATGGTCGGGGAACGGTTCGCGGTGCGCAACTCGGGCGCCACGATCGTCACCGAAGGCATCGGCGAACACGGCTGCGAATACATGACCGGCGGCCGGGTGCTGATCCTCGGCGCCACCGGACGCAACTTCGGTGCCGGGATGTCCGGCGGCATGGCCTGGGTGCTGGACTTCGAGGAGAGGAACCTGAATCCGCTGGCCGCCGCGGCCGGCGATCTGCTGGTCCGCGGAATCGACGAGGCCGAGGCGCAGGCGATCCACGCGCTGCTCACCGAGCACATCGCGCTGACCGCCTCGCCGCAGGCGCAGCGCCTGATCCTGGATTGGGAGCAGACGCGCCAGCGCTTGACCAGCATCATCCCGCGCGATTTCGCCGCGGTTGAAAATATCCGTGCCGAAGCGGCGGCCGCCGGAGAGAATCCGGATTCGCCGCAGGTATGGGACAAGATTTTGGAGGTGACCCGTGGCTGATCCACGCGGATTCTTGAAGGTGACCGAACGCGTCACCCAACCCAAGCGCCCGGTGCCGGTGCGCCTGATGGACTACAAGGAGGTCCTTGAGCGCCAGCAGGCCGGCACGCTGCAGCAGCAGGCCTCGCGCTGCATGGACTGCGGCATCCCGTTCTGCCACCAGGGCTGCCCGCTGGGCAACCTGATCCCGGAGTTCAACGACCTGACCTATCGCGGGCGGATGGACGATGCCGCGGCCCGGCTGCTGAGCACCAACAACTTCCCGGAACTGACCGGAAAGCTGTGCCCGGCCCCCTGCGAGGCGGCGTGCGTGCTGAGCATCAACCAGCCCGCGGTCACCATCAAGCAGGTCGAGGCCGAGCTGGCCGAGCACCTGATGGACGCCGGGGACTTCGTCGCGCAGCCACCGGCGCGCCACACCGAGAAGCGCGTGGCCATCGTCGGTTCCGGTCCGGCCGGACTGGCTGCCGCCCAGCAGCTGACCCGGGTGGGCCACACCGTGGCGGTCTACGAGCGCGATGAGCAGATCGGCGGCCTGCTGCGCTTCGGCATCCCGGACTTCAAGCTGGAGAAGCAGGTCATCGACCGCCGGCTGGCCCAGATGCGTGAGGAGGGCACGATCTTCCGCACCGGCATCGAGATCGGCAAGGAGATCAGCTGGGATCAATTGCGTCGCGATTATGACGCGGTGATTGTCGCCACCGGCGCCACCATCCCGCGTGAGCTTCCCATTGAAGGCCACGACCTGGATGGGGTGCACCACGCCATGGAGTTCCTCACCGAGAACAACCGCGTGGTGGCCGGAACGCTGGACGCTGCGCGCATCGATGCGAAGGGCAAGCACGTGATCGTGCTCGGCGGCGGCGACACCGGATCGGACTGCATCGGCACCGCACTGCGCCAGGGAGCCGCCTCGGTGACCACCTTGGCCATCGGGCAGAAGCCGCCGACCGAACGCGCCGACGCCCAGCCGTGGCCGACGATGCCGCTGCTCTTCGAGGTGCAGTCCTCGCATGAGGAGGGTGGCGAACGCAGCTATCTCGCCTCGACCGTGAACTTCGTTTCCGGCGCGGGAACCGAGCAGAATAAGGTGATCGGTGTTACAGTTGCAGAGACAGAATTCGTTGCTGGCAAGCGCCTGCCGAAGCCTGGAACCGAACGCGTTATCAAAGCGGATCTGGTTCTCCTGGCTCTAGGCTTCACCGGTCCGGAACCTTCCGGGCTCGATGAGCAGCTCGGCATCGAATTCGACAACCGGGGCAACGTCGCCCGAGATGGCTACTACATGACGAACTCCGAATCGGTGTTCGCCGCCGGAGATGCCGGTCGGGGGCAGTCGCTGATCGTCTGGGCTATCGCCGAAGGCCGCGCTTGCGCCGCCGGAGTCGATAAGTTCCTGATGGAAACGACGAACCTTCCTGCACCAGTTGCTCCAACAGATAGAGCCATCAGCATCATTTGAGTGGCATAAGCTTTGATGCGGCGAACCCGAACGGGTTCGCCGCATTTTGCCTATGCAAACATGAAAGGCATTTGGCTGACGGTATGAGACGCGCAAAAATTGTGGCAACATGGGGCCCGGCCCTAGCGAGCTATGAAAACACCGTAGCGGTACTTCAAGCGGGCGTAGACGTCGCCCGACTGAACATGAGCCATGGAGACTACTCCATGCATGCTCAATCCTTGGCAAACGTCCGCAACGCGGCGACCGAGGTGGGGCGCGCGGTCGGCATTTTCGCCGATCTGCAGGGACCGAAGATCCGACTGGGACGTTTTAAGGACGACGCCAAGTACATCTTGGAAGTCGGCGAAGAATTCACCATTACCATCGAGGACATCCAGGGTACGCGCAACCTGTGCTCGACCACCTTCAAGGGCTTGCCAACCGATGTGAAGCCCGGGGACTTCCTGCTGATCAACGACGGCAAGGTGAAGCTCAAAGCCATCGAGGTCACCGACACCGCGGTGCGCTCCGAGGTTGTGGTCGGGGGCGAGGTCTCCAATAACAAGGGCATCAACCTGCCCGGCGTTGCGGTCAATGTGCCTGCGCTGAGCGAAAAGGACGAGGACGATCTGCGCTGGGCCATTCGTGCCGGCGTCGACATGATTGCGTTGTCCTTCGTGCGCAATGCCAGCGATATCGAGCGTGTGCACGAAATCATGGACGAGGAAGGCCGCCGCCTGCCGGTGATCGCCAAGATCGAAAAGCCTCAGGCAGTCGCCGCGCTGGAAGAAATCATCAACGCTTTCGACGCGATCATGGTTGCCCGTGGCGACCTGGGCGTGGAATTGCCGCTGGAAGAGGTTCCGGTCGTGCAGAAGCGTGCGGTGGAGCTCGCGCGCCGCTGGGCCAAGCCGGTCATCGTCGCCACCCAGGTGCTCGAATCGATGATCGAATCGCCGACCCCAACCCGTGCCGAGGCTTCGGACTGCGCCAACGCGGTGCTCGACGGCGCCGACGCGGTGATGCTTTCGGGGGAGACCTCGGTGGGCGCCTACCCGGTGGAGACCGTGGAAACCATGTCGCGCATTATTTCCTCCACCGAGCAGCACGGCCTGGATCGCATTCCACGTCTCGGCTCGCAGCCGAAGACCCGAGGCGGAGCCATTACCCGTGCCGCCGTGGAGATCGCCGATCAGCTCGACGCGAAATACATCGTCGCCTTCACCCAGTCCGGTGACTCCGCTCGACGTCTTTCCCGCCTGCGCCCGAAGCGCCCGGTGCTGGCCTTCACCCCGCTGCAGCAGACCTACAACATCATGACTTTGATGTGGGGAGTGCAAGCACGCCTGGTGGCCTATGCGGATCACACCGACAAGATGACCGCACAGGTCGATGAGCAGCTGCTCAGCGAAGGCCTGGCCCAGATCAACGATCTGGTCTGCATCGCTGCCGGTTCCCCTCCGGGCCAAGCAGGATCGACCAATTCGCTGCGCGTGCATAAGGTCGGAGACCTGGCCGATGCCGGTCAGCTGGTCGACGGCAAGCCAATGCCGACGCGCGAAGTTGTCGGGCCATGGGATCCTGCGAACGTTTCGACGCCCAAGGATCTCTAAGCCGTAGCTTTTAGCCAACAAAAATGAGCCTGCCCGCAAGGTCGTGTCATCGACCCTGCGGGCAGGCTCATTCGCGTTCGGAGCCAATTTTTCTTCGCTGCGAGATGCATCACAGTTGGGTGAATAGTTAAACGAAAAATGTCGTCGGAGAAAGCTCTCACTTTCCCCGACGACATTCATGATGTGCCCAAGGTGGGACTCGAACCCACACATCTTTCGATACCGCATTTTGAGTGCGGCGCGTCTACCGATTCCGCCACTTGGGCGAGCACATTGACGAGTTTACTAGAGGTTTCGTAGATTTCCTAATCGATAACCTCGCGTCATCGCCCTAATAAGAGTACATGCAAGTAGGCTTAGATACGAAACGGGAGCAGCGCGGCTCGCCGCGAAATACATCTTGAATTCTGCCGGCTAACGAGGCAGGTACGCAGACCACTAAGGAAGGCGCCCTATGAGCGAGCTACCAGAAATTACCAAAATCCCTTCCGAAGCGCCCTCCGCGGCGCGACGCGTGCTCGTAGCCGAAGATGAGACGCTGATCCGCCTGGATATCGTTGAGATCCTGCGCTCCGAAGGCTATGACGTGGTGGCCGAGGTCGACAACGGCCAGAGCGCGCTGGAGAAGGCGCGTGAGCTGAAGCCGGATCTGGTGCTGATGGATGTCAAGATGCCGGTGATGGACGGCATTACCGCCGCCGAATCGATCGTCAAGGAGCGCATCGCCCCCGTCGTGCTGCTCACCGCCTTCAGCCAAAAGGAACTGGTGGAGCGGGCGCGCGAAGCCGGCGCCATGGCCTACGTGGTCAAGCCCTTCACCCCGGCCGATCTGACCCCAGCGATTGAAATCGCGATTTCGCGCAACGACGAACTGCGTGCGCTGGAGTCCGAGGTCAGCAACCTAGCCGAGCAGTTCGAGACTCGAAAGCTCGTAGACCGGGCCAAATCCCTGCTCATCACCAAGATGGGGTTGACCGAACCGGAAGCATTCCGCTGGATCCAGAAGACCTCGATGGACCGTCGGCTGAGCATGCGGCAGGTCGCGGACACCGTGATCGATCAGGTTAAATAACCTCCCACCATTGCCTGCGGCGCAGCGAGCCGCGTGAATGTGCGTCAAGCCACCTATGGTTTGGCGCACATTTTCTATGCCCGCAAATGGGCGATCCGGCATGAACGCGGTAATTGCCTACTTGGACACCAAAAGTTCATGTGGAATTTGCCTTCTGTAGGTTGACTGGCCGGATTGACGTATCTGTTCAGGGGCATAAGATTGAAATTGCGCTTTGAGCCCAATCCCGCACGCCATTATCTTCGCTGGATTTCGCAGCTCTCGGCCCAAGTTCTTTTTCCTTGCCGTTCGACCCTCAGGCTGGTATTCAATGGATTTGACGCTAATCGTCGTCCTAGTCATCGCCTTGGCGTTGTTTTTCGACTTCACCAATGGTTTTCATGACACGGCCAATGCGATGGCCACCCCAATCGCAACCGGAGCAATCACTCCAAAAAAGGCCGTAGCTCTCGCTGCGGTCTTGAACCTCGTCGGCGCGTTCCTCTCTACGGAGGTAGCCAAGACCATTTCTGGCGGCATTATCAACGAAGATCCCACGACCGGCGTGCAGATCATGCCGGAAATGATCTTCGCGGGACTTATGGGCGCGGTGATCTGGAACGTATTCACCTGGATGCTCGGCCTGCCATCAAGCTCCTCCCACGCACTGTTCGGCGGGCTGGTTGGCGCCGCGATCGTCGGTGCCGGGTTCGGCGCCATCGACTACGGTGTGCTGCTCTCCAAGGTGCTTCTGCCGGCATTGTGCGCCCCGCTGATTGCGGGTATTTCCGCGTACCTCTGCACGAAGCTTGCGTACTCGATCACGAAGCGGCAGAACGGTGCCTCGCCTAAACGTGGCGGCTTCCGCTACGGACAGATCTTCTCTTCCTCGCTTGTGGCGCTGGCGCACGGCACCAATGACGCGCAGAAGACCATGGGTGTTATCACCCTGACTCTGGTCGCTTCGGGGATGCAGAGCGCCGGGACAGGTCCGCACCTTTGGGTCGTTGCTACCTGTGCGGTGGCCATTGCCTTGGGTACCTACACCGGTGGCTGGCGCATTATCCGAACCATGGGTTCGGGGCTGACCGATGTGAAACCCGCGCAGGGCTTCGCCGCCGAGGTTTCGACCGCCTCGGCGATTCTTACCTCATCGCACCTGGGCTTCGCCTTGTCCACCACGCAGGTGGCATCCGGCTCGGTCATCGGTTCCGGCCTGGGACGCAAGGGCGCCGAAGTCCGCTGGGGCACCGCTGGCCGTATTGCCCTGGGGTGGCTGTTCACCCTTCCGGCGGCCGCCATCGTTGGCGGTGCCGCCGCGGCGCTGACCCACATCGGCCCGGTCGGCGTCGGGATCGTCGCCGTGGTCGGCGTGGGAACGCTGCTGCTGTTCTGGTACATGTCCCGCAAGGACCATGTAGGGCACGATACCGCGATGTCCGACATCGATAATTCGGGAGCGGCGGTCAATATCCTTTCGAAGAAGGAGCGTCGCGCCCGCGCCAAGGCCGAAGCAAAGACCGCCCAGAAGCTTGCGCAGGAAGCCATGGACAAGGAAGCGGATATCTCATGATCGACTGGTCAGCTTTTCTCATCGTCGCACTGGTCAGCTGGGTAGCTGCCATGTGCATCGTGGTCGCATACTCCTTCGGCGTTCGCCTGCTGGCGGTGGCCCGCGACGAACACAGCAATACCCAGGCTAATAAGTACGGCGCCTACCTGTGCTTCGGCCTGTGCGGGCTGATCGTGCTCTTCGGCGTGGTGCTCATCGTTCCGCAGCTGAGCGAAGCGATCTTGGGCCTCTGAGCATCCGGCACGCCCGGTGGGCGGCAAAAACTAGATATTGCCTTCGATGGAGGCACCCCTAGACTGGAGCTATGACTAGCTTCAAGTACTACGTGGGTGCCTCCATCGACGGCTTTGTGGCCGATCATTCGGGCGACACGCATTGGCTACGCCCGTTCACCGAGCTGCCCGGCTACCAGGCCGACCTCCGCGAGTTCTTCGACAGCATCGGCGCGGTGGTCATCGGCGGCAAAACCTACGACACGATCGTGCGGGATATCGGCGAAGGGCGCCTGCAATGGCCATTCGGCGCGAAGCCGGTGTGGATCTTCACCCACCACGAGCTTCCCTCGTTGCCGGACACGGACCTGACCTTCATCCGCGGTGAAATCAGCTTCTGGAGCCGCGACATTGCCAAAAGCGCCGGCGCCGGGGATGTCTGGCTCGTTGGCGGTGCGGATCTGGCCGGCGGCTTCATCGAGGCCGGAATGCTCGACGAACTCACCGTGGTGACGGTGCCGGTGTTCCTCGGCGGCGGGGTGAACATTTTCGGCCGCGACACCAACGCGCAGCTATCCGGGCTGAGAATCCGTGAACTCGGCGACGATATCTTCGCCTCAAGCTACGCCGTCTCCTAGCTCTCGGCTAGCCCTCGATGGGCAGGAGCATATTGGTGATCCGGGCCGTGGCCACGCGTTGGCCTGCCTCGTTGGTGATGACGATCTCATGGGTGGTGATGCGCCGGCCCAAGTGCAGCGGCGTGCACACGGCGCTGACCAGTCCCTGGCGCGCGGCCTTGTGGTGGGTGACATTCAGCTCGACTCCTACCGGGTTTGCCTTGCCCTGCGCGTGCAGGGCCGCAGCCATCGAGCCCAAGGTCTCGGCCAGCGCGGCAGACGCCCCGCCATGCAGGATGCCTACCACCTGAGCGTTTCCTGCTACCGGCATGGTCGCGCAGACTCGGTCGGCGCCAAACTCGGTGAAGTGGATATCAAGCTTTTCGACCAGCGTGCCCACCCCGTGCCCGTGGAGAAAAGGCCACATCGCCTGCGGGACACCATGCCTGGTCAATTGCTGGGCAAAGGGGTGTGCTGAAGATTGCTCGTCGTGAGAAGTGAAATTGTCGCTCATGGCAACTAGGCTTTCAGGTGTGAGCGAAACTACCAAAACGACATTCACGTCGGACAAGAAACTTCTGATCATCGACGGACACTCGATGGCCTTCCGCGCGTTCTATGCGCTGCCAGCCGAAAACTTTGCGACAAGCACCGGCCAGCACACCAATGCCGTCCACGGATTCGTCTCCATGCTGTTGACGATGATCCGCCAGCAGAAGCCTACGCACGTTGCGGTGGCCTTCGACCTGGACACCCCAACGTTCCGTTCCCTGGAATACACCGAATACAAGGGCGGACGAAATAAGACTCCGGAAGAATTCTATGGCCAGATCGACCTGATTCAAGAGGTCATGAAGGCGATGAACATTCCCAGCATCACCCTTGAAAGCTTTGAGGCCGACGACATCTTGGCCACCCTGGCAACCCAGGGCGAAGAACAGGGCTTCGAAGTTCTTGTCGTCTCCGGCGACCGCGATGCCTTCCAGCTGATCACCGACAAGACCATGGTGCTTTACCCGAAGAAGGGGATCAGCGATATCCCGCCGATGGATGCCGAAGCGGTAGAGACCAAGTACTTCGTGCGCCCCGAGCGCTACTCGGACTTGGCCGCGCTGGTGGGGGAGACCGCCGACAACCTGCCGGGCGTGCCCGGGGTGGGGCCGAAGACCGCCGCGAAATGGCTGAACCTCTACGGCGACCTCAACGGCATCCTGGAAAACGCCGACGCGATCAAGGGCAAGGTCGGCGAGAGCCTGCGCGCCCACCTGGACAATGTCACCCGCAACCGGCGGCTGAACCAGTTGCGCCACGATCTGGAACTGCCGGTGAGCCTGGACGAGGCCGAACTGGTCGCGCCGAACCGCGACGAGATCGAAAACCTCTTTGACGCCCTGGAATTCAACACCCTGCGCAAGCGGCTCTTCGATCTCTTTGCCGCGCAGGAGGACGAAGAACAGCCCGAAGCGGCGGCGTTCGAGCGGCTTGAAGCGCAGGATGCGAAGGCGCTGGGCGAATTCATCGCCCAAGGCCAGGGGGCGCCGATTGCGGTGCAAGTGGCGGTGGCCGCCGGCGAAGCCGTCGGGGTGGCGCTGTTCCGTGAGGGCAAGGCGCTCTGGCTGGAGCTGTCCAGCCTGGGCGAAGACAGCGAGAAGGTGCTTGCCGACTTCCTGGCGGACGCGCAGGCGCCGAAGATCTTCCACGACGCGAAACTCGCCATGCATCGGTTGCACGAGCGTGGCTTCCGTGTTTCCGGCCTGGGCGATGACACGTTGATCAGCGCCTACCTGATCCAGCCGGACCGGCGCAGCCACGAGCTGGTGGATCTGGTGCAGTACCACCTGAAGTACACGGTGCCGGTGCTCAAGCCGGCGAAGAAGGGCGAACTGGATCTGGGCCTCACCGCGGACCTGGCCGAGCCGACGCTGGCCCAGGCGCAGGCGGTTTTTGATCTGTCCGCGTTCCTGGCCACCAAGCTCGCCGAAAAGCATGCCGCGGAGCTGGCCAAGGACATGGAGCTGCCGCTGATCGACGTGCTCTTCGGGATGGAGCGTGCGGGCATTGCGGTGAGCCGCGAACGCCTGGACGAGCTGCACGCGCACTTCACCTCGCAGGTGGACCAGGCCACCAAGGAGGCCTACGACGCCATCGGGCACGAGGTGAACCTCTCCAGCCCGAAGCAGCTGCAGGTGGTGCTCTTCGAAGAGCTTGACCTGCCGAAAACGAAGAAGATCAAAACCGGTTTCACCACCGATGCCGAATCCCTGCAGGATCTGCTGGTCAAGACCCAGCACCCGTTCCTGGTGGCGCTGATGGCGTACCGCGAGGCGATCAAGCTGCGCCAGACCGTTGATGGGCTGCTCAAATCGATCGGCGACGATGGCCGGATCCACACCACCTATGCGCAGACGGTGGCCGCGACCGGACGCTTGTCCAGCCTGAACCCGAACCTGCAGAACATCCCGATCCGCTCCGAAGAGGGCCGGCGCATCCGCGACGTGTTCGTCGTCGGCGAGGGATACGAAACCCTGCTGACCGTGGACTACTCGCAGATCGAAATGCGCATCATGGCGCACCTGTCCGGCGACGAGGGGCTGATCGAGGCCTACCAGAGCGGCGAGGACCTGCACCGGTTCGTCGGTTCGCATGTCTTCGACGTGGCCCCCGAAGAGGTCACCAGCGAGATGCGTTCGAAGGTGAAGGCGATGAGCTACGGCCTGGCCTACGGGCTGAGCTCCTTCGGGCTGTCCAAGCAGCTGAAGATCTCCGTCGACGAGGCGCGCACGCTGATGAAGGACTACTTCGCACGCTTTGGCGCGGTGCGCACCTATCTGCGTTCCGTCGTCGACCAGGCGCGCAAGGACGGCTACACCGAGACGATCTTCGGCCGCCGGCGCTACCTGCCGGAGCTCAACAGCTCCGATCGCAGGTTGCGCGATATCGCCGAACGCGCCGCGCTGAACGCGCCGATCCAGGGATCCGCCGCGGATCTGCTGAAGGTCGCGATGCTGAACATTGCCGAGCTGCTGGCCGAGGGGAAGTACAAATCCCGGATGCTGTTGCAGGTGCACGATGAGCTGGTGCTGGAAATTGCCGCCGGCGAACTCGACGCGGTGCAGGAACTGGTGACGGGCGAGATGAGCCGGGCCGCCGAGCTGAAGGTCCCCTTGGACGTGCAGCCGGGCATCGGCAAGTCCTGGCATGAGGCCGAGCACTAGGAGCCCTGCTCCCGAAGCGAAGCAAACACCGAGGGGCAGGGGCATCTAATGGTGCACCTGCCCCTCGGTGCGAACCACTGTGCATGATGGAAGAGACGAACATGGAACAGCGCTCGCGCCGCTGGGCTTTGAAGGCCGGAGCCTGGGGCTTCGGGGCAGCAGCAGCGGGGCTGCTTAGCAGCTGCGCTGCACAGGTGCCCAAGGGTGCGTCGGGATCGATGACTGCATCCTCGCCTGCTTCGACAACCAGTACCCCTGCAACCAACGCGCCCTCGTCCGTTGCCAGCCCCGCGCAGCAGTACCCCACGCGCGCGCAGATCATCGAGCAATTCAAGAATGCTCCGGCAGGCGAGTTCGGTTTGGAGGCCAAGGGGATCGAACTGGCGATGCCCACCGGGAAAAATAGGGTGGCGCTGACCTTTGACGCCTGCGGGGGAGCGCACGGTTCGGCTATCGACCATGCCCTGATCGATGCCTTGCGCGAGCGCGAGGTGCCCGCAACATTGTTCGTCAACCAGCGATGGGCCAGGAGCAACGGCCGATACTTGGGGCAGCTGGTGGACGATCCATTGTTTGAAATCGCAAATCATGGAACCTCGCATGTTCCACTGACCACACACGGGCAAGCGGCCTACGGAATATCCGGAACTCGTTCGGTGGGCGAAGCCTACGACGAGGTCATGGGCAACCAGCGGTATCTGAACGATGAGTTCGGGGTGACGGCGCGGTTTTTCCGATCGGGCACCGCGCATATGGATGAGGTGTCAGCGGCGCTGTGCCGCCAGCTGGGACTGATCCCGATGAACTTCACGGTGAATCTGGATGCGGGCGCGACCTTCCCGGCAGCAACGGTGGCCGCACAATTTCAGTTGCTGAAGGACGGCGGCGTGGGGATCGGGCATTTCAACCAACCGGCGTCAGGCACGGCCCAGGGGATCGCCCGCGGACTGGCTGGTGCCTTTCAGGACGGACTGGAGTTCGTTAAGCTCTCCGAAACCTGGTGAACCCCTTGCGCCGCACCGGCGCTAGCATAGACTGTGATCAGAGACATATTCCCTGCTCAGGAGCGCGATGGAATTAGCAAGCCAGCCGAAGCTGGAAACCCGGACCTACCAGGCCACCGTCCGCAGCCCCGAGCTCGACGAATCGATCAAGCTGTTCCACCAGGGCACCGGGATCGGCTTCTATGAGCAGCTGCCCGAGGAGAACCAGTGGTCGAACTACCTGGATCTGACCTACGCGCAGAAAATGCGCTTTTCGCTGGTCTTCGATCCAGCTGCGGAGCCGCACTCGCGACATGCCGCGCACCCGGTGCACACCTATGCCGCGTTCCCAGGGCTGCTCAATGCCGGGGGCCAGGTGCCCGTTGCAGCGCACAAGATTTCTGCGGTCACGGTCGCTCCGAGCTATCGGCGGCGCGGAATCCTGTCGAGGCAGATCACTGCCGACCTGGCTTATGCCCAGCAGGCGGGATTCCCGATTGCGGCGTTGACCGCGTCGGAGGCGACCATTTACGGGCGGTACGGCTTCGAACCGGCCACCTACCAAAGCCGATTCACCCTCAAGTGCTCCCACGGGGTCAAGCTGCGGGTGCAGGTGCCTGGACAGGTGATCGACATCGATCCGAAGCAGTTCGGGGCCGAGTATGCTGCGCTGGCCGTGCGTGCGCTGGAGCAAACCTTCGGTTCCGTGGACAGCACCGAGTACGACAACGGCTTCGCCCTGGGACGCTGGGACACTTGGGAGACCTTGGATAAGCCGAAGAACCTGCGCTTCGCCGCTTATTACGACGGCGCCGGCCAGCTCGGTGGTTTCGCCGCCTACAAGTTCGGCGGATGGGATGAGCCCAAGGCAAAGCTGGTCGTGCAAAAGCTGGTGGCCACGAGCGACGCCGCCCGCTTCAAGCTCTTCGAGTACCTGGGCAACCATGACCTGGTCGAGGAAGTGCACGGCCAAGGCCCTGTGGCGGACCCGCTGCGCAATGTACTGGATAACGTGCGGGACTACCATGTGCGTTCGATCGATGATGTGCTGTGGCTTCGGGTGCTTGACGTTGCCGCTGCCTTCGAAGCCCGCGGCTACCAGCGTGACGGCCGTCTGCTGTTGTGCGTGAATGATCCGATGAACCTGATCTCCGGAACCTACCTGTTCGACGTGTCCGATTCCCAGGCTGCGGTGAGCCGGGTTGTAGCAGGAAACGCTCCGGCCTCGGTCCCTACGGTGAAATTGTCCGAACGGGATCTGGCAGGACTGTATCTGGGCACAGTTCAGCTGGACCGCCTGCTTGCGTCAGGACGCGCTGAACTGGAAGGCGGAGGAACAGCAGGACCGTGGCTGGACTTATTCAGTACGGCTTGCGAGGGATTCACTCCGCACGGTTTCTAGTGGGACGGGTCGCATTAACCGGCAAATATGACGAAGTTCACAAAATGCTTGCGAGGATGTTAGCGGGTTCTGCTTTGACCCGAACTCTGCTAGACGCGTAGACTTAGGAAGGCGTGTCACGGCTTTGCTGTGTCCGCTGGTAAACGTTACCCGCTCGAAACTCCGGGACTTCCGGGGTTTCGACTGATCAAATCTATCCACATCGGAGTCCCTACTACATGACCATCACCTCGAACGAGAACAGCAGCGCACCAGTTGTCGCAATTAACGACATCGGATCCGCTGAGGACTTCTTGGCCGCAGTCGATGCCACCATCAAGTACTTCAACGATGGTGACCTCGTCGAAGGCACCGTCGTCAAGGTTGACCACGACGAAGTTCTGCTCGACATCGGTTACAAGACCGAAGGTGTCATCCCTTCCCGCGAGCTTTCCATCAAGCACGACGTTGACCCAGGTGAAGTTGTCACCGTTGGCGACAACGTCGAAGCCTTGGTCCTGACCAAGGAAGACAAGGAAGGCCGTCTGATCTTGTCCAAGAAGCGCGCTCAGTACGAGCGTGCCTGGGGCGACATCGAGAAGATCAAGGAAGAAGACGGCGTCGTTACCGGTACCGTCATCGAGGTTGTCAAGGGTGGCCTCATCCTGGACATCGGCCTGCGTGGCTTCTTGCCAGCATCGCTCGTCGAGATGCGCCGTGTGCGCGACCTGGCTCCGTACATCGGCCAGGAAATCGAAGCCAAGATCATCGAGCTGGACAAGAACCGCAACAACGTTGTGCTTTCCCGCCGTGCATGGCTCGAGCAGACCCAGTCCGAGGTCCGCTCGACCTTCCTCAACAAGCTGGAAAAGGGCCAGGTTCGTCCGGGCGTCGTTTCCTCCATCGTCAACTTCGGTGCATTCGTGGACCTTGGCGGCGTAGACGGTCTCGTCCACGTTTCCGAGCTGTCCTGGAAGCACATCGACCACCCATCCGAGGTTGTCGAAGTTGGCCAGGAAGTCACCGTCGAGGTTCTCGAGGTCGACCTGGACCGCGAGCGTGTCTCCCTGTCGCTGAAGGCTACCCAGGAAGATCCTTGGCAGACCTTCGCCCGCACCCACGCACTGGGTCAGGTTGTACCGGGCAAGGTCACCAAGCTGGTTCCATTCGGTGCGTTCGTTCGCGTCGAAGACGGCATCGAAGGCCTCGTGCACATCTCCGAGCTTGCAGTGCGCCACGTTGAGCTGGCCGAGCAGGTTGTCTCCGTGGGCGACGAGCTGTTCGTCAAGGTCATCGACATCGACCTGGAACGCCGCCGCATCTCGCTGTCGCTCAAGCAGGCCAACGAGGGCGTCGACCCAGAGGGTACCGAATTCGATCCAGCTCTGTACGGCATGGCCGCAGAGTACGACGAAGAGGGCAACTACAAGTACCCAGAGGGCTTCGACCCAGAGTCGAACGAATGGCTCGAGGGCTTCGACACCCAGCGCGCCGCTTGGGAGGCACAGTACGCTGCCGCTCAGGAGCGTTGGGAAGCTCACAAGAAGCAGGTTGTTGCCGCAATCGCTGCCGATGCAGAAGCAGAGCCTGCTGCTGCCGGCGAAACTGCCGCAGCTGCTGCTCCAGCATCGTACTCCTCGGAGGCTCCAGCCACCGATGCAGGCACCCTGGCTTCGGACGAAGCACTGGCTGCCCTGCGCGAGAAGCTGACCGGCAACTAATTTCTGTTGCTGCGCTGAGCTTAGCGTCAAGCTAGGTAAGCACTGAGAGGAAAGGTCCAACCCGCTTTGGGTTGGGCCTTTCCTTCATTTAACCGCTCTTTTCCAGATGCGCTTCATGCTGCGTAGGGTGCCTATTGAAAATCAACCCAAAGGTGGAGTGCAAGCATAAAGTCCGGCCTATAGACTAAACCATTGTCAGTGGGTGCTCGAGGCCGTGAGGACAAGCAATGGAACAGTTGAAGGCGAGATACGCCGCGGACGGTGCGCGGGCGGCGGACAGCAAGCCTGTGCCGTTCTACTCGGTGAGCGAGGAAGAGTGGCGCAGCATTCCGCGCGACATCCCCAATGTGATGGTCCTGCTCGCGAGCTGGCTGCCGCTGATCGCGCTGAACGTTTATCTGTTCCGCTTCGCCTACCCCGATCGCGAAGAGCTCGAACTGGGCGGACTGCTGACCTTTTCGGTGATCGCCGCATGCATTGCGGTGATGTGGGCCGCCTGCCGGATCGCGCCCTGGCTGGCTTTGACGGCGACGGCCGCGCTGTATCTGATCCTGCAGCCAGAAGGTGTGCCGCAGCTGGTGCTGCTGGGCTGCGGCGCCTTCTTCGGGTTGCTGGCGCTGACGGGCCTGTGCAATCAGCTGCGCTTCATCGCCCGGTTGCGTCGCTGGCGTGCCCTTTCGTCCTCCACGGTCGAGATTCCGCCCGAACAGCGCGCGCGGTTGCACGCCTACCGGCAATTGCCGAAATCCTTGTGGTATTTGGCGCTGGGCTCGATGATCTACCCCATGCTGAAACTGGCCTGGCAGTTTTTCACCGATGCGAAGCAGGTGTTCAACGCGCTGGATCGAGACCGCATCGACTCCCTGGTCATCGGAGTCGCGGCATTGGCTTTGTGCCTGGTCGTGGTGCTCGTGCGCTTCATCGAACAACAGTTGGCCGGGAACCTTGCACTGGAGATCCCGCTGGCCCGGGGATATGGACCGCTGAGCTTCACCGCGGTGGGCAAGGTGGTGCCGGCCGAGCCGCTGCCCGGGGGCGGATGCGACTGCACGAATCCGGACCGGGAGTCCAAGACGCTTGAATACGAGCAATTCGTCGAATGCCTGGACAGCTGCCGGGTGCATGGGATCGCGGCGGTCAACAGCTTGAGCCCCGCCGAATTCTTGCGGGTAGCCGATCAGCCATGGGTCTGGGGCGAGCATGTGAACGACGCTCTGGTGCGGGGCGGGGACCGGATGGTGATCGCCGGGCTCAGCGGCTGGGACTCGATACCGGTGCGTTTGGAGGTGCGCACGGTATTCGCCCAGGGCCGCCAAGCGGCCGCGAACTACCTGCCGCGCCGGGCCGCGGAACCGCGCAAACGTGCGACGCGAGGTCTGCGATGGCGCGATGGGGCGGATTCCACTATTGAGGTCGAGCGGTTCAACCCGGACACGATGCCGGAGTTCGAGCGGATCTCCCTGGCTGGCGCCGGGATCGACGGCTATGCGGTGCGGGTGCGCAGCAGGCGGCCATTCATCTGCGAGCACCCGGCGCGCTAGGCCGCGCGAAGGGCGTTGATGCTGTTGCGTTGCGGCCGCTGCGACGGATCGATGAATTTGGGCAGGATGATCTGCGGGAGCCCGCCGTTGGACACCACTTTCAGCACCCCGGCATGCACGTCGTGATGATGCCTGGTGCACAGGCAACAACCCAGGAAGACGGCGGTGGGTCCGCCGTTCGACCACCACCAGATGTGGTGGAGTTCGCAGTGCTCTGGCGGCACGGTGCAACCGGGCACAATGCAGCCACGGTCCCGGGATTTGATCGCCCGGCGCATGTATTTGGGGAAGTTGCGTTGTTCGCGGCCGATATCCAGGATTTCTCCGCGGCCGCCGAGCACCAGCGGAATGATCTTCGCCCTGGCCAGGGCCTGCCTCAGATCGGTGGGCCGCATTTCAAATCCGCTGTCGGTCACCCCGTGGGTTTTGGCCAATCCGGTCAGTTCGGCCAAGGTCAGGTGGACCATGACGGTGGGCTGAACCACCGGGATCTCGGGTTCCGCCTCGGCGAGCATTGTGTTGGGTGTGCCGTCGGAGGGCTTTTTTGCGGTGCGATCGGACAGCAGCCGGCTGAGCTTCTTGCTATTGACCTTCAATAGGTTCATCAGCCCCTGCAGGCGCCGCCGGGCGACGGTCGCCTCCACCAGCGGGTTCCAGGTGCTTGCCGAGGCCTGTTCGTCGGTGACGAAATCCGGGTGCTCCGGGACGGCGCCCGGTGCGTGGGCCGATTCGACTTGGCGGCTGGCGGCGCCGGCCTCGGTGCGCGGATTGTCCGCCTGCGAAAGCAGCGATTCGAAGGCATCGGCGTCCAAGGGGGAGAGCCGGATGTGATAGACGATGAGCCCGTCTTTTTCGCCCTGGCGGTAGATTCCGGCAGCGGACTCCGGCTCGAGCTCGGCAGCGGTGGCCTTCGCGGACTTGATCAGCTGATTCAATTTCTTGGACCGGGTTTTCGGTTCCGGCTCCTCCAGCAGTTCCATGGCGGATTCTTCGACCAGTTGCCCGCTGGCATCCTGCGCGCAGGCCGTGCCGGGTGTCTCGAATTCGCCCGGAGCCGGTTCGAGCTTATGCAGCCGGCGGGCGGCGCTCAGCGTTTCGCGCGGGTCGGTGCCGCGGGTGCCGAAGCGTTGGGCGAGGCGGGGGAATTGCGCCGGGCAGCGGTTTCCCTGCTGGTCGAATTGGCAGATGACCAGGTGCGCGTCGTCCACCCGGCGGCGGGCCTCGAAAATGTCGAGGTTCAGCCAGGCGGCGAGGAGTTCCGCCGCGCCCTTGTAGCTGGGGCGGGAGGCGGCGAAGGGCGGGGCGGTGGCATAGTCGATGGCCTGCGCGCGCAGCGCGTCGAGGATGGCGATGTCCAAGCGGTGCGCGCCGCTGGCTTCGACCAAGTGGGCACAGTGGGTTTGGGTGCGGACCGCCTCATGGGCCAGCCGTTCGGCGTGCGTGCTCAGGGCCAGCGCGGCCCGCGGGTCGGTGAGCGTGATGCTGGCGGTGCGCAGTGCGGGCTGGATGTCGGCGGCGAGCGTGGACAGGGCCAGCAGCTCGGGGGTGGAAAGTTCCCCCGAGCCGGCCAGCTGCGCTTGCAGATCCGCGACGGTCTGCTCGATCCTCGTGCTCATGGCTCCAGTGTGCCTTCGGCGCGGCCCGAAGCACGCGGCCCGGGTCCGGGGTGTGGATAAGTTCAGCGGCGGCGAACGGAGCGGGTGACGGTGAATGTGGAGTTGCGCGCGAGCTGCTCGGTGGGGCCGATGCGCCGGGTGAGCTCGCCGCGGTAACGCAGGTGCGAGTTGAAGACGCAGAGCAGGACCCCGCCCTCGGCCAGCACGCGGGCGGCCTCGTCGATCAACTTCAGCGCGATGCCGGCGTGGACGGTGTTCCCGATGTGGAAGGGCGGGTTGAGCGTGACCAGCGTGGCGCTGGCCGCGGCGTGGCGGGCCAGGCCGTCGTCCTGCACGGCGCTGATCCGCTCTTCGAGCGCGTTGGCCGCGGCCGAAAGCGCGGTGGAGGCGACCGCGGAGGCCGAATGGTCCGAGGCGTCCACGCGCAGCGCGCGGTGGGTGAGTGCGGCGTACACCCCGATGGAGCCGTTGCCGCAGGCCAGATCGAGCAGCGTGGCATGGTCGGAGAGGTCCGGCAGGTTTTCCAGCAGCAGCCGGGTGCCCGGGTCCAGGCGTTGCGCGCCGAAGGTGGCCGCCCCGGCGCGCAGGGTGAATTCGGTTCCGTTCACCGAATGCGTGGCCGAGAGCGGGTAGACGCCCGACGGTGCCCCGGGCAAGGGGGTATGCACGGTGAGCACGCGGGCCTTCTGCCGGGCGTGCGAGACCTCCAGGGCGGCAAAGCGCTTGGCCAGCAGCTCGTTCATCGTGCGGTTCATATGCTTGAGCATGCCGCCGGCGTGCACGATGGTGTGCGCGTCGCACTGCGCGGCGATGGCGGCGGCCTGCTCGTCAAGCACGTCCAGCCCGCGCGGCAGGCAGAGCAGCACCAGGCCCGCGCCGCGGGCAACCTCATCGAGCGCGCGGAATTCCAGACGGTCCTCCCAGTCCGGGGCCAGCCGTTGCAGGTTCGCGCTGATCGCCCGCGCGGAGGTCAGCGAGTCGGTGTGCACCTGTACCCGGGTTGCGCCGGAGGCCAGCGCCCCGAGGGCCAGCGCGCCGTAGTGGTCCCCGATCACGGCCACGGTCTCCGGCCAGTGCGTGACGGTGTCCAGGATCAGCCGGTCCGCGGCATCGGCGGCGAAGAGGTTCTCCGCCTCGATATCGGGCCAGCGGCGCAGCTGCGCCAGGAGTTCGCGGCTCATAGGTCCACCCATCTGGTGTCGATCGGGCGCAGCATTCCGGCGCCGGAGGTCAGTGTGGCGATGGCGGTGCGCAGCGCCTGGGCGTCACCGGGCTCGTCGTTGATGCCGATGCGCAGCACCGCGTCGGTCTCCCGCCAGAGCGTGTCGCCCAGCTGGTAGCCGGCGGAGCGCAGCTCGTTTTCCCAGCGGGCGGCCAGCGCATGCGCGGCGGGCAGCTCGAAGAGGCGCAGCCGTTGGCGGGTGCGCAGGGCCGCGTGGTTCAGCGCCTGGGAGACGGAGTCGGAATAGGCGCGGACCAGGCCGCCGGTGCCGAGCTTGATGCCGCCGAAGTAGCGCACGGTCACGGCCAGGGCATCGGAGAGGTCAGCGCCGTGGCCGGTATCGCGCTTGGCCAGCGCCTCGAGCATCGGGATTCCGGCGGTGCCCGAGGGCTCCCCGTCGTCGTTCGAACGCTGGGTCATCCGATCCGGGCCGATGATGAACGCGCTGCAGTGGTGGCGGGCGTCGAAATGGGTTTTGCGCAGCGCCGCGAGATGCGTCCGGGCGGCGGCCTCGGACTCGACGCGGAAGAGGTAGGTGATGAACCGGGATCGCTTGATCTCGACCTCGTGCACGCTGTCGCCGCCGAGCGTGGTGTAGCGGGTGGCGGCCGAGTCGTTGGTGTTCATCGTACTTAGTTTATAGGGTGGTAGACATGATCCATGTGGGACTGACCGGCGGCGTGGCTTCCGGCAAATCGGCAGTGGCGGCGCGCCTGGTCGAACTCGGCGCGGTGCTGATCGACGCGGACAAGCTCGCCCGGGAGGTTGTTGCGCCCGGAACCCCGGGCCTGGAGGCGATCCTGGAGGCCTTCGGGGACGCGGTCTTCGCCGCCGACGGGACGCTGGACCGTGCGGCGCTCGGTGCGCTGGTCTTCGGCGACGAGGCCCAGCGGCGCAAGCTCAACGCCATCGTGCACCCGCTGGTGCGCGCCCGGGCGCAGGAGCTGCGGGCGGCCGCGGGGCAGCAGGCGATCGTGGTGGAGGACATTCCGCTGCTCGCCGAATCCGGGCAGGCACAGGATTTCGACACCGTCATCGTTGTGCAGGCCCCCCGCGCGGAGCGGATCCGCCGGATGGTCGAGGACCGCGGGTGGAGCGAGGCGGAGGCCGAATCCCGGATGGCCGCCCAGGCCAGTGACGCGCAGCGCGCGGCGATCGCCGACCATCTGCTGCATAATGAGGGGACACTCGAAGAGCTCAACGCCCGGGTGACCGAACTATTTGAGAAGGAACTGCGCCGCTGATGCTGAAAATTTCGAAGTGGACGATGCTGGCGAGCTTCGCCCTCGCGCTGGTGCTCTGGCTGGGCTTCGGAGGCCGGGCGGAATACGTCGGATCTGCGGGCCCCTACTCGCCGGTGGTGTATCTCTCCGGCTGGATCGCCCTGCTCGGGCTGATCGCCGCCACCACGCTGACCGTCGGGTTCTTCGGCGCGCAGATCCGCCGGACCGCGGCGCGCAATGCGGTGCGCACCGGCACCCGGCTGGGCCGCGGCAAGTAATTTCGCGATCGGCATGCCCCCGAGCGTAGGCGAGTGCCGGTGCGCCTCGTTATGCTGGAGGCATGAGCCTTGCACAGCCGATCAAGCGCGTCGTCGCCCCCTTCGAAGTCGTCAGCGAATACACCCCCGCCGGTGATCAGCCCACCGCCATCGCGGAGCTGACCCAAAGGCTCAACGGCGGCGAGAAGGACATTGTGCTGCTCGGCGCCACCGGTACCGGCAAGTCGGCGACCACCGCCTGGCTGGTCGAACAGGTGCAGCGCCCCACCCTGGTGCTGGTGCAGAACAAGACGCTCGCCGCGCAGCTGGCCAACGAGTTCCGCGAGCTGATGCCGAATAACGCGATCGAGTACTTCGTCTCCTACTACGACTACTACCAGCCCGAAGCCTATGTCGCGCAGACCGATACCTTCATCGAAAAGGACTCCTCGGTCAACGAGGAGGTCGAGCGCTTGCGGCACTCGGCGACCAACTCGCTGCTCACCCGCCGGGACGTGATCGTCGTCGCCACGGTGTCCTGCATCTACGGCCTGGGCACCCCGGAGGAGTACGTGGAGGGCATGGTCACGGTGCGCCGCGGCGAGGAGCTGAACCGCGACGCGATGCTGCGCCAGTTTGTGGCCATGCAGTACACCCGCAATGACATGGACTTCCACCGCGGCACCTTCCGGGTGCGCGGGGATACCGTGGAGATCATCCCGATGTACGAGGAGCAGGCGCTGCGCATCGAGTTCTTCGGCGACGAGGTGGAAGCGATCTACACCCTGCACCCGGTGACCGGGGAGGTCATCCGCGAGGAAACCGAAATGTACATCTTCCCGGCCAGCCACTATGTCGCCGGCGCCGAGCGCATGCACAAGGCGATCAAGACCATCGAGGACGAGCTGGCGGCGCGGCTGAAGGAGCTGGAGTCGCAGAATAAGCTCGTCGAGGCCCAGCGGCTGCGCATGCGCACCACCTATGACCTGGAAATGATGGAGCAGATGGGCTTCTGCAACGGCATCGAGAACTATTCGCGGCATATCGACGGCCGCGAGTCGGGCAGCGCCCCGCACTGCCTGATCGACTATTTCCCCGATGACTTCCTGCTGGTGATCGACGAGTCGCATGTGACGGTGCCGCAGATCGGCGCCATGTACGAGGGGGATATGTCGCGCAAGCGCAACCTGGTGGAGCACGGCTTCCGGCTTCCCTCGGCCATGGACAACCGCCCGCTGAAGTGGGATGAATTCCTCGAGCGCGTCGGGCAGACCGTGTATCTTTCGGCGACCCCGGGCAAGTACGAGCTGGGCAAGGCCGATGGCTTCGTGGAGCAGATCATCCGTCCCACCGGGCTGATCGACCCGGAGATCATCGTCAAGCCCACCAAGGGGCAGATCGATGACCTGCTTGACGAGATCCGCGTGCGCGTGGCCCGCAATGAGCGCGTGCTGGTGACCACGCTGACCAAGCGGATGGCCGAGGACCTGACCGATTACCTCACCGAGCACCAGATCCGCGTGCAGTACCTGCACTCGGATGTGGATACGATCCGCCGCGTGGAGCTGCTGCGCGAATTGCGCATGGGCTCCTTCGACGTGCTGGTGGGCATCAACCTGCTGCGCGAGGGCCTGGACCTTCCCGAGGTGTCGCTGGTGACGATCCTGGATGCGGACAAGCAGGGCTTTTTGCGTTCGGCGACCAGCCTGATCCAGACGATCGGCCGTGCCGCGCGCAACGTGTCCGGCCAGGTGATCATGTACGCGGACAAGGTCACCGATGCGATGGAAAAGGCCATCGAAGAAACCAACCGGCGCCGGGAGATCCAGCGGGCGCACAACGAGAAGCACGGGATCGACCCGACCCCGTTGCGCAAGAAGATCGCCGATATCACCGATCAGCTGGCCCGCGAGGATGCCGACACCCAGGAGCTGCTGAGCAACAACCGGTTGGCCAAGGACGCCAAGCGCAAGGCCGCGCCGATCCGCAAGGATGGTCTGGCCGCCGCGCCGGCGGAAGACCTGCTCGGGCAGATCGAGCAGATGACCGAGCAGATGCATGCGGCGGCCGCCGAGCTGCAGTTCGAGCTGGCCGCGCGCATTCGCGACGAGGTGGGGGAGCTGAAGAAGGAACTACGCCAGATGAAGGACGCCGGGCACGCTTAACACAATGTTAATCAGCGCCGTCCGTGTACCCTCTGACTAGCGTGGATGCAGGCGCTGGAGGTGCAGGAAGGGTGGTGGCGCGGCAGTGGGGTGCCCCGCCCGGGGCGCGCGCTAGACCGCCTGTAGGCTACAATTGAATCTCGTACGTAGGGGAGTATCCCAAATGCTGTGAACGTCAACACGCGGACCATCGAAGTTTCGCCGGGCGCAGCAGCCGAACACGAATTGATTTGTGACGGCGGAGAGACTTGCGAATCTTTGTCCTACCCTTACGACGAAAGGCTGCTCTTCTGTGGGCACTACAGGGTTAACTATCCAATTTGAAATCATTGCCTTGGTGGCGCTGTGCGTCATCCTGCTGCTTGATTTGTTGTACGTCGTGCGTCGACCGCACGAACCATCGATGAAGGAAGCCGGGCTTTTTGTCGGTTTCTACATCACCTTGGCGCTGATCTTCGGCGGCATTGTCTGGTGGCAGGCTGGCTCCCAGATCGGCCAGGAGTTCTACGCCGGCTGGATTACCGAGTACTCGTTGTCCATCGACAACCTGTTCGTCTTCATCATCATCATGACCCGCTTCGCGGTGCCGCGTAAGTACCAGCAAGAGGTGCTGATGTTCGGCATCATCATCGCACTGGTGCTGCGTGCGATCTTCATTCTCGCCGGCGCGGCCATGATCGAGCACTTCTCCTGGGTCTTCTACATCTTCGGCGCCTTCCTGCTCTGGACCGCTTGGCACCAGCTCAAGGACGACGATGAGGATGAGGGCAGCGAAAACGGCCTGGTCAAGAAGCTGACCAGCAAGATGCCATTCGCCAAGGAGTACGACGGCAACAAGCTGCGCACCGTGGTAAACGGCAAGAAGTTGTTCACTCCAATGGTCATGGTCTTCATTACCATCGGCATGACCGACCTGCTGTTCGCGGTCGACTCCATTCCGGCGATCTTCGGGCTGACCGATTCGGCATTCATCGTCTTCACCGCGAACATCTTCGCGCTGATGGGCCTGCGCCAGCTGTACTTCCTGCTTGGCGGCTTGATGAACCGCTTGGTCTTCCTGAAGCACGCACTGAGCTTCATCCTGGCCTTCATCGGCGTCAAGCTCGTATTCCACGCCTTGCATGAGAACGAGCTGCCGTTCATCAACGGCGGCCAGCACATCGACCTGCCATGGCTCGACATCAGCACCTCGCTGTCGCTGATCGTCATCCTGGCGACCATCGTTATTGCCACGGTGCTCTCGCTCTGGACCCCATTGGGCCGCAACGCGGCCGCCAAGGCCGAGGCTGCGGAGGCCGAAAAGGCTGCTTCCCATGCTTCGATCGAACGCGATCAGGACTCGGGCAAGTAGTCCGAACCCGAATCGGGAAATCACCCGCCGTATTCCATCCTCACCGATGGAATACGGCGGGTTTTCTGTTCTCTGGGTAACATAAAGCCGCAATTTACATAGGTGGCCTATGTAAATCTGCTAGGTTGTACTTATGACAAGCGAAGAAGATCCCCTGGCCGGCCTCGCGGGAGGCCTGACGCTCTTTTCCGGGGCGATGTCCCGGCTGCTCGGCCAGGCCGCTGGCGACGGGCGGTCGGTCACCGCATGGCGGGTGCTCTCGGTGCTCCACCGGCAGGGACCGCAGCGCGTGGGGGATCTGGCCGTGCAGCAGCGCATCGCCCAACCGAGCATGACCGGGTTGGTGATGCGCCTGGAAAAGGACGGACTGGTGCAGCGTGCCGCCGATCCGCAAGACGGCCGCGCCTCGCTTGTCTCGGTGACCGAGCTCGGGGTAGAAGAGCTCACGGCGTATAGGCAACGGGCGATCAACGCGTTGACCGGCAGCATCGAAGCGATGACCGAGCCGGAGCGGGAGACGCTCAACCGGGCGCTGCCGCTGCTCGAGCGCATGGTGCTGGAACTGGCCGAAAACCTGGATCGCTAGCCCCGCGCCGCACCTGCCAAAACAACTAATAATTCGCAGAAGCTGGCTTTATGACGAAAAATACTCAACCGCGCAATCCGCTGTTGCACCAACCAAAATCCGTGTGGGCCATCGCCTTCGCCTGCATGGTCTCGTTCATGGGAATCGGGCTGGTCGATCCGATCCTTCCGGCGATCAGCCGGGACCTGGACGCCACGGCCTCGCAAACCATGCTGCTGTTCACCAGCTACCTGTTCATCACCGGGTTGGCGATGTTCTTCACCAGCTGGGTCTCCACGCTGATCGGCGTGAAGCAGACCCTGCTCGGCGGACTGGTGCTGATCGTGCTCTTCGCCGCGCTGGCCGGGGCCAGCGGCTCGATCAACCAGATCCTCGCCTACCGCGCCGGCTGGGGACTGGGCAATGCGCTATTCATCTCCACGGCCCTGGCCGCCATCGTCGGCGCCGCCAGCGGTGGCAGCCGGCAGGCGATCGTGCTTTACGAGGCGGCGCTGGGCGTGGGCATGGCGGTGGGGCCGCTGCTGGGCGGGGTGCTCGGCAGCCTGTCCTGGCGCGGACCGTTCTTCGGCACCGCCACGCTGATGGCGATCGGACTCATCGCGATCCTCGCGTTCCTCAGCTTGCCGGACAAGCCCGCGGGCCAGCTGAAGATCTCCCCGTGGGCAAGCTTTGCGGCCCTGCGGAATCCCGCCCTGCGCACCATGGCGCTCACCGCGGTGCTGTACAACTTCGGGTTCTTCGTGCTGCTGGCCTATTCGCCCTACCCGCTGGAGGCCGCCGCCAAGACGCAGGGAATCGAATTTGGCGCCGCGGAGCTTGGTTGGGTGTTCTTCGGCTGGGGACTGTCGCTGGCGATCACCTCGGTGCTCGTCGCCCCGTTGCTGACCCGGCGTTTCGGCCTGCGCCCCATCATGTTTGCCGCGTTGAGCCTGCTGGGACTGCTGCTCGCCTCGATGGCGGTGTTGCACACGCAGCTGAGCGCGCTCATCGCGCTGATCGTCGTCGCCGGCCTGGTGTTGGGCATCCTCAACACCGCGCTGACCGAGGCGGTGATGGAAGCCACCGAGCTGCCGCGCAACGTGGCAAGCTCCACCTACTCGGGAGTGCGTTTCCTGGGAGGAGCGATCGCCCCTGCGGTGGCCGGGCCGATCGCCGCGGCCATGGGGGCCGGCGCGCCCTACTGGTTCGGCGCCGCCGCCGTGTTCGCCTCGATCCTGGTGCTGGGACTGCTCGGTGGGCATCTGTCCCACCTCGGTGCCGGGGCGCACACGGGGCCCGAGGAAATAGCCGCCGCCGATACGGTGGCTCCCACCGGTTCGACCCGCTAGCCGGGCTTAAAACGATGCTGGGGCCTGACTTACCACTTAAGGTAACTCAGGCCCCAGCCGTGTTTAGCTGATACTTAGTTCGTCGGAGTGAGGATGATGCGCAGTGGCGCGAGCAGCGCCTCTTCCTCGGCCGGCAGCCCGAAGGTCTCCGCCAACATCACGATGAATGCTCCGCCCATGGTGGGGTGCAGCATGTGGTGGTTGGTGTAGATCAACGGGATTTCATCTTCGTCCTCTTCGGGGTCCACTTCGTAGGCCTCGGTATCGATGGGACGTGCCAGAACCAAATGGTCGCCGTTCTCAACGAACAGCAGCTCGTAGCGGTAGCCATCCTCGTAGAGCAGCACACTGTTCGGCTTGTCCGAGGGGCCGAAGTACTCGGGGTGCTCGGCCACGAAAGGCAGTTCGGAAACTTCCTGCCAATTCTGCGCCAGGTTCACGAAGTCGGTGAGCCGTTCGGCGAAGTCCTCGGCGGTGAGCGGGAACTCCGGGTCGAAGGTATAAACCGGCTCGAAATCAGCGTCCGAATCATCCAGTGCGGAGGTCGTGGCGAAAATTGCTTCACCGTGCAGAACCAGGGCGAAGTCAATCTCGGACTCGACGAACTTGTAGACCAACGCGTCCTCATCGGCGCGATCGATCGTCATGTTGTATGGCAGGTGTGCGGCTGCGATGATGCCGTCAAATTCTTCGACCTTCGAGACCAGATCGTCTGGAACATCGACACCATTAGTACTGTTTCCCATAGTGTTCCTTTCGACCTTTACATCGGGCTAGTTGCCCTTGAGCGAAAACCTAGCACGCGCGGTGTGCGCGAACAGCATCCGCCACACCAATTGCGCCAAGGCCCGCCAAAGCAACGGCGCCAAGCAACTTCGAGGTTGGTTGGCGCCTTTGCTTGTGTGCCAGTCTAGCCACCGCGGAGCACCGGCGATAGTGCTCAGTCGCTGGCCGCTGCGGCTTCCGGATCTTCGCCGTTGGTCATCGCCAGCAGCCGACGGAAGATGGCCGGACCGTCATCGCCGATTCCGTCATGGTGGAAGTCCTCGGTGACCCAGGGTTGCAGCCCCTTGACTTGGGAAGCGGTGCGCAAGGACAGCTCGCGGTCGACATAGACGTCATCGTGGTAGACGGCGGCAGCGACCGGGACGGTGTTGCGCGCCAGCACGTCGAGGTCGTAGAGCGGGCCGAAATGTTCGTGCTCGGCTAAAATCCGCGCCACCTCTTCGAGCGGGCGCAGCGCGGGATCTTCGGTGAAATGCCAGCGGTAGACCATCTCACCGGTGAGCAGCGGGGTGTCCGCCTGCTCGGCGAAGTCCGGATACTCCTCCAGCACCTGTTCCGCGGCCCAATGGGTCGCCGAACCTTGGGCGTAGATGGTTTCGTGCATCAGCGCGTAGAGCGGATTGGCGGCGAAGGAGGCCTGGGCGTACAGGGTCGACAGGAAGGCATCCGAGAGCCGGGGGCCTCCCGGAGTCGGTGCGAAGGCCTCCTCGAAGACGTGGTGCAGCAGGTGTACGCGGGTGTTGCCGCCTAGGAACATGCCGAGCATTTGCACTAGCTGCACGGTGACCTTGCGCCCGTCAGGCAGCAGCTCGTCGTCATTGTGCCGCAGGTGCTCGTAGATCTTGTGCAGGGTCTCGAAGTCTTGCGGGTACCAGGAGAAGTATTCGCGGTTCCGTTCGGCCATGCGCTGGTAGGTGGCCCGGTACACGGTCTGCGCATCGGCATCCAGGGAGGCGAGCCCGCCGGTGACCAGGCTGCGTTCGAGGGATTCGGGGAACATCGACAGGTAGGTCAGCGTGCAGAACCCGCCGTAGCTCTGCCCGAAGGTGCTCCACTTCTCGATGCCCAGCTGCTCACGCAGCGCCTCGGCGTCGCGCACGATCGAGTCGGCGCGGAAGTGCGTGAGGTAGCGCGCTTGGGCGGCCGCGTCGCCCCGCAAACCCAGCGTCTGGTGGGTCGCCGGGGTGGACAGGCCGGTGCCGCGCTGATCGAGCAGCAGCACCCGGAAGTGCTTGGTCGCTTCGGCCAGCCAGCCGGACAGGGAGCCGGGGCGCGGGGCTTTCCCGCCCGGGCCGCCCTGCAGGAACAGCAACCATGGCTTGCCCGCATCGGTGCTGATTTCACGGGCGAAGACGGTGATCTTCTCCCCGCCTGCGGTCCCATGCTCCAGCGGGACTTCGATGCGGTGCTCGGTGACGTCCATGCCTCGGTAGTGAATCATCGGGCCATCTCCTCTAGTGCGGGGCCGTCTAGGCGGCGGGTGCTCCAACCGTCCATGGTGGACGAAAGAATCGAATCGTAGAAGGCGATCGCCGGGGCGTTCCAGTCAAGTACCGCCCACTCCAGCCGGCGGTAGCCGCGCGCCACGCAGATCTGCGCCAAGGTTTTGAGCAGCGCGGTGCCGGTGCCCTTGCCGCGCTCGCTTTCCTGCACGTACAGATCCTCCAGGTGGATGCCGTGGCGTCCTTCCCAGGTGGAGTAGGTCGGGAACCACATCGCGATTCCGACAAGCTGCCCGGACTCGTCCTCGGCGACGTGGGTGAAGACCTTTGGATCCGCGCCGAAGAGGTGTTCTTCCAAGTCCGCGACGGTGTTCTTCACGGCATCCGGTTCTTTTTCATACACCGCCAGCTCGTGGATCAAGTCGAGGATTCGCGGGCAGTCCGCGAGGCGCGCTTCTCTGATTCGTGACATGTGCTTAAGCTTACCGCCGTCGTGCGGCTATAACGTCGGTGACCAGTCCTAAGGTGGAATCCATGATGGGTGGACACCACGCCATGAGCGGCGCAGCCGCATGGCTAGCAATAACAACTCCGGTGACCGTAGGATCCGTGAACCTGGGATTCGGCACATTGCACATGGAGCGGTGGGAAACCCTCGCGGGGGCGATCGTCTGCGCCGGGGCGGCCCTGCTGCCCGACGCCGACCATCACAACGCCACGATCGCCCGTTCCCTGCCGCCGATCTCCAATATCCTCACGCGGATCATCGGGAAGGTCGCCGGCGGACACCGCAACGGGACGCACTCGATCCTGGGCATCTTGTTCTTCATTTTTGTGGCCTGGCTGGCCGACTCGTGGTCGATGGACGTCGCCCAGCTCGGGGTGGTGTATCCCGGCGCAGCGCTCTTTGCGATCCTGCTGATTTCCTTCGCCGTGAAAAGCGTGAAATTCATGCCTCCCTTGCTTTGCTGGGTGATTGCCCTGGCCGCCGGGGCGTTCGTCGGCATGAATGCTCCGCTCGAACGGGCCTGGTTCCCGCTGGCGGTCACCGCCGGGGTGATCGTGCACATTCTGGGGGATATGCTCACCATCGGCGGGTGCAATCTGTTGTGGCCGATCAAGATCGGTGCCCCGCGTTGGTTCCGCAGAATACCGGTCATCGGGGACTGCTGGAAAGCCAACGGGCGGGTCGCCTTGCCGATCCTCGCCGAAACCGGTTCGAAAGCCGAATGGATCCTTGCCAGCCTGATGACTTCCTATGTAGCCGTCGCGGTGATCTTGGCTTAGCGCCTGCGCTCGTACTCGGTGATGCTCACGCCCGAGTCGAAACTCCGGGTGTGCACCGGGCTAAAGGGCAAGGCTGCGTAGCCGGCGGCGCCGAACACCGCAATTCCCGAGCCGAAGACCAGCGGATAGCGCTTGAGGATGAGCGTGTCGATTTCCTCGCTGAGCGCTCCGGCCAATTGCCCGCCGCCGCAGAGGTAGATGTCCAGCCCGGCTTCCTGTTTCAATTCGCGTACCTTGCCCACCGGGTCGCCGGTGAGTTCAATGTGCTCCGGGACCGAGCGCGCGGAACGAGACGCCACAATCTGGTGAAGATGGGTGTAGGGGCTGTCGAGGCCGCCGTAGATTTCGGGATTGTAGGTATTCCAGCCCATCAGCACGGTGTCGAATTTGGTGCCTGGAGCGCTGGTACCAAGGGCGCGGTGAATATGTGCGGGTACCGCGTCGGCGTATTCGCCAAGGATCGTCTGCATGTGGTCTCCCTCGGTGGGAAACGCCGCAAAGTCTCCATCGGGCGCCGCGATAAAACCGTCCAGGCTCACCGCCACATAATAAACAAGCTTTCGACTCATCGCGCACACCCTCCTGCGAACCATTTCTCGGCCCGGTAATTTTCACATGTTAACACGCACGGTATACGGAGGCTAGGGAGCTGGGCCTTGGCGGTGTGCCCAGAGTGAAAGCCCTTGGTTGTGGTCTCTGCCACTGCTGTACTTGGGAGCATGAAACTTCTTGTGCTTGGCGGAACGATGTTCCTATCGCAGTACGTAGCCCAATTCGCGTTGGATGCCGGGCACCAGGTGACTTGCGCGGCCCGCGGGGAAAGCGGGGTGGCTCCGCAGGGCAGCGAGTTCATTTTTTGGGACCGGAACGACCCGGCGCCAGCCGAACTTGCCTCCCGGCAATACGATGCGGTGATCGATGTGTCGCGGATTCCGGCGCACGTGCGCCGGGCCACGCAAGAGCTCCGCGCCGATCATTGGGTCTTCGTGTCCACCATTTCCGCGTATGCCGATCTGTCGCACCCCGGCGGAACACCAGCCGACACCAAGCTGCTCGATCCGCTGGAAAGCGACGGAGGGCAATCAACGGCCGAGTCCTATGGGGCGATGAAGGTTGCCTGCGAGCAACTCATTGGAGAACTTCACGCGCCGGCCGCGATCATCCGGCCGGGACTGCTCATCGGGCCCAAGGATCCCACCGGCAGGTTCAGCTATTGGCCAGAGCATGCGGCGCGCAGCCTAGCGGACGGCTTGGAACTATTGGTGCCGCTTGCCGCCGAAGACCCGGTGCAGGTGCTGGACGCGCGCGATCTGGCCACCTGGCTCATCGAGCTCGCCGAGAATAAATGCACCGGAACCATTGACGCGGTGGGCCCGGCAACCTCGCGCCGCGAATTCATCACACAGATCTTCGAGGCGCTGGAAGGCGAACCAAGGGTGCACTGGGCCGACGCTGCGTTGCTGCACGAGCAGGGCGTCGTGCCATGGAGCGGGGAACACTCGCTTCCGCTGTGGCTCCCGGATCCGGCGGTGGCCGGCATGCTTGATCGCGATCATCGTCCGGCTCGGCAAGCGGGGCTGCGCACCCGGCCTTTGGCGCGGACGAGTCTTGACACGCTTCAATGGCTCAACGGAACCGACCGCGCACGGACCGGTCTGAGCCGTGAAGAGGAGGCAGGCGTCCTGGAAAATTTGGCTGCCGCCGCGCGCGGAACCAGCCGCTAGGCCAGGCGCCGTAGCGAACCACGAAATATTTCTTCCCCGGACGGGGGCGGTTCGCCGGTTTAGGGCTGAGGCAACGCTTGCGCCTGGGACCGTGGTTTCCAGCTCTGGTACAGCAGCCACGTACCCGCCGCGGTCAACGCCACCTGCAGCACTGTGGCCAGCAGACCTTCGGCGGTGAACATCACCGCGTGATTGCTAATGAGACTCAGCCATGCGAGGAACATGACGAAACTGCCGATCTTGCGCAGCCTGATTGGATTCATGGGACAAACAATACCGTCGAATCCACGTAAAAGGTTAGCCGTGACGGGTTAATTTTCACCAAACTTTTATCGGCTGCGTTTGCCCTGGGGCAAGAGCCGGCCAGCCTTGTTTAATAACCAGTCGGACTAGGAGATATGAAAAACCCTGCTGCCACAAAAGTGGCGGTTCTCATGCACCTGAATCAGGTGTATGACAACCGCCACTAGGTGAGCTAAAGGCAAGGCAATCGACTGCCGAGGAGAACTAGTCCATTCGTCCGACCGCGGTGACCGTAACTACCGGGGCGCCGAGTTCATCGGAGTCGTCCAAGGAGATGGTGGCGTTGATTCCCCAGTCATGGTGCTCTTCCGGATCGGCGAAGATCTGGCGGACCTCCCAGATCCGGTTCGGCTTCTCGGTGACCACAAAAAGGTTCGAGCCGCGCCCGTTCGGGCCGTCATCGATGTCCTCGTGTTCCTCGAAGTAGTCATCCATGGCCTCGGCCCACGCCTCGGCAGCAAAACCGCTATGCCCATCGAGTTCGCCCAAGGCCTGATCTTGTTCATCGGCGAAGAGCTTGACCCGGCGGAACATCTCATTGCGCACCATCACCCGGAAGGCACGCATATTTGTGGTCAACTTCTCCGGGGCGGGGGGAGCGATCTCGGTTTCCTCGTGCAGTTCGCCGCGGGAGAGCTCCTCCCATTCGTCGAGCAGCGAAGAGTCAATCTGGCGGATCAGCTCGCCCAGCCATTCGATGAGGTCTTCGAGGTCTTCGCGCAGCGAATCCTGCGGCACGGTCTGGCGCAGGGCCTTGTACGCGTCGGTGAGGTAACGCAGCAGCACACCTTCGGAACGAGCCAGCTGGTAGTACTGGACGAAGTCCGAGAATCCCATGGCGCGTTCGTACATGTCGCGCACGACGGACTTGGGCTGAAGCTCGAAGTCCGCCAACCAGGGGGCACCGGAACGGTACTGTTCGAAGGCCGCCTCGAGCTTCTCCGCCAGCGGCTGCGGGTAGGTGACCTCATCCAGGGCCGCCATGCGCGCGTCGTAGTCCAGGCCGTCGGCCTTCATCGCGGCAATTGCCTCGCCGCGGGCTTTCTTCTCCTGGCCCGAAAGTACCTGGCGCGGCTTCTCCAGGGTCGCCTCGATCACCGAGACGACATCCAACGCGTAGCTGGGGGATTCTGGTTCGAAGAGTTCCAAGGCCGCCAGGGCAAATGGCGACAGCGGCTGGTTCAGCGCGAAGTTCTGCTGCAGATGCACGGTCAGCTCGTAGTAGTTGCCGTATTCATCGGGTTCCGCGCGCCGCACCACCACGCCGGTGGCGATCAGCTCGCGCAGAATGCCCAGGGCGCGCAGCTTCAGCTTGCGCTGCGAGGCGGGGGTCTCATGGTTCTCGGTGAGCAGGCGCATGGCCGCTTCGAAGGCATTGTCCTCGCGTTCGAGCAGGTTCAGCAGCATCGAGTGGGAGACCTGGAAGGAGGACTTCAGCGTTTCCGGATCGGCATGCACGATCTTGTCGTAGGTCTTCTCGCCCCAGGTGACGAAGTTCTGCGGCGGCTTCTTCTTCGGGATCTGCTTGAGCTTTGAGGAGCCCTCGCCGTGCTTCTTCAGGGCCTTTTCCATGGCCTTGTGGTTTTCGATCGCATGCTCGGGGGCCTGGACCAGCACGGTGCCGGCGGTGTCGAAGCCGGCGCGCCCGGCGCGGCCGGCAATCTGATGGAATTCGCGGGCGTTGAGGGTGCGGGTGCGGGTGCCGTCGAACTTGGACAGCGCGGTGATCAGCACCGTGCGGATCGGCACGTTGATGCCCACACCCAGGGTGTCGGTGCCGCAGATGACCTTGAGCAGTCCGGCCTGGGCGAGCTGTTCGACCAGCCGGCGGTACTTGGGCAGCATGCCGGCGTGGTGCACGCCGATGCCGTGGCGCACCAGCCGGTTCAGCGTCTTGCCGAACCCTGCGGCGAAGCGGAATCCGGCCACCAGCTCGGCGATGCGGTCCTTTTCCTCGCGGGTGCACACGTTGACGCTCATCAAGCCGGTGGCGCGATCGATGGCGTCCAGCTGGGAGAAGTGCACGATGTAGATCGGGACCTGCTGGGTTTTGATCAGTTCCTCGACGGCTTCCTGGACCGGTTCCATCGAGTAGTAGAAGTGCAGCGGGATGGGACGCTCGGAGTGCGCCACCGTCACGGTGGTTTTGCCGGTGCGGTCTTCAAGCTCCTTCTCGAAACGGCTGACGTCGCCCAGGGTGGCGCTCATCAGCAGGAACTGCGACTGCGGCAGCTCGATGAGCGGCAATTGCCAGGCCCAGCCGCGCTGCGGATCTGCGTAGAAGTGGAACTCGTCCATGATGACCACACCCGCATCTGCGCGCGAGCCTTCGCGCAGGGCGATGTTGGCCAGGATCTCGGCGGTGCAGCAGATGATCGGCGCGTCGGCATTCACCGAGGAATCGCCGGTGACCATGCCGACGTTTTCGGCGCCGAAGATCTTGCACAGGTCGAAGAACTTCTCCGACACCAGGGCCTTGATCGGGGCGGTATAGAAGCTGATCTGGTCGCGGGACATCGCGTAGAAGTGCGCGGCAATGGCGACCAGCGACTTGCCCGAGCCGGTGGGCGTCGCCAAAATGACGTTGCTTCCGGCGGCCAAGGCCATCGAAGCCTCGTCCTGGGCAGGGTATAGGTCGATGCCGCGGGTGGTTACCCAGCGGCCAAAGGACTCGTAAATCTCGTCGTCGGAAACGTTCTTCGCATCTGCAGGCAGGTAATCGGTGAGCAACATGATGTTCTAAGCCTATCCGTTGAGAACTGCGACCGGAGGCTAGCTGAACGCTGAGCCGTGGTACTAGGCTCGGAAATATGAAGTGGAACCCGAACAAATACGCTGAATTCGCGGATTACCGCGGACGACCCTACGAAGACCTGCTGGGCCAGCTAGGCGGAATCATCCCCAAGCAGATTGTCGATCTGGGCTGCGGGCCGGGAGACAAGACGAGCTTGCTGGCCGAGCGGTGGCCGCAGGCGCAGGTGACCGGATTGGATTCTTCCCCGGAGATGATCGCCCAAGCCAACGGCGCGGTGCAGCAGCCGAATCTGGGCTTCGAGCTGCTCGACGCACGCCATTGGCACCCGCGACCCGAGATCGACCTGCTCTTTTCCAACGCCATGCTGCAGTGGCTCCCCGAACACCGCGAACTGCTCAAAAGCTGGTTGGGTGATTTGAAGGCCGGTGCCTACGTCGCAATCCAGATGCCGGGAAACTTCGGCGCTGCCTCCCATGCGGTGATGCGCCAGGTGGCCGACTCTCAGAAGTGGGCAGGCAGGCTCGGCGGCGTGCTGCGGCACGAAGACGTGGTGGGCGAACCACAAGAGTACCAGCGGCTATTGCTAGATGCAGGGTTCCAGGCAAATGTGTGGGAGACGACCTACCACCAGGTGATGGTGGGGGAGAGCCCGATCCTTGACTGGGTGCGAGGCACCGCGTTGCTGCCCATCAAGGCAACACTGCCCGAGGACGAATACCTGGATTTCGAAGCGGACTACTCCGCTGCCGTCGCCGAGCATTACCCGTCATTCACGGCACCGGACGGTGCCAAGCTGACGAACTTTCCCTTCCGGCGCATCTTTATGGTGGCACGCAAGCAGGGCTGAATCACTGGTGCCGCCGCTGGACATGGAGGACAATGGCCGCATGGAAAAGCGGCGCACCCACTTGGCTACGGCGGAACATTGCGCGCAGCTGGCCAAGCTGCAGGCTGATTTTAATGCGGAGTTCGGTTCTCCCTGCCCCGCGGAGCAGATACTAGCCAGGCGGTTGCGGGGCATGCTCGCTGGCCCGCACTGTTATGCAGTGCTCGCCGGTCCTGCATCTCAACCATCGGGTCACGCCATCGTTACCCTGCGGCCAACCATCTATTCCGACGGACCGCTCGCGGTGCTTGATGAGCTGTATGTGCGCCCTCCACTGCGCGGCCAAGGCATCGGCGGCGCCATCCTTGATCATGTCCTGATCCAGCTGGCCGCGCGCGGGGGCAGCGAAATGCACATCAACGTGGATGAAGACGATGCGCAGACTCGTCGCTTTTACGAGGACCGCGGGTTTGTGAACCACGCACCGGGCAGTGAGTGGCGGATGCTGCTCTACCTGCAAGAATTGCCCACCGGGCCGTAGCCTGACGGGCAATTCTTCAAAGTATGGACTACCAGCCGCGCTGGCGCCATTCATCGAGGTGCGGGCGCTCGGCGCCTACGGTGGTGGAGCCGCCGTGACCAGGTAAGACGGCGGTTTCATCTGGGAATTTCTCGAAGATACGTTCGGATACGTCGTTGAGCAATGACTCGAACCGCTCCGGGTCCTCCCAGGTATTGCCTACACCCCCGGGAAATAGGCTGTCTCCGCTGAAGATGACCTGTTGTCCCGAGGAGTCGTGCAATGCATAGGCGATCGAGCCCGCGGTGTGCCCGCGAAGGTGAATGGCCTCAAGCTCCATCTCGCCAACGGAAATTCGATCGCCATGGGTCAAGCTGTGGCTGATCTTCACGCCGGACTCCTTGGCGATACCGTCGATATCTTCGGCGCCTGCGTACGTGGGAACGGTGAAGCGTTCGACGACCTCGGCCAGAGCCCGCACGTGGTCCCAATGCTCATGGGTCGTGGCGATGCCAACGACCTCTGGTTCGGGGCCATCCTTGGCGGCGCTGGCCACGAGTTCAAGAATCGCAGGAGTTTCGTCGGCCGCATCGATCAGTAGTTGTTTGCCACTGGCCCGTTCGGTGACCAAGTAAACGTTGTTGTTCATTTCCGAGACGCTCACCGACCGAATCGTGACGTCGGCTAATAGAAGTTCACTCATACCCATTACCCTACGGTGGCGACTGGCTTGAACGCGATAGGCTCAGTGAATCAACTAAAGCATTGCACCGAATGGAGCGCCCATGGCCAATCTGGATTTCATCCGTATCGACTCGAAATCGGCTGTCGCACCGTACCAGCAGGTACGTGAGCAAATCCTGGCACGTATTGCGGGTGGAGATTTGGCACCCGGAACCAAGCTTCCCTCGGTGCGGGCGCTCGCCGGTGACCTGGATCTTGCGGTGAACACGGTGGCTAAGGTCTATAAGGAGCTGGAAGCCCAGGGTGCGGTAGTGACCCGCGGGCGGCACGGAACCATCGTGCAAGCGGCCGAGGATCGCGCCCAGCAAGAAGTCAGCGATGCCGCAGCCGATCTGGCACGCGTCGCCCAGACCTGGTCGGTGGACGAAGAAACCGCGGTCAGATACCTGCGCGCCGCTTTCAGCTCGCTGCCTCGCTAATCAGTGGCCTTCGGGCCATGGGGCACCGGGCTGTGCGAGGCGAGCTAACCCGAAACGCGATTTGAGTGTCCCTAAAGGTTGGTTCATGCAAGTTGGGCCCAAACCGCACTGCACCAGAACCATCGGCAGATTCTGCGCCACGCTCAGATAACTCGGGCAAATCCTGTCAGTTGGCGGTTCGGAGCAGTGAAGCCGACTTCTTCCAGAGTTGTTCTGCGAACTTCGGGTTGTGCATTTCGGCACTTACCCTTGTCGCTATCCTGCGGGATTCATAGTAGGAACCCGGCAGGAAAGTCGTTCCAGGAGTCCCTTCCGCGAGCCAAACAAGCTGATCTGACCCTTTTTCGGGAGTGACCGTAAATAGTCGTTTGAGTGGCCCGTGGTAAATGCGCCGCATGAAATGCGTAGTTTCGCTGGCAAAGCTGCTGGCGACGATACCCGGATGGAAAGCAACGGCAGTGACGCCTCGTGGTCCGAACCGGTGCTGCAATTCCTGAGTGAAGAGGATGTTAGCGAGTTTCGCGTTGCCATAGGCTTTCTGCGGGGCGTAGCCCACGGTATTCTGCAGGTCTTCGATATCCATCCGCCCGAAGATCCGAGCGGCCGCACTGGCTGTCTGGATAATCGTTGCCTTGCCGGCAAACAGCGCTGGCATGAGCAAGCTGGTGAGCAGGAACGGAGCAAGGTGGTTGACCTGGAAAGTGGTTTCATGCCCATCAACGGTTTGGGTTCGCTTACCCATGATCCCGCCTGCGTTATTCGCGAGCACGTTGATTTCCGGGTATGCCTTCAGCAGATCATCTGCCAGCTTTCTGACTTGGTTCAGCTCCGCGAAATCCGCGACATAGTAAGGCACAGACAGCTCTGCGGCGATGCTTTTGGTTTTGCCCTCCGAGCGCCCGACGATGACGACGCGATGGCCACGGCCAACCAGCGTGCGCGCGGCGGCCGCACCGATGCCGTCGCTGCCGCCGGTGATGATAATGGTTTTGCTCATGGTGGATACATTTCCTCAATGCCGGCGCGGGAGCTCAGCCTCCCATTATCCGAGCGAACTGGCAAGTCATCCCAGCGGACGCCGGTGGCCGTATTTAGTTGAAGGCCAAGGGTTCCGTGGCCGGGCTGGAGCGCTTCGCCGGGAGGTGCCGGCCACATGGCTCGTCGGGGCAGTTTTGTGGGGACATGCCAAGAGGATGAACGCTGCCGACGCTGGTGCCTAATCGTCTGGTTTCTCCTGCTCGATCCGTCCGAGGCTCGAAACGGCCGCCGACCAGCAAATCTTCAGGGCTGGAAATGCCCGGGATATCGCCCTGCGCGAAAGTAACGCGCATTTGTGCCAAGCACCACGTTTATTCGAAGTAGTTTTCGATTAGTATTGCTTCGTGGCTATTACTGCAGAAAGCAAAAAACTGGATTTGTCCCGTCTGATCGTCAAGGGTGCGCGCGAGCACAACCTGAAGAACGTAGATGTGGATCTTCCGCGCGACGCGATGATCGTCTTTACCGGCTTGTCCGGCTCCGGCAAGTCATCGCTGGCCTTCGATACGATTTTCGCCGAGGGGCAGCGCCGCTACGTCGAATCCCTGTCCGCCTATGCACGGATGTTCCTGGGCCAGGTCGACAAGCCGGATGTGGACTTCATCGAGGGGCTTTCCCCGGCCGTGTCGATCGACCAGAAGTCCACGAGCCGCAACCCGCGGTCCACCGTGGGCACCATCACCGAGGTGTATGACTACATGCGCCTGCTTTGGGCCCGCGTAGGACGCCCGCACTGCCCCGAATGCGGGGAGCCCATTTCGAAGCAGTCGCCGCAGCAGATCGTCGACCAGCTGCTGGAGATGCCGGAGAAGACCCGCTTCCAGGTGCTGGCCCCGGTGGTGCGCGCCCGCAAGGGCGAGTTCGTTGACTTGTTCGCCGAGCTCTCCTCCAAGGGATTCTCCCGTGCCCGGGTCGATGGCACAACCATTCAGCTGACCGAGCCGCCTAAGCTGGCCAAGCAGGTCAAGCACACCATCGAGGTGGTCGTTGACCGCCTGGCCATTAACGACACGGTGCACCAGCGGCTGACCGACTCGGTGGAAACCGCACTGACTCTGGCCGATGGCCGCGTGCTGGTGGACTTCGTGGATCTGGCGGAGGATGACCCGAAGCGCGTCCGTGCGTTCTCCGAGAACCTCGCCTGCCCGAACGAGCACCCGCTGGCCATCGATGAGATCGAACCCCGGACCTTCTCCTTCAATAACCCCTTCGGCGCCTGTTCGGCCTGCAGCGGCATCGGCACCAAGCTCGAAGTCGATGAGCACCTGATCGTCCCGGATGCCGAGGTCAAGCTGGCCGACGGGGCCATCGCGCCGTGGTCCTTGGGCAAGGCGACCACCGAATACTGGAACCGGTTGATCGAGGGGCTCGGCAAGGAGCTGGGCTTCGGCATGGACACCGCCTGGAAGGACCTGCCGGCACCGGCGCGCCAGGCGATCCTGAACGGCAAAGACCACAAGGTCGTCGTGCAGTACAAGAACCGTTTCGGCCGGGAGCGCAAGTACTCCACCGGGTTCGAAGGCGTCATCTCCTATGTGCACCGCAAGCATGAGGAAACCGAATCGGATCACGCACGCGATCGCTACGAGCAGTACATGCGCCAGATTCCGTGCCCTACCTGCGGCGGCGCACGTCTGAACCCGGCCTCGCTGTCGGTGCTGATCGGCGGCAAGTCGATCGCCGCGGTGGCGGCCATGGATCTGCGCGCGGCGGCCGAATTCCTCACCACCTTGGAGCTCAGCGACCGCGAGGCGCAGATCGCCACCCAGGTGCTGAAGGAAATTGGCGCGCGCATGAAGTTCCTGCTGGACGTGGGCCTGGAATACCTGACCCTGGAACGCGCCGCGGGCACCCTGTCCGGCGGCGAGGCGCAGCGCATCCGCCTGGCCACGCAGATCGGCTCCGGGCTGGTCGGCGTGCTCTACGTGCTGGACGAGCCCTCCATCGGCCTGCATCAGCGCGACAACCGCCGGCTGATCGAAACCCTGCTGCATCTGCGTTCGCTGGGCAATACGCTGATCGTCGTCGAACACGATGAGGACACCATCGCCGAGGCGGATTGGATCGTGGACATCGGTCCGGGCGCCGGGGAGCACGGCGGTGAGGTGGTCCATTCCGGCTCGCTGGAGGGGCTGAAGGAGAACACCCGTTCGCTGACCGGAGACTACCTCTCCGGGCGCAAGCAGATCGAGCTGCCGAAAAAGCGCCGCAAGGCCGACAAGAAGCGCATGCTCAAGCTGGTGGGCGCGAAGGAAAACAACCTGCGGGACGTCACCGTGGAGTTCCCGCTGGGCGTGCTGACCGCCATTACCGGTGTCTCAGGTTCGGGCAAGTCGACGCTGGTCAACGACATCCTATACAAGGTGTTGGCCAATAAGCTCAACGGCGCCAAGCAGGTTCCCGGCCGCCACACCCGGGTGCTGGGCCTGGAGCACCTGGACAAGGTCGTGCACGTGGACCAGTCGCCGATCGGGCGGACCCCGCGGTCGAACCCGGCCACCTACACCGGAGTCTTCGACAATATCCGCAAGCTCTTTGCGGAGACCAACGAGGCGAAGCTGCGCGGCTACCAGCCGGGCCGCTTCTCCTTCAACGTCAAGGGCGGGCGCTGCGAGTCCTGCTCGGGTGACGGCACGCTGAAGATCGAAATGAACTTCCTGCCGGACGTCTACGTGCCGTGCGAGGTCTGCCAGGGTGCGCGCTACAACCGCGAAACCCTGCAGGTGCTCTACAAGGGCAAGAACATCTCGGACGTGCTGAATATGCCGATCTCCGAGGGCGCCGAGTTCTTCGCCGCGTTCACCCCGATCGCCCGCCACCTGAGGACCCTGGTCGATGTGGGACTGGGCTATGTGCGCCTGGGGCAGCCGGCCACCACGCTTTCGGGCGGCGAGGCGCAGCGTGTGAAGCTCGCCGCGGAATTGCAGAAGCGCTCAAACGGCCGCTCCATCTACGTGCTCGACGAACCGACCACCGGTCTGCACTTCGAAGACATCCGCAAGCTGCTGCTGGTTCTGCAAGGACTGGTGGACAAGGGAAACACCGTGTTGACCATCGAGCACAACCTGGACGTCATCAAGTCGGCCGACTGGGTGATCGATCTGGGGCCGGAAGGCGGCTCGGGCGGCGGAACGATTTTGGCCACCGGAAGCCCGGAATCCGTGGCGAAGGTCTCCGCATCGCACACCGGAAAGTACCTGGCCGAAATTCTCTAAAACCTCAAATCCGGAGCGAGGCGGACCCGCGGAATATGCGTTTTCAGTTATGGATTCCTAACGTGAGTCCGCTTCATGGGATGATGTCTAAGTGAATATGTCGGTAACAAGCGTGCTCTTTGATCTGGACGGGACTCTCGTGGACCCCGCAGGTTCCATTACATCCGGAATTCGTCATGCCCTCGCGGCGCATGATGTCGCCGATCCCGGAGAGGAAGCCGTCGAGGCGCTGGTGGGTCCACCGCTGCAAATCGGCCTGCGCACCCTGGACGGTGTTACCGATGAGAATATCGATCAGATCATCGCCGCATACCGGGCCCGGTACGCCGCGGTGGGCATGGCCGCCTCGCGGGTGTACCCGGGACTGCGTGAACTGCTGGCCGCGCTCCGCGCGGCCGGAATCTACGTCGCAGTGACCACGGCCAAGCCGGAGCCCATTGCGCGGGAGCTGATCGCCAAGCAGGGCCTGGACTCCTCGCTGGACGCCATCTTCGGCAACGCCTCGGAGCACGGCTCCATGGGCTCGAGCAAAACGCATATCGTCTTGGCCGCACTGCAAGCGGGCGACCTGGATCCGGCGCGCACCGTGGTCGTCGGCGATCGCTACTACGACCTGGACGCGGCGCGTGAAAACTCGGTGGCATCGATTGGTGTCAGCTGGGGTTTTGCGCTTCCCAATGAGCTGGATGCGGCAGACCACCTGGCCGATAGCGTGCATGAGCTCGCGGTCTTGCTGCTGGGCGCAGAACGCGCCGCTGCGCTAGACGGACAGCCGATGCAGGAGGGCCTGAAGTAATGAGCCTCTACACCATGACCCGCTCCTCGATCCGCGGCATGCTCCACACCTTGTGCCGTCCGGAGATCACCGGCATCCATAATGTGCCCAAAGAAGGTGGCTTCATTGTCGCCTCAAACCACTTGTCCTTCCTCGACTCGATCATCGTCCAGGCGTTGACCCCTCGCGACGTCGCGTTTTTCGCCAAGGCCGAATACTTCACCACCCCCGGGCTCAAAGGCAAGGCGATGAAGACCTTTTTCGAATCCGTGGGTTCGATCCCGGTGCAGCGCGGTGAACAGGCGGCCTCCGTGGCGGCTCTGGATTCGCTGGTGGACATCGTCGAAAGCGGAAGTGGAATCGGCATCTATCCGGAAGGTACCAGGTCGCGCGACGGCAAGCTCTACCGCGGCCGCACCGGCGTGGGCTGGCTGGCCCTGACCACAGGCGTCCCGGTGATCCCGGTGGGACTGATCGGCACCGAGAAGCTGCAGCCGGCCGACACCAAGGGCATTCGCCCGACGAAGTTCTCCATTCATTACGGGGAGCCGCTGTACTTTGACCAGCTGGGCCGCAAGCACCCGCTGCCCGAACGCCGCCGCGCGACGGACCGGATCGTTGACGCGATCGCCGAGCTGAGCGGTCAGGAACGTGTCGACTCGTACAACCAGTTGCCGCCGGACGCGAAGTAGCCATGGCAGATCCAGCCAGCTACCGTCCGAAATCCTCGGATATCCCCACCAAACCGGGTGTCTACCGCTTCCGCGACGAGCACGGCCGGGTCATCTATGTGGGTAAAGCCCGTGTCCTGCGCAATCGTTTGGCCTCATATTTCGTTAACCCCGAACGCCTGACCGCTAAAACGCGCACGATGGTGTTCACCGCGGCCAGCGTCGAATGGACAACCGTCGGATCCGAGCTGGAAGCCCTTCAGCTCGAGTACACCTGGATCAAGGAGTACACTCCGCGATTCAACATTGTCTTCCGCGATGACAAGACCTACCCGTACCTGGCCATCACGATGGACGAAAAGTTCCCGCGCGCCCTGGTCATGCGCGGGGACAAGCGCAAGGGCGTGAAGTATTTCGGCCCGTTCTACCCGGCCAAGGCGATCCGTGAAACCCTCGATACGCTTCTGCGCGTCTTCCCGGTGCGCACCTGCGCGCCCGGGGTGTTCAAGCGTGCCGAAGCCTCGGGCCGGCCGTGCTTGCTGGGGTATATCGATAAATGCTCCGCGCCCTGTGTCGGCCGGATCTCGCCGGAAGACCACCGGGCATTGGCCGATGACCTGTGCACCTTCATGGGCGGCGAGGCGGGAAAGTTCACCCGCGAGCTGACCGCGCAAATGCACGCTGCCGTCGCCGATCTCGAATACGAACAGGCGGCCCGCTATCGCGACGACATCGCCGCCCTGAACAGGGTTTTCGAGCGCAATGCGGTGGTGCTTGCCGAGAGCACCGAAGCGGATATCTTCGGCATTCACGCCGATGAACTTGAAGCCGCGGTGCAGGTCTTCCACGTGCGCGATGGCCGTATCCGCTCGCAACGCGGATGGGTGGTCGAAAAGGTTGCGGACCTGACCGACGCCGAATTCGTCGAACAGCTGCTCACCCAGGTGTATGCCGATCATGCGGACCGGATCCCGCGCGAAGTGCTGGTGCCCACCTTGCCCGATGACCTTGAAGATGTGACCACCTGGCTGACCGAACTGCGTGGCTCGAAGGTATCCCTGCGCGTCGCGCAGCGTGGTGACAAGGCGGCGCTGGCATCAACCGTGGTGGAGAACGCCGAACAGGCGTTGCGCCTGCACAAGTCCAAACGCGCCGGCGACATTTCGACCCGATCGGCCGCGATGCAGGAACTGCAGGAGGCGCTGGGAGCGGAAACCGCCCTGTTGCGCATCGAATGTTACGACGCGTCGCATACGCAGGGGACCAACGTCGTCGCCTCGATGGTGGTCTTCGAAGATGGGCTGCCCAAGAAGAGCGAATACCGAAAATTCTCGATTACCGGTGATGCCGCGCGGGATGACACCGCCAGCATGTACGACGTGATTCACCGGCGCTTCAGCCGGTACCTGAAGGAAAAAATCGACCCGGAGACTTTTAATACCGGCGAGGTTGAGCCCGGTGCCAGCGACGTCAAGAAATTCGCTTACCCGCCATCCTTGGTGATCGTCGACGGTGGCCCGCCGCAGGTAGCTGCTGCTCAAAAAGCCCTCGATGACTTGGGGATTGATGATATTCCCGTCGTTGGCTTGGCGAAGCGGCTCGAAGAGCTCTGGCTGCCGGAGGACCCCTTCCCGGTGATCCTGCCGCGTGCCTCGGCGGCGTTGTACCTGGTGCAGCGCCTGCGCGATGAGGCACACCGCTTTGCTATTACCTTCCACCGAGCCAAGCGTTCGAAGTCGATGATTTCCTCGGATTTGGACGCCATTCCGGGCTTAGGCAAATCGAAGCAAGAAGCGCTCCGCAAGCACTTTGGATCGATGAAAAAGATCCGGGCCGCGTCCTTGGAGCAGCTCATGGCGGTGTCTGGAGTCGGGGAAAAGCTTGCGACTTCCATCAAAGAATCCTTGGAAGATACTTCACGTGCGGGTGTGAACATGACTACCGGTGAAATTCTCGACTAGCCTTGAGGTATGACCACCGAGTATGAAGCTGTAAAACCTCCGGAATCCGAGCTCGTGATCGTCACCGGCATGTCAGGCGCCGGTCGAACCACCGTGGCCCACGCACTCGAAGACCTGGGCTGGTATGTGGTGGAGAACCTGCCGCCTTCCATGCTGGGTATGCTGACCGAGCTCATGAGCCGTTCCCAGGGAACCATTCCACGATTGGCAGTGGTCATGGATGTGCGCTCCAAAGATCTCTTTCCAGAAATTCGTGAATCCCTGGCGCTGCTCACCAGCGGCGGGGTGAAATACCGCCTGGTCTATTTGGATGCCAGCGATGAGGTCCTCGTGCGGCGCTTTGAACAGGGCCGCCGCCCGCACCCATTGCAGGGCGACGGGCGGATCGTCGACGGCATCAAGCGGGAGCGGGACGTGACCGGACCGTTGCGTGAAGCCGCTGAACTTATTCTGGACTCCTCATCCATGTCGGTGCATGACCTGGCGCGTTCGGCGAATGAGCTATTTGCCGAATCGGGCCCGATCATCTTGCGGATCAACGTGATGAGCTTCGGGTTCAAATACGGTCTGCCCACCGACGCCAACTACGTGGCCGATGTGCGCTTCATTCCGAACCCGCACTGGGTTCCGGAATTGCGTCCGCAAACCGGCAAGGACAAGGAAGTCTCGGACTACGTCCTGCGCCAGCCGGGAACCAACGAATTTATCGAAAACTACCTCAAGGCACTGGAACCAGTCTTCGAGGGGTACCGCCGAGAGAATAAGCACTACGCGACGATTGCCGTTGGCTGTACGGGCGGCAAGCACCGTTCGGTAGCCACGACCATCGAATTGGGGCGCCGCCTGGCGCAGCTGCCCAATGTGCGTGTGAACATCACGCACCGTGACTTAGGCCGGGAGTAGTCCTCGATGGCATTCGCAACGGGACCAATCCCGATTCAAGGCCTTACCCGGCCCGATGATATGCGCAACCCCTCGGTGGTTGCGCTGGGTGGTGGACATGGCCTGTCTGCTTCGCTTTCGGCGCTGCGCCGGCTCACCACCGAACTGACGGCCGTGGTGACCGTGGCCGACGACGGTGGAAGTTCCGGAAGGCTGCGCGGTTCCTTCGATGTGCTTCCCCCGGGGGATCTGCGCATGGCACTGGCCGCGCTGTGCGACGACAACGACTGGGGCCGCACCTGGCGCGATGTCATGCAGCACCGGTTCAAATCCGACGAGCATCCAGAAGAGCCGCTGAACGGCCATGCGGTGGGCAACCTGCTGATTCTCGCGCTCTGGGAACTGCTTGACAGTCCGGTAGCCGGACTGCGCTGGGCCGGCGCCTTGCTTGGCGCCCGCGGTCAGGTGCTGCCCATGAGCACCGTTCCGCTATCGATCCACGGTGAAGTTCTTGAAGCCGACGAAGTCACCGATACCCTGATCAAGCGTCGGATAGATGGCCAGGCGCAGCTAGCCGCAGCGGGAGGTGGGGGACTGGTCTCCAAGGTGTATTTGGAACCAGACGGAGCTCCTGCCTGCCCCGAGGCGTTGGACGCGATCGAATTGGCTGACTGGATCATTCTGGGCCCAGGCTCGTGGTACACCTCGGTGCTTCCGCATCTGCTGTTGCCCGATATGCGTCAAGCCATTGCTGATACCACGGCGAAAAAACTGCTGACCATGAATCTATCCGTTGACACCGCCGAAACCTCGGGAATGGATGCCGCAGCGCATCTGGAGGTTTTAGGACGTTACGCCCCGAACGTGCAATTTGACGCGATTATCGCTGATGAATCACGGGTTCGTAACAAGGAGAGATTTGAGCTGGCAGCGCAAAAACTCGGGGCACGTGTCTTCTTTAGTAGAGTAGGTGTATCTGACGGTCGTGCCGAGCACGACCCGTTGCGCTTAGCGGCGGCCTATCATGAGGTGTTTACCGCAATAGGATCCTGATCGGATCTATGTAAGGGAGTTTGATTCATGGCATTGACGGCTTCCGTCAAAGACGAGCTGTCGCGGGTTGAGATTCGCAAGCCATCGGTACGCAAGGCCGAGGTTTCGACCATGCTCCGCTTCAGCGGCGGACTGCATATTGTCTCCGGGCGAATAGTAATCGAGGCCGAGGTTGACTTGGCTGCGACCGCTCGCAGGCTCAAGGTCGCCATTGGCGAGCTTTACGGACACGACGCGGAGATTGTCATGGTCTCCGGTTCCGGCATCCGCAAGGGCAGCCGATACATCGTGCGCGTCGCAAAGGACGGCGAAGTTTTGGCACGCCAAACCGGGCTTCTCGACCAGCGCGGACGTCCGGTACGCGGACTGCCCTCGGTGATCGTCAACGGTTCCACTGCCGATGCCGAAGCGGTTTGGCGCGGCGCGTTCTTGTCCCACGGTTCACTCACCGAACCGGGACGCAGTTCGGCACTTGAAATTACTTGCCCCGGCCCAGAGGCCGCACTCGCCCTAGTCGGTGCTGCTCGGCGCCTGGACCTGACGGTCAAGGCGCGTGAGGTACGCGGCGTGGACCGTGTGGTGATTCGCGATGGCGATGCCATCGCCCAACTTTTGACGCGCATGGGCGCACACGACGCGCTGATGGTGTGGGAAGAGCGCCGCATGCGCAAAGAAGTCCGCGCCACCGCAAATCGGCTAGCGAACTTCGACGATGCAAACCTGCGCCGCAGCGCCCAAGCTGCTGTGGCTGCCGGCGCGCGCGTGGAGCGCGCACTGGAGATTCTTGGCGACGAGGCGCCTGAGCACCTGCGTTATGCCGGGGTGCTTCGCCTGGAGCACAAGCAAGCGTCGCTGGATGAATTGGGCCGCATGGCCGAACCTCCAATGACCAAGGACGCGATTGCCGGCCGGATCCGCCGGCTTTTAGCCATGGCGGATAAAAAAGCTGGTGATCTGGGAATACCTGGAACCGAGTCCAGTGTTCCAGTAGATGAACTGGAACAGTAAAAAGTGTCCCCGCGGGAGGCCTTCCGCGGAGATTCAACCAATTGAGAAGATTGAGGAGAATCATGGCTGTCTATTCACTGCCAGAACTGCAGTATGACTACGCTGCACTGGAGCCGAACATCTCGGCTCGCATCATGGAGCTGCACCACTCGAAGCACCACGCAACCTACGTTGCAGGCGCTAACTCGGCGTTGGAGCAGCTGGCAGAAGCCCGCGAAAAGGGCGAATTCGGTAACATTCCGAAGCTTTCGAAGGATCTGGCGTTCCACTTGGGTGGACACACCAACCACTCGATCTTCTGGAACAACCTCTCCCCAGAGGGCGGCGACAAGCCAGTAGGCGAGTTGGCAGCGGCCATCGACGAGTTCTTCGGCTCCTTCGACGGATTCCGCGGTCACTTCACCGCTTCGGCAATGAGCCTGCAGGGCTCGGGCTGGGCAATTCTGGCCTACGAGCCGCTAGGTGGCCAGCTGGTCATCGAGCAGCTGTACGATCAGCAGGGCAACGTCCCAGTGGGAACCATCCCACTGCTGATGCTGGACATGTGGGAGCACGCCTTCTACCTGGACTACGTCAACGTCAAGGCCGACTACGTCAAGGCCTTCTGGAACATCGTGAACTGGGCTGATGTCCAGGCTCGCTTCGAAGCCGCTCGCAATGGCGCTGCTTCGCTGGTGGTTCCAGGTAAGTAATTATTGCCGAATTAACCTTCTGGTAATTCAGCTCACATTCTGTGCGAATTTCGCGTAGGATGTATCAGGTGTGTTGCAGACCTCGTGTTTCACGAGGTCTGCAACTCACGACACAACGGAGTGTCCTCTTAGATAAGCAGGCCACTTCCGTGAAAAGCACGGCAGTGGCGCAATCATCCCATTTAGAGGAGATAGCCACATGACTACTCGTGTTGGAATCAATGGTTTCGGTCGTATCGGACGCAACTTCCTGCGTGCCACTCTGGCGCACAAGGCAGACATCGAAATCGTTGCAGTCAACGACCTCGGTTCCATCGATGCACTGGCGCACCTGGTGAAGTTCGATAGCGTTCTGGGCCCAGTCGGCGAAGCAGTATCCGTAGATGGCGACACCATCGTCGTCGGAGAACGCCGCATCAAGGTGCTCTCGGAGCGCGACCCGGCAAACCTGCCATGGGGCGAATTGAACGTCGACGTTGTCATCGAATCGACCGGATTCTTCACCAAGGCTGCCGACGCTGGCAAGCACATCACCGCCGGTGCAAAAAAGGTCATCATCTCGGCTCCGGCCAGCGATGAAGACATCACCATCGTGATGGGCGCCAACCACGACAAGTACGATCCGGCTACGCACAACATCATTTCGAACGCATCGTGCACCACCAACTGCCTGGCCCCAATGGCCAAGGTTTTGAACGATGAATTCGGCATTGTTGACGGCCTGATGACCACCATCCACGCATACACCGCCGACCAGCGCCTGCAGGATGCACCGCACAGCGACCCACGCCGTGCCCGCGCCGCTGCGCTGAACCTGATCCCGACCTCCACCGGTGCCGCCAAGGCCATCGGCGTGGTGCTTCCGGAATTGAAGGGCAAGCTTAACGGTTACGCAATGCGCGTACCGGTACCAACCGGCTCGGCCACCGATCTGACCGTCAACCTGGCTCGCACCGCCACCGTTGAAGAAATCAACGCCGCCTTCGAAAAGGCTGCCACCGAAGGCAAGCTGGCCGACTACCTCGAGTACTCGACCGATCCGCTGGTTTCCTCCGACATTGTGACGAACAAGCACTCCGCCATTTTCGACTCCGGCCTGACCTCCGTGATTGGCAACACCGTCAAGGTTGTGGCTTGGTACGACAACGAGTGGGGCTACTCCTCGCGACTTGTTGACCTTGTTGAATTCGTGGGATCAAGCCTCTAGTCGATAACCTAGAGACATGTCTTCTCACACTCTCGACGAATTACTCGCTGACGGTGTCCGCGGGCGGTACGTATTGGTCCGAAGCGACCTGAACGTACCGCTCGACGGGGCGACCGTAACCGATGACGGACGCGTGCGCGCGTCCCTTCCGGTCATCACCAAACTGACCGAGGCTGGCGCCAAGGTCATCGTGATGGCACACCTGGGTCGCCCTAAGGGCCAGGTCGATTCGAAGTACTCCATCGAGCCTGCCGCTCACCGCTTGAACGAACTTGCAGACTTCGATGTCACCGTGGCAACGGATGTAGTAGGAGCTTCGGCTCGCGAATCCGCCGCCGCCTTGGCCGAGGGTGCGGTACTGGTCCTCGAGAACGTGCGCTTCGACGCCCGCGAGACCTCCAAGGTAGACGCCGAGCGTGAAGAATTCGCCACGGCGCTGGCCGCACTGACCGGCGACAACGGCGCCTACGTCAACGATGCCTTCGGTGCAGTGCACCGCAAGCACGCCTCGGTATTCGACATCGCTGCCTTGCTGCCGAGCTACCAGGGTGACCTGGTGGCAACCGAGGTCAAGGTTCTCAAGACCCTGACCGAAGCGCCAAAGCGTCCCTACGTGGTCGTCCTGGGCGGGTCGAAGGTTTCGGACAAGCTCGCGGTCATCGACAACCTGCTAGGCAAGGCCGATCAGCTGCTGATCGGTGGCGGCATGGCATTCACCTTCCTCAAGGCCCAGGGATACGCCATCGGCGGCTCGCTGCTTGAAGAAGACCAGATCCCGGTTTGCCAGGAATACCTGGCCCGCGCCGAAAAGCTCGGTTGCGACATCATCGTTCCATCGGACGTCGTCGTGGCCAGCAAGTTCGGGGCAGACGCCGAGCACGAGGTGCTTGCCGCCGACAAGATCGAAGAAGCCAGCTTCGGCTCGAACGGATTGGGCCTGGATATTGGACCGAAGTCCGCCGAGCTGTTCGCAAGCTACATCAAGAGCGCAAACACCGTGTTCTGGAATGGCCCAATGGGCGTCTTCGAGATCCCGGCCTTCGCCGAGGGCACCCGCACGGTGGCCCAGGCATTGGCAGGTTCCGAGGCGTTTAGCGTCGTAGGCGGTGGCGACTCAGCCGCCGCGGTACGTGCCTTGGGCTTCTCGGAGGACGACTTCGGCCACATCTCCACCGGTGGCGGAGCGTCGCTCGAATACCTTGAAGGCAAGACCCTGCCGGGTGTTGCCGCTTTGGAAGGCTAAATTTATGACGATGTCGAATAACGGCGCCTACGTGCGCCAGCCGCTGATCGCGGGCAACTGGAAGATGAACATGGACCACGTCCAGGGCATCACCCTGGTGCAGAAGCTCGCGTGGACGCTGAAGGATGCGCAGCACGATTACGACCGTGCCGAGGTTGCGGTGTTCCCGCCGTTCACCGACATCCGCGGTGTGCAGACCCTGACCCTGGGCGACAAGCTGGACGTCGTCTACGGCGCACAGGACCTGTCCGCACAGGACTCGGGAGCCTATACCGGGGAGATCTCCGGCCAGTTCCTGAATAAGCTTGGCTGCAGCTACGTGCTGGTCGGCCACTCGGAGCGCCGCGAATACCACAACGAGTCCAACGCTGTGATTGCCGCGAAGCTTGCCGCCGCGTACCGCCACGAGCTGACCCCGGTGCTTTGCGTCGGCGAAGGGCTCCAGGTGCGCCAGGCGAACGAGCATGTTGCCTACACGCTGAACCAGCTTGCCGAGTCCCTGGAAGGCGTCACCGCCGAACAGGCCGAAACCCTCGTCATCGCTTACGAGCCGGTGTGGGCTATCGGAACCGGCGAAGTGGCGGGCCCGGCCGATGCGCAGGAAATGTGCGCCGCGATTCGCGGAGCATTGATCGAGCGCTTCGGCGAGGAGATTGCGCAGAAGGCACGCCTGCTCTATGGCGGAAGCGTCAAGGCCGCAAATGCCGCGCAGATCATGCGTGAACGCGATGTTGATGGCCTGCTGGTCGGCGGTGCTAGTTTGGATGCCGAAGAGTTTGCTAATATTGTTAGGTTCGAGCACCATCTCGTCACCGACTGAATCTAATTAAGGAACCGTCGACTTGGATATCATCAAGATCATTCTGCAGGTACTGCTGGGTATCACCAGTGTCCTGCTCACCCTATTGATCCTTCTCCATAAGGGTCGAGGCGGCGGTATGTCCGACATGTTCGGTGGCGGCATGACCAGCTCGATGGGTTCGTCCGGTGTTGCCGAGCGCAACCTGAACCGCATCACCATTGTTCTTGGTCTGGTCTGGGGCGCGGTCATCATTGGCCTAGCCCTGGTCATGCGCTTCAGCATCGAGTCATAGCAGACAACTAGGAAAGGGGACCCACGACAGTGGGTCCCCTTTCCTAGTTAAGCCTCGATTCGCTTGTGCCGCCTAGCGCAGCTGGCCGAAGCGATCGGTGTCCGCGGTGGATCCGAGCACCAGCACGCGGTCCCCTTCGACAAGCACGGTGTCCGCATCGGTATTCTGCCAAATGCCGGAGGCGTTGGCCTTCGCTGCGATGGTCACCCGGTACTTCTTCCGGACTCCCATCTCGCTCAACCGCATCCCATGCAGGCTTGCCGGTGCGGTCATCTTCACCAGGGCGTAGCCCGGATCGACCTCCACGTAATCCATGATCGAGCCGCGCACCAGATGGGCTACGCGCCGGCCCATATCCTTTTCGGGGTAGACAATGTGGTGCACCCCAAGTTGTTCGAGGATCAGCCCGTGCCGGTCATCCTGAGCCTTCGCCCAAATCAATGGAATGTCCATGCTGACCAGCAGCGAGCAGCATAGGATGGAGGACTGCAGATGGCTGCCTACGGCGACCACTACGCGGTCAAAGTCCTGAATTGAGAGCTGCTCGAGCACCTCGCGGCGTGCGGCGTCCGCCCGCACCACCTGGGTCAGCTCACCGTTCAACGCCTGGACATTATCCTCGTTCAAGTCGATGCCCAGTACATGGGTGCCCGATTTCATCAATTCCATGGCGAGCGAAGCGCCAAAGCGCCCCAAGCCAATCACCGCAACCGAGTCGGCGGCGGCAATATGCTTCGAGTCTGAGCGGAAATTCAGTAGCTTACCCAATTGCGGGCCTTTCTTTTGGAAGTTCGTAGAGGGCCTTGCGGTCGCGCAAGGCGAGGGCCGAACCGAGCGAGAGCACTCCGACGCGCCCTAAGTACATGAGCGCGATCAGGATGCTCTTGCCGGCATCGGGCAGGTCGGGGGTGATGCCGGTGGACAGGCCAACGGTGGCGAAGGCCGAGGTGGCCTCGAAGAGGCAACGATCCAGCGAATACGGCGTCAGCAGCAACAATCCCATGGTTCCCGCGAAGACCGCGGCGGCGCCCAAGAGCGTGACCGTCAGCGCTTGGCGATGAATGGACCGCGAAAGCCGTTTGCCCAGCACATTGACGGCCGTTTCGCCGCGCAGCTCGGTGAGAATGATAAATAGGAGCACCGCCGCGGTGGTGACCTTGATGCCACCGGCGGTACCGGCAGGGCCGGCACCGATGAACATGAGCACATCCATGCCGAGCCACGAGGCCGGGTGCATGGCGCCGATATCGATGGAGTTGAACCCGGCGGTACGAGTTTGCACCGAGTGGAAAAAGCCGGCGAGCACGCGTGCCGCCGGGTCCAAGGTGCCAAGGGTTTGGGGATTATTCCACTCCATGGCGGTGATGAACACCGTACCGCCGAGCAGCAGCAGGCCGGTCATGAGCAGCACGAGTCGGGTGTTCATGCTCCATTTGAGCGTGTTGCGTCCGTAGCGGCGCAGCTGAACGAGTACCGGGAAGCCGAGTCCGCCGAGGATGATCGCGAAGCTGACCGGCAAGCTGATCCACGGGTCGTCCACAAAACCCATGAGGCTGTCCGAATAGAGCGCGAATCCAGCGTTGTTGAACGCGGACACCGCATGGAACACCGCGTGCCATAGGGCCGAGGGCACATCGTAGTCGTAGCCCAGCCAGAAGCGCAGGGCCAGTGGCACCGCGGTGACCGCTTCGAGGGACAGGGAGAAGAGCAGAATGGTTTTCGTGGCTGTGCGGACGTCCTGACCGCTCATGGCCTTGCTTTCGCGCTGGGAGGACTGCCGGGTGAGCAACCCGATCTTGCCCATGAGCAGCATGCTCAGCAGGGAGGCGACAAGCATGATGCCCAACCCGCCGAGCTGAATGAGCGCCAAGATGATGAGCTTGCCGAAGAGCGTGTAATGGGTTGCGGTGTCCACCACGGTCAGCCCCGTGACGCAGACCGCCGAGGTGGCGGTGAACAGCGCGTCGATCAGTGGGGTGAATCGTCCATCGGTGTGTGCCCACGGTGTGGCGAGCAGCAGGCCACCGATCAGGATGGCGCCTAGGAACCCCAGGGCGACCAGTTGCGCTGGCCGGGCCAGGGGATTGTGGCGAGGGCTCACTTGGAGTCCGGACTTCTTTGCGAGCATGATTTCACATTGGTCGTAGTGACGCCGTGCGGAAGCGCGAGCGCGAGTAACGAATGAAATACTACGCCTGTCTTCAAGGTACTAATCCGTGATATGCATCTCATCTAATTGGGCCGCCCGGTGCATCGAGCATCGAGAGTAAAGCATGGATCCCCGAAGTCAAACCGCATAATCGGGATTTGCCTTCGAGGACCTTCGGGGAACGCGAGCGGCTAGTGAATCTCGCCGACCAGCTCGACGACGCGCTGCGCGGTACCCCACGACAGGGTGACACCCGCGCCGCCATGGCCGTAGGCGGCAATCACCGGAAACTGGTGTCCCGCAACGCGTTCGAGGCGGATGGCATCGCGCGCCGGGCGAAGTCCCACCTTGTGCTCCAGGACCTCCAGCCCTTCGAGTTCTGGCACCAGCTCGGTGGCGCGGCGCAGAATCGCCGCCGCGGTGTCCGGCTCGACCTCGCGGTTCCAATCATTGGCCGTGTCGGTGCCGCCGACAATGATGTCCTCGCGCCGGGGAATGATGTAGCTGACCCCGCCGGGGTAGTCGTCGTCGCACAGCCAGTCGGTGAGCTTCTTCGTATTGGCCAGGCGTACCACCTGGCCGCGGATCGGGTAGACGGACTCATCATCGCCCAAGAGCTGTCCACCGCGCAGCCCGCCGGCGATGACTACAAGATCTGCGCCGCCCTGCAGCTCCCTAAGATCCATGACCGTACCGTGGATGAAAACCACCCCGAGTGCTTCGGCCTCATTGCGCAGCCACAAAAGGTAGGTGGTCATGTCGATGATCGGCAGGCGCGCGTAGACTCCGGCGTGGGCGCCTTCGGGCAAATCTGCCTTTGGCGCTTCGATTGTCTTCGCAACGATTCTGGTCCAGGAGCGGTCGGCCCCGGGCAGATGATCGACGTTCAAGCCCGAACGCAGATCCACTCCGGTTTCGGGGATGGACGCCAGTTCTTCGAACCGCGCCAGCGAGCGTGCCAGCAGCAAATCCGCGGCGGGGGAGTTCTCCGAGTGGTAGGGGAACCAGATGGCGGCGGCCACCGCGGAGACGGTCTCCAATGGGTCTTGATCCGTGATTACGGTGACGCGGTGGCCGGCGCTGGCCAGCTCGTGGGCGGTGGACAGCCCGATCACTCCGGCACCGATCACCGTGATGCGCCGTGCCTCTGCCGGCTGTTGCTGCGCGGTCATGTCCAGGGTCCTTTCAAATCACAAAGACCGGTGCCGCCCATGGCTTTTGGGCGGCACCGGTCTGCGGTGAGGCTTAGAGCAGCGTCGCGGCGCTGCGGTCGATCAGCCAGCGGGTAGCCTCGGTGCCCTGCACGGCGCTTGCCGGCACCTTGGCTTCGTTGACCTCGTGCTGGGCGGCGGCCAGGGCCGGCGCCTTCTCCGCGCCGGAGACCAGCAGCCAGACCTCGCGGGCCGTGTTGATGGTGCTCATGGTCAGCGACACCCGGTGCGGTGGCGGCTTGGGGGAGTCGTGCACCGCGATCGCCCCGAGCTCGGTGGAGCGCGTGTGGTCCGGGAACAGCGAGGCGACGTGCGAATCCGGGCCCATGCCGAGCATCAGCACGTCGAAGACCGGGTTCGCCGCGCCGTCGCCGGCCTCCTCGGCGAGCAGCTGCGTGTAGGCGGCCGCCGCGTCCTCGGCGCTGGCGTAGGCGTCGCTGTCACCCATCACGTGGACGGTGCCGCGGTCAAGGCCCAGCTCGTCCAGGGCGGCGAACAGCGGTTCGGCCTGCACCGCGTTGCGATCGGTGCTGCCGGCGGCGACGAAGCGCTCATCTCCCCACCAGAAGTGCACCTGGGACCAATTCACCGAAGCCTTCGCCGGGTTCTGCGCCACGGCCACCAGCGCCGCGATGCCCAGCGTGCCGCCGGTCACCACCACGTGGGCGACCCCGCGGGCGGCGATCGCATCGGCGATGGAGGTGATCAGCCGGGCTGCGACCCCGTGCGCGGTGGCGGCGGTGTCTTCATGGATGACAATCTGTCTAGCGATCACTGGGAATGATGCTCCTTAGGTTGGTCAGGTTCAGCCCGCGGGTGATGACCTCGCCGAAGACATCGTCCGCGTCCAGGCGGCGCATCTCCTCGGCCAGGCATTCGGCCACCGAGCGGCGCGGCAGCGAGATGCGCTGCGGCGCGCTGCCCGGCAGGTAGAGGTGGGCCACGGCTCCGGAGGGACGGGAAAGCTCCACGTCGCCATCCTCACGAGCCAGACGCACGCTGGAGAGCCCGCCGGTGGACTTATCCGCCGCGATGGTCACCGGGACGTCCAAGGCCATGGTCAGCCAGGCCGCCAGCAGCGAGGTGGACGGAGAGTTCTCCGAACCCTTCACGGTGATGCCGCTCAAGCCCTCGGTACCGATCAAATCGATAATGCTCGCCAGCTGGGCGCGCCAGAGAGTGATGCGGGTCCACGCCAGGTCGGTGTCCCCGGCGCGGTAGGTGCTCGCGCGCTGGAAGAGCGCCTCGGTAGGATCCTTGGTCTCGTTCGAGTCGGTGATCCGCCGGTGCGCCAGCTTGCCCAGCGCGGTGTTGTACGGGTCGGCCGGGACCCCGTGCGGCCACCAGGCCACGATCGGCGCGTCGGGCAGCAGCAGCGCGGAGATCAGCGCCTCGTCGGCGGCCATATCCGGGCCATGCGTGCGCATCACGATGACCTCGGAGGCCCCGGCGTCCCCGCCGACGCGGATCTGCACGTCGAGCCGGTTCTCGCCCTTCTCCGAGCCGCGCACCACCACGATGATGCGGCAGGGGTGTTCGCGGCTGGCCAGGTTGGCCGCCTCGATGGCGTTCTCCGCGAAGCCCTCGCGGGTGATGACCACCAGAGTCAGCACCCGGGACAGGGCCACCACGCCGTGGGTGCGGCGCGAGGAGAGCAGCTTCTTGGCCACCTTCGAGGTGGTCGTGTTGGGAAGATCGATCATCATGGGCGTCGCCACGTCCTTCCGTCTTTGGCCATCAGCTCATCGCCGCTGGCCGGGCCCCAGGAGCCGGGCAGGTAGGGGTCTGGCTGTTCGGGCTGTGCGGCCCAGTAATCCTCGAACGGGTCGAGGATGCGCCAGGACTGTTCGACCTCTTCGTGGCGCGGGAACAGCGGCGGTTCGCCGAGCAGCACGTCGAGGATCAGGCGTTCGTAGGCCTCCGGGGAGGACTCGGTGAACGCGTTGCCGTAGCCGAAGTCCATGGTCACGTCGCGGATCTCCATCTGGGTGCCGGGCACCTTGGAGGAGAAGCGGATGGTCGCGCCCTCATCGGGCTGCACGCGGATCACGAAGGCGTTCTGCCCGAACTCGTCATCCGCGTGGTCGGTGAACAGCAGGTTCGGTGCGCGCTTGAAGACCACCGCGATCTCGGTGACGCGGCGACCCAGGCGCTTGCCGGCGCGCAGGTAGAAGGGCACCCCGTCCCAGCGGCGGGTGTTGATGTTCAGCCGCACCGCCGCGTAGGTTTCGGTTTTGGACTTCGGGTTGAAGCCCTCCTCGTCGAGGAAGCCGACTATCTCTTCGCCGCCCTGCCACCCGGAGGTGTACTGGCCGCGGGCGCTGGCGGCCCCCAGATCCTCGGGCAGCTGCACCGCGGTGAGCACCTTTTCCTTCTCGGCGCGCAGGTGATCTGCGTCGAAGGAGATGGGCTCTTCCATGGCGGTCAGGGCGAGGAGCTGCAGCAGGTGGTTCTGGATGACGTCGCGGGCCGCGCCCACCCCGTCGTAGTAGCTGGCGCGCCCGCCGATGCCGATATCCTCGGCCATGGTGATCTGCACGTGGTCCACGTACTTGTTGTTCCACAATGGCTCGAACATCTGGTTGCCGAAACGCAGGGCCAGCAGGTTCTGCACGGTTTCCTTGCCCAGATAGTGGTCGATGCGGAATACCGCATCGGGCGGGAAGACCGACTCGACGATCTCGTTGAGCTCGCGGGCGCTTTCCAGGTCGTGGCCGAAGGGCTTCTCGATGACCACGCGCTCCCAGCCGGGATTCTCATCCTTGGCGAGCTTGTGCTCGGAGAGCTTCTGGCAGACCACGTCGAACCAGCTAGGCGGGATGGACAGGTAGAAGGCGTGGTTGCGTCCGGTGGAGCGCGAATCGGCCAGCTCGTCCAGGGTGGCGGAGAGCTGCTCATAGGCGTTGTCGTCGTCGAAGGCCCCGGAGATGAAACGCATTCCGGAGGCCAGCTGGTCGAACACCGTCTCGTTGAACGGGGTGCGCGCGCTGGCCAGGATCCATTCGCGGGCCTGGTTGGCGAAGTCCTCGGCGGACCAGTCGCGGCGGCCGAAGCCGACGATGGCAAAGTTCGGGGGTAGCAGGCCGCGGTTGGCCAGGTCATAGACCGCGGGCATCAGTTTTTTGCGGGCCAGGTCGCCGGTGATTCCGAAGAACACCAGCGCGCCCGGACCGGCGATGCGGTTAAGCCGCCGGTCGCGGGCGTCGCGAAGTGGATTGCTCATATTTTGTTCTTAGCTCGCAGCCTCAAGCAGCGCCGCGATACCCGCGGCGCGATCGGTTAGATTCACGCGCAGCACCGGACGGCCGTGTTCGGCGTCCGCGAGCACCGCACCGTCGCCGGTAGCCTGGGCGGTGATCAAACCGCCGAAGCTGTAGGCGCGGCCCGGGATCTCCAGGTCCTGCTCGTGGTTCGCGGTCACCTGCAGGAAGACCCCCTGGCGGGGGCCGCCCTTGTGGTACTGGCCGGTGGAGTGCAAGAAGCGTGGCCCCCAGCCGAAGGTCACCGGACGTGAGGTGCGTTCGGCCAGCAGGTCGCGCAGCGCCTCCAGATCCTTGTCGCCGTGGCGGTCCAGGTAGGCGTGGATGGACAGGTAGCCATCCTCGCCCAGCTGCGCGGTCAGCGCATCGAGCGCGCCGGCCAGATCGGCGGCCTGCGTGCCGAACAGCTCGACGCTGCCGTCCACCGCATCCGGGGATCCGGCGGTCGGCGCGTCGAGCAGCGAGCGCGCGGCAATCTTGGCGGCCTCGACATCGGGCTGGTCAAACGGGTTGATGCCCAGCAGGTAGCCGGCCACGGCGGTTGCGTACTCGAAGATCATGAACGAGGTGCCCAGCGGTGCACTGAGGTGGATCGCGGTGGCCTCCTCATCAATTTCCGCGGGCAGCTGTTCGTGCAGGTAGAGCGGCAGCACATCGGCGGCCACCTGCTCCAGCTCGGGCGCGTCCGCGTGGGCCACCACCGGGAGCACTCCCTTGCCGAGCTTGCCGGTGGATTCGGCGATGAGCTGTTCGGCCCAGTCCCCGAAGCCCGGCAGGGCGTCGCCGATTTCCGCGATCACCAGCTTGTCGCGGCCGGCGGTAACCAGCGCGGCGCCCAGGTGCAGCGCAATATTGTCCTCGTCGTCGCCGCTGAGCAGGTCCGAGATCAACCCGGCCTCTTCGATCAGCGCTTCGATATCGGCCCCGGCAAGGCCCGAAGGCACCAGTCCGAAGGCGGTCAGCGCCGAGTAGCGCCCGCCCACATTCGGGTCGGCATTGAAGACCGCGCGCACCCCTTCGGGATTGTCCATCGGGGAACCCGGATCGGTGACGAGCACCAGCCGGGTAGCCGGATCGATGCCGGCGGCCTCGAAGGCCGCGGTGAAGGCGCGGCGCTGCGAATCGGTTTCCACGGTGGACCCCGATTTGGAGGCGACGACCACGACGGTGCGCTCCAGCTCGGTGTTCACGATCTCGGAAACCATCTGCGGGTCGGTGGTATCGCAGATGACCAGGTCAACCTCGTCATGCGCGGCGATCACCTCGGGTGCCAGCGAGGAGCCGCCCATGCCGCACAGGGCGATCCGGGTCAGGCCCTCGGCCAGCAGCTGCTCGCGCAGCTCAAGGATCTGCGGAAGCAGCTTTGCGGCGGCTTCGAAGGGCTGGGTCCAGCCCAGGCGCATGGCGGACTCGGCTTCGGCCTCGGCACCCCACACGGTGGGGTCCTGGCCGGCGATGCGGCTGCCGACCTTAGCCTCGATGAGCTGCGGAAGCAGCCGGTCGACCGAGGCGAGGGCCGCGCCGGAAGTAACTAAGCCCAACTCCATCTACTTGGCCTCTTTCAAAGCCACAGACATGTCCTCGAGCAGTTCGTTCCAGGCGACGTCGAACTTCTGAACGCCTTCGACCTCGAGCAGCGACACAACCTCGTTGTAGTCCACGCCCTGGGCCGCGAGCGCGTCGAGCACGCCGTTGGCCTGGGCGTAGCTGCCCGAAACCACGTTTCCGCGGACCTCGGCCTCTGCGGCGGTGGCCTCCAGGGTCTTTTCCGGCATGGTGTTCACGGTCTGCGGTGCCACCAGTTCGGTGACGTACAGGGTGGATGGGTAGGCAGGATCCTTCACACCGGTCGAAGCCCACAGCGGACGCTGCACATTGGCCCCGGAGGCTGCCAGCGCTTCGTAGCGTGCCGAGGCGAAGGTCTCCTCGAAGACCTGGTAGGCCAGGCGGGCGTTGGCCACACCGGCCTGGCCGCGCAGTGCCAGTGCCGCCTCGGTGCCGATGGCGTTCAGGCGCTTGTCGATTTCCGAGTCCACGCGGGAGACGAAGAAGGAGGCGACCGAGTGGATCTTGGACAGGTCCAAGCCCTTGGCTTTGGCCTTCTCCAGGCCGATCAGGTACGCGTTGATGACCTCGCGGTAGCGTTCCAGCGAGAAGATCAGCGTGACGTTGACGCTGATGCCCGCCGCGATGGTTTCGGTGATGGCCTCCAGGCCGGCCAGCGTGGCGGGGATCTTGATGAGCACGTTTTCGCGGGCTACGCGTTCGTGCAGGGCCTTGGCCTGGACGATGGTCTGCGCGGTGTCATGGGCCAGACGCGGGTCGACCTCGATGGACACGCGGCCGTCGAAGCCGTTGCTCGAGTCGTAGACCGGGCGGAAGAGATCGCAGGCGGCGGCAACGTCGTCGCTGGTGATCTCGGTGATCGCGTCTTCGACCGACTTGTGGCGCTGTTCGGCGATGGCCTCGCCGTAGACCGCTGCGTTGGTCAGTGCCGCGGCGAAGATCGACGGGTTGGTGGTCACGCCGACGACGTTTTGCTCTTCGATGAGCTTGGCCAGCGAACCGCTGGTCAGGCGCTCGCGGGAAAGGTCGTCCAGCCAGATCGAAACGCCGGCGTCGGACAGGGCCTGGGTATTTGGGTTACTCATAATGTGTGCCAGTTCCTTTACTTAACAACTTTTTCGGCGGCTGCGACAACTGCATCGGTGGTGATCCCGAATTCGCTGTAGAGCTTCTTGTAGTCTGCGGATGCACCGAAGTGATCCAGGGAGATGATTTCGCCTGCGGCGCCGACCAGCTCGCGCCAGCCCTGGGCTACGCCGGCTTCCACCGACACGCGGGCGGTGATGGCCGCCGGGAGCACCTCTTCGCGGTAAGCGGCGTCCTGCTTGGCGAACCACTCGAAGCTCGGCAGCGAGACGACGCGGGCGGCGATGTTCTTCGCGGCCAGTGCCTCGCGGGCTTCGACGGCCAGCTCGACCTCGGAGCCGGTGGCCAGCAAGATGACATCCGGGGTGGTCTCGGCGCCCTCGCGGACGGCCTCGGCCAGGATGTAGCCGCCCTTCAGGGTGCCTTCGGCACCGCGGAAGCCTGGCGCCGAACGGTCATAGATCGGCAGGTTCTGCCGGGAGAGCACGATACCCGATGGGGTGCCGGTCAACTCCAGCATGCCGCGCCAGGCGTAGGCGACCTCGTTGGCGTCGGCCGGACGGACGACGTCGAAGTTCGGGATGATGCGCAAGGAAGCGAGCTGCTCCACCGGCTGGTGGGTCGGGCCGTCCTCGCCCAGGCCGATCGAGTCGTGGGTCCAGACGAAGATCGACGGGATGCCCATCAAGGCGGCCAGGCGGATGGCCGGACGCTGGTAGTCCGAGAAGATCAGGAAGGTTCCGGAGAACGCGCGGGTCGGGGAAGAGAGCACGATGCCGTTCACGATCGACGCGGCGGCGTGCTCGCGGATGCCGAAGTGCAGCACCCGGCCGTAGGGGCTGGCATCCCAGGAATCGGTGGAGCGGCGCTCGGGTGCGAAGGACTTCGCGGTGGCGATGGTGGTGTTGTTCGAACCGGCGAGGTCCGCGGAGCCGCCCCACAGTTCCGGCAGCTCATCGGCGATCGCGTTGATGACCTTGCCCGAAGCGGCGCGCGTAGCCATGGTGGAACCTGGTTCGAAGGTCGGGATCTTTTCGGTCCAGCCCTCCGGCAGTTCCCCTGCCTGCAGGCGCTCAAGCAGCGCTGCCTCTTCGGGGTTGGCGCGCTTCCACGCTTCGAAGGTCTCGTTCCACGACTCGTGCAGCTCCGCACCGCGGGTCACTACCTCGCGGGCGTGGGCGAGTACTTCCTCATCGATGTGGAAGGACTGCTCAGGGTCGAAGCCCAGGACATTCTTCAGCCCTGCGACTTCTTCGCCGCCGAGCTTCGAACCGTGGATGCCGCCGGTGTTCTGCTTGGTTGGCGAAGGCCAGCCGATGATGGTGCGCAGCGCGATCATCGAGGGACGGGAGGTCTCGGCCTTGGCGGCGCGGATTGCGGCGTCCAGGGCATGCATGTCTTCGATGTATTCGCCGGTCACGGTCCAGTCCACGCGCTGGGTGTGCCAGCCGTAGGAGTCGTAGCGGCCCAGCACGTCTTCGGTGAACGCAATGTCGGTGTCGTTTTCGATGGAGATCTTGTTGTCATCGTAGATAACGACAAGGTTGCCCAGTTCCTGGTGGCCAGCCAGCGAGGAGGCCTCGGAGGTGACACCCTCCTGCAGGTCGCCATCGGAGGCGATGACGTACACGGTGTGGTCAAACGGGCTGGTGCCGGCTTCTGCTGCCGGATCCAGCAGGCCGCGCATGCGGCGCTGGGAGTAAGCGAAGCCAACGGCCGAGGCCAGGCCCTGGCCCAGCGGGCCGGTGGTGATCTCTACGCCGGCGGTGTGGCCGTATTCCGGGTGGCCCGGAGTCTTCGCGCCCCAGGTGCGCAGCGCTTCGATATCTTCCATCTCCAGGCCGTAGCCCGAGAGGAAGAGCTGCAGGTAGAGGGTCAGCGAGGTGTGACCGGGGGAGAGCACAAAGCGGTCGCGACCGATCCAGTTCGGATCCTTCGGGTCGTGACGCAGGTGCTTCTGGAAGATCAGGTACGCAGCCGGAGCCAAGCTCATGGCGGTACCGGGATGGCCGTTGCCAACTTTTTCTACTGCGTCGGCTGCCAGGACACGAGTGGTGTCGATGGCCTTACGATCCAACTCGGTAAGTGAGAACTCTTCTACTAAGGATTCAATCGCCACTGCGGCGTTCCTTCCATTCAGGCTTGGACGGGGTTTATCCCGCTGACACGCAATACGCCGTCGACCCTGCTACCCGTAGTCGAGCTTTTTGGGGTATTAGGTGGCGACGGCGCGATTAGTGTCCACTGTATCGCGAATCGCTCTATGACTGTATGGGTTGAACAAACATGACACGCACATTTTGCATCAATCTTTGACCCATCGAACATTGCCGAGGTCACAACCGGAGGGCGAGCCTCCCGTGGCCCGGGATGCGGCAACGACACGCGGTGTTGATTTGGGCCTCTCTCCGCCGCTCCGGCGGTGCGCGAATGCCATGCCGCGCTCGCTTGAGGGTCGTGGGGAAATGGTTATCGCGCGGAGAGCCTTGGCCATCCAGGTGAGGTTGTGCTTGAAGCTTGGGAAACCCCTTGCCCTACAATGTTATGTTGTTGTTGTTCTGTGATTCACAAACTTTGGGGGTTGTTGCTTTCGGGCCGGGGTGGCGGTGCTGCCGCTCGACGCGGGTGCCGGCTAGTGGCTGCGGCCCAGCGTTACGGAGTATGCGAGGCTGCACCCCGAGGATGGCAGAGGGGTAAAGATGACCGGAATCACGCGGTTGGCCATGAATACTTACATCAAGCAACTACCGTCCGAGTTCTATTCGTCGTAGAATAAGTGGTGTCTGTCTTGTACCCGTGTAGAACTGAGTGCGTTTAATTGAAGACTCTTAGCGTCGCCGGATCGTTAGTACCGCGCTCATCGCGCCAACCTGACGAAAATGCTGGGGATTTTGCCAAGCGCAAGGCCCGTGCCTATCTGGCGCTCACCAAGCCTCGCGTCGTAGAGCTGCTCCTGGTGAGCACCTTGCCGACAATGATCTTCGCAGAGCGCGGTTTCCCCGCCGTCTGGTTGATGGTTGCTACCATTCTTGGCGGTGCCATGGCCGCCGGCGCGGCAAGCGCATTCAACTGCTACCTCGATCGCGACATGGATAAGTTGATGAAGCGCACCAAGGGGCGGCCTTTGGTTACCGGTGACGTCACCCCGCGCGAGGCCCTGATCTTCTCTTGGGTCTTGGCGATCGCATCGCTCGTTGTCTTCTGGTTCGGCACCAATCCGCTGGCCACGGCCCTGGGACTTGCCGCGATCCTTCTCTACGTAGTTCTCTACACGATGATCCTCAAGCGCCGCACCTCGCAGAACATCGTCTGGGGCGGCATTGCCGGTTGCATGCCGGTCCTTATCGCCTGGGCGGCGGTCACCGAGACCGTGGAATGGCCGGCGATCATCCTATTCCTGGTGATTTTCCTTTGGACCCCGCCGCACTACTGGCCACTGTCCATGAAGTATGCAGATGATTACAACGCCGCCTCGGTGCCGATGCTTGGAGCGATCGCCAATGCCCGCCGTGTGTCGGTGCAGGTAGTTCTCTACGCCTGGGCCACGGTGGTCTGCTCCCTGCTGCTGCTGCCCATGGGATATGCGGGCATCGTTTACACCGCGATCGCCGGCGGGGCAGGCGTTTGGTTCGTCTACGAATCACATGTGCTCTACCGCGAGGCTCAGCGCGATCACAGCCCTGCTGAGATGAATCGCAAGGCCATGAAGGTCTTCCATATTTCGATCACTTACCTATCGATCGTGTTCTTGGCGCTGGCCATTGACCCGTTCGTCGGCAGCCCGCTGTTTGGCTAAGTAATACTCTGAAATCCCCGCTTCCATTGAGTTGGAGGCGGGGATTTTTGTCTCCTTGGACGGACTCGACCCGAGTGCCCCTGATCGAGTGCCCCTGATGCTGCTCCCGCAGGTGCTTGCCATCGGTGGAGCTCAACGGAGATTTCCGACTGGCCGCGCTCAATTACGCGGCGATTCATTCTACGGTGCGGCATTCGACGGAGGAATGCTCGTCGCCGCTCTGGTGGCTGTCCGGGGGACTGGTCCCTGCCTTCGGGCGCTATGTGCTGCTGCACTAGGGGCTGCTGGAGAGCCTGCTTCGCACAACATGCGCTAGCCCATATGGGAAGGCAAAAGGCTGGAAACCAAGTGGTTTCCAGCCTTTTGCCATGCCGAGTCCGTTGTTAGTGCTGCTCGACGCGCTCGCTCTTCGGCAGTCTGGCCGCACGATCCCACAGGTTCGTGGAGGCGACCATCAGCAGGCTCGCACCGAGCATGTGCAGAAGCACCAAGCCGATAGGTAGACCGGTGAAGTGCTGGATGTAACCCAGGGCCGCCTGCAAGGCAATAACGACGACCAGCCACCAGCTGGCTGCGCGGAGCTTGGCGTTGCCTCCGGTGCGGTAGGCCAGTACCAAGACGATCACCGTGGCAAGGACGAGCAGGTACACCGGGGCGGTGTGCATGCGCGTGACCAGCAAGGGGTCGAAGAGGTGCCGGGGAGCGGTGGCATCCCCGGCGTGCGGACCGGTTCCGGTTACGATCGTTCCCATGATGACGGCAAGCATCGACAGGACCCAAGCGGCGGTCGCGAATTGCCCAATGGTCTTCGTCGTTGGCGGGGTGATGTCATGTTTCAGCTCGCGGCGGGTTCGGTTGACCAGGATTGTGGCCAGGCACACCAGCGTGCCCGAGAGTATGAAGTGCAGGGAAACTACCCAGGGGTTCAGATCGGTCCAGACGGTAATGCCGCCGATCACGCCTTGAGCCGGAATGCCTGCCAGCAGCACCACTGCGAGCTTGAAGATCGAAGGGTGGCTCTTGCGCATATTCCAGATCGAAATCAAGAACGCCACCGCGATGGCAAGCAGGACAAAGGTCAGCAGGCGGTTCCCGAACTCGATCAGCCCGTGGTAACCCATTTCTGGAACCGGAGTCATCGACCCCGGGACGCAGTTAGGCCAGTGGGAGCAGCCGAGCCCGGACTTGGTCAGCCGCACCGCACCGCCGGTCACGATGATCCCGATCTGCGAAACCAAGGAGGCGATTGCCAGGCCGTGGACGATGCCGGTGACCTTCGGCGGCATAGTGCCTAGCCATGTATTGGCGGCAGCGACAATGATTCCGAAGAGGTCACCGATCTTGGCGAGCATCCTGGAAGCCCAGCTTCGTTTAGCTAGGTCTGAAGACATGGAAATCTCCCCTTCATTGGTGTTCTGGTTAGTTCCATTTGAATAGTTTGATGGCAGCAAATGAACCAGCTGCGGCCCAAAGCACCAAGAAGATCACGCTCGCGATGCTGAACCGGCCTTCTATGAGCGCCGAGCGCATCGCATCGCCGAGTGCGGCAGAGGGCAAGGCGTCCAGGGTCGGCTGGATCCAATGCGGCGCCATGCTCAGCGGGAAGAGCACCCCGCCCACTCCGGCGAGCAGGATCCACGCCAAATTCGTGATTGCCAATGTGGCTTCGGGGCGAACTGTGCCGGCAATCAACAGCCCCAGGGCGGTGAAGGCCGCTGCCCCGAGAAGCAAGAACAGGATCGCCGGAAGGATTCCAAACAGGTTTGGCTCCCATCCGAGCAGCAAGGCCACAAGGGTGATGAGGACTACCTGGATGGCCAGCACGGTGAGCACCGCAATGACCTTGCCGAAGATTAATCCGGTCTTTCCCAGGGGAGTAGTGGAGAACATCCGCAGCACGCCATAGCGGCGGTCGAAGCCAGTTCCAATGCCCTGGCCAGTGAAGGCCGTGGAGATCACGCACAGGGCCAATACGCCGGGGACGGCTGCATCGATGCTGCGCGGGGCAACGCCTTCGAGCAAATCGGTAAAGGTGAGACCGAACAAGGCGATAATAGGCAGCACCACCGCGAGTACCAGTTGCTCGCCATTGCTGAGCATCATGATCGTTTCGTATTTGCCCTGGAGCGCGATGCGCTTGGGCGTGGAAACCGCGTTGGATTTGGCGGCTGTCTGGCTCATGCCGGTTCCTCCTTTTGCGCGAATTCCAGAAAAACATCTTCGAGGCTGCGTGCCTGCAGATTCATATGCTTAGGCAGGATTCCCTCGCGTGCCCACCAGCTGGTGAGCCAGTGCAGATGCTCCGCGGCGCTCACTCCGGTCAGGTGGTACTCGCCGGGTGCCGTTTCGCTCAAGTGCAGGCCTGCCGGCGGGTGCGGTAGCGCGAGGCCAGGTGCCGCCCCAAAGCTCACCGGGCGGGTCTCATGTTCGGCGGCGGCCAGTGTCGTCAATTCGGCGACGGTGCCCTGCGCAACGGTGCGGCCCTTGTCGATGATGTACACGTAATCACTGAGGCGTTGCGCGTCATCCATCAGATGGGTGGTGAGCACGATCGCCTTGCCGGCGTCGCGCTGTTCGCTGATCAGGTCGAAAACTACTTGGCGCGACTGCGGGTCCAGTCCCGCGCTTGGCTCGTCCAAGAACAGGACCTCCGGGTCCCCGGCCAGCGCCAGGGCCAGGGCGATGCGTTGTTTTTGGCCGCCGGAAAGCCGGCGGATGGTGCGGCTGCCGAAGGATTCGAGATCTAGACGCGTTATCAGCGCGTTAATATCTATTGGGTTCTTGTACATGGCCGCGACATGGCGCAGCAAGGGAACCGGGCGCATCGAGGGTGGCAGCCCGCCGTCCTGCAGCATGACGCCGACACGCGAGCGGAGGTCTGGATTGTCCCCGTAGGGATCCTGGCCGAGCAATTGCACCGTTCCGCTTTCCGGGCGCATAAGCCCCTGGGCGCAGGCGAGGGTCGTTGATTTGCCGGCGCCATTGGAGCCGAGAAGCGTGGTGACCTGCCCGGGGAAGGCTTTGAGGGAGACGGAATCCAGGACCCTGAGCATGCGATTATTCAGCGCAGGAACCGGTCCCAGATCCTTGCTCAGCTCATTGATGATGAGGCTGGGAGTAACTGAAGACACCACAGCATTCTACGTCATGTCGAAGTCAAGGGCCCTGAGTCCTTTGTCACGAAGACTCGAATTAGGTTTGCGTGCGGAGGATGATGGTTGTAGCGGAAGAGAAAATCCGCGAGATTCACAAGGTGACAAGCTCTACCTTAGTAAGTCCTTCCTTACTAGACGTACGCTGAAAATATAGGCATGCTTATGTTGTGTATTCATCTAATTCAGACACAGCTAGTACCACAACTGGCACTACGGTTGACGCGGTTGGGGATACTGAGGAGCGCACGCGAGACCGAGTTCTGAACGCAGTCCTTGAAGATGGACCGGTTAGTGCGGCCGAGCTTGGCACCAAGCTCGGGTTCACGCCCGCGGCGGTTCGGCGTCACCTCGATGCCTTGTCCAAAACCGGACTGGTAGAGGTGAAGCTGGTAGCCAACCAGAAGTCGGGCGCAGGCCGTCCGTCCCGTCGGTACGTACTTTCGCACCGGGGACAGGCGAAACTGGGCAATGACTACCTGGATATCGCCACCCAGGCACTTAAAGTGCTGGGGGACGCGGCGGGAGAAGATGCGATTCGCAAATTCGCCCAGGACCGCTTCGCGACGATGGAAAGCCGCTATGCGAAAGCATTAGACGGTGTTGAAGGGCTGGAGGAACGGGCGGCGAAGCTCAGCGAATTGCTTAGCTCCGACGGCTTCGTTGGCTACACCCGCAAGGTTGAAGCGAAGGTTTCAACAGCACTAATGCGCAGCGTTCAGCTGTGCCAGGGGCACTGCCCCATACAAGATTTGGCACGCGAGTTTCCGGTGTTTTGCGACATGGAAACTGAAATGTTTGCCCGTCTGGTCGGTGTCGACGTGAGAAGGCTGTCGACGCTGGCCGGCGGTGGACATGTGTGCACGACCCACATCCCTGTGGGTCGCGGAAAGGCGCCAATACGCGCTGAGAAGAGAACTCGAATTAAGTTCACGAAGCAGGAGAGGCCGCGATGACGGATCAGATTGCACAGGAGTCTGCCGACCCAGGTGTAATTTCCGATATTCTGGAGAAGAACCCCGAACTCCACGGAATCGGTAATTACGAATACGGCTGGTCAGACAAGAACGACGCGGGTGCGAATGCACGTCGCGGCGTTGACGCCGATGTTGTAGCCAACATTTCCAACCTCAAGTCAGAACCTGAGTGGATGTTGGAGCTGCGCCAGAAGGGCTTGAAGTACTTCGACCGCAAGCCAATGCCTACCTGGGGTCCAGACCTCTCGGGCATCGACTTCGACAACATCAAGTACTTCGTTCGCTCGACCGAGAAGCAGGCCACCACGTGGGAGGACCTGCCCGAAGACATCAAGAACACCTACGACAAGCTGGGCATTCCAGAGGCTGAAAAGCAGCGTCTGGTTTCCGGCGTAGCCGCTCAGTACGAGTCCGAGGTTGTCTACCACCAGCTGCGTGAAGACCTCGAAGCCCAGGGCGTCATCTTCCTCGACACGGATACCGCGTTGAAGGAACACGAAGACATCTTCAAGGAGTACTTCGGCTCGGTCATCCCGGCGGGCGATAACAAGTTCGCTTCGTTGAACACCGCGACCTGGTCCGGTGGCTCGTTCGTCTACGTCCCCAAGGGCGTACACGTGGAGATCCCGCTGCAGGCCTACTTCCGTATCAACACGGAAAACATGGGTCAGTTCGAGCGCACCTTGATCATCGCCGACGAGGACTCCTACGTCCACTACATCGAGGGCTGCACCGCGCCGATCTACCAGTCGGACTCGCTGCACTCGGCAGTCGTGGAAATCATCGTGAAGAAGGGCGCCCGCGTCCGCTACACGACGATCCAGAACTGGTCGAACAACGTGTACAACCTGGTGACCAAGCGTGCCGTCTGCGAAGAGGGCGCCACCATGGAGTGGGTCGATGGCAACATCGGTTCCAAGGTCACCATGAAGTACCCGGCTGTCTACCTGGTCGGCGAGCACGCCAAGGGCGAGACCCTGTCCATCGCCTTCGCCGGCGAAGGCCAGCACCAGGACACCGGTTCGAAGATGGTTCACATCGCTCCGAACACCTCCAGCTCCATTGTCGCCAAGTCGGTGGCCCGTAACGGTGGCCGCTCCGCTTACCGCGGTCTGGTTCAGGTTCGCGAGGGTGCCAAGGGCACCAAGAACTCGGTCGTGTGTGACGCGCTGCTGGTTGACCAGATTTCGCGTTCGGACACCTACCCATACATCGACGTCCGCGAGGATGACGTGACCATGGGCCACGAGGCAACGGTTTCCCGTGTTTCCGAAGAACAGTTGTTCTACCTGCAGTCCCGCGGCCTGGCCGAGGACGAAGCAATGGCGATGATCGTGCGTGGCTTCGTTGAGCCAATCGCCCGTGAACTTCCAATGGAATACGCGCTGGAACTGAACCGCCTTATTGAACTCCAGATGGAAGGATCGGTCGGCTAAGAATGTCCGAGACCACTACTCAGATTCCCGATGAGAAGGCGCGCATTGGCGCCCCCTCCATCCCGGGCTTCACAGAAGAGGGCGAAAACCTTTCGCCATTGAACGACAGCGCCACCTCCCCACTTGCCGGCGACTCGGCCAAGAGCCACAGCCACGGCGGCGGCGAAGGTGTGACGGATTCTTCACGTGCCGGTCGTTTGACCAGCTTCAACGTCGAGGATTTCCCGAAGCTGACCGGACGCGAAGAAGACTGGCGCTTCACCCCGCTCAAGCGCATCGGTGGCCTGCACACCGCTGAACTGACCGGCAAGGCACCGAAGGTTGAACTGACCGGTTCCGAAAACGTCTCGCTGCGCACCGTCGCGGCAGACGACGCGATCCGCGGCAACGCCTTCACCCCTGATGACCGCGTGTCGGCCAACAGCTGGAAGTACTCCAACGGCGCACAGGTGCTCACCATCCCGGCTAACGCCGAAGATGTGAAGAGCGTCCTGCGCATCACCGGTGAGTCGCTGGATCCAGCGGCTCAGCACTTGATCATCGTGGCAGAGGAGAACTCCGAAGCCATGGTCGTTATCGACCACGTAGGCTCGGCAGTGCTGGCGCAGAACATCGAATTCGATGTGCGCCAGGGCGCTCGTCTGCGCGTTGTCTCGCTGCAGGCTTGGGAATCGGATGCAATCCACGCTTCCTCGCAGCAGGCCTCGGTGGCCAAGGACGCAACCTTCAAGCACATCGTGGTCACCTTCGGTGGCGACCTGGTGCGCGTGAACCCTTCGGCTCGTTTTGCCGGAGAGCACGCCGAGATCGAGCTCTACGGCCTGTACTTCGCCGACGCCGGTCAGCACTTGGAGCACCGCTTGTTCGTCGACCACGCGGTACCGAACTGCAAGTCGAACGTGCTGTACAAGGGTGCCTTGCAGGGTAAGAACGCGCACACCGTCTGGGTTGGCGACGTGCTGATCCGGAAGGCTGCCGTGGGAACCGATTCCTACGAGGCGAACCGCAACCTGGTGCTCACCGACGGCACCCGTGCCGACTCGGTGCCTAACTTGGAAATCGAGACCGGCCTGATCGACGGTGCCGGACACGCTTCCACCACCGGACGCTTCGACGACGAGCACCTGTTCTACCTGATGGCTCGCGGTATCGATGAGAAGACCGCACGCCGCTTGGTGGTTCGTGGCTTCCTGAACGAAATCGTCCAGCAGATCGGTGATGAGCAGCTCCAGGAGCGCCTGACCGACACCATCGAAGAAGAATTGGCAACCACTACCCTCTAGGTAGTGCCGGTTCTACCAGCCTTTTAGATATAGAAACGGAACGACGTATGTCTACTCTGGAAATCAAAGACCTGCACGTCTCGATCGACACCGAGCAGGGTGAGAAGGAAATTCTCAAGGGTGTTTCGCTGACCATCAACACCAACGAAACCCACGCAATCATGGGCCCCAACGGCTCGGGCAAGTCCACCTTGGCCTCGACCATCGCCGGCCACCCACGTTACAAGGTCACCTCGGGTTCGATTACCCTTGATGGCGTCGACGTGCTGGAGATGAGCGTTGACGAGCGCGCCAAGGCCGGTCTGTTCCTGGCCATGCAGTACCCAGTCGAGGTCCCCGGCGTGACCATGACCAACTTCTTGCGTACCGCCAAGACCGCAATCGACGGCGAAGCTCCGAAGCTGCGTACCTGGACCAAGGACGTCAAGGAAGCCATGGCGAAGCTGAAGATCGATGCGGACTTCGCTGGCCGTAACGTCAACGAAGGCTTCTCCGGCGGCGAGAAGAAGCGCGTCGAAATCCTGCAGATGGAACTGTTCAAGCCTAAGTTCGCCATCTTGGACGAGACCGACTCGGGCCTCGACGTTGACGCGTTGAAGACCGTGTCCGAGGGCGTCAACCGCGCTCAGGATGATAACCAGATGGGCACCTTGCTGATCACCCACTACACTCGCATCCTGCGCTACATCAAGCCAGACCACGTGCACGTGTTTGTTGACGGTCGCATCGCTGAGCAGGGTGGCCCGGAACTTGCAGATCGTTTGGAAGACGAAGGCTACGACCGCTTCCTCAACGTCAAGGCCTAGTAAGGTAAATTCCATGAGTGAATCAACCGAACAGAGCACGGGAGCCGCTACGACTCCGTTGGAAGACGTAGAGGAGGCGCTCAAGGACGTCATTGACCCGGAACTCGGTGTTAATATCGTCGACTTGGGCCTGCTTTACGGTCTGAAGTACGCGGAAGACGGCGCACTTATTCTCGACATGACCCTGACCACCGCGGCTTGCCCGCTCACCGATATTATCGAGGAGCAGGTCGCCCAAGCGATGGAAAGCGTTGTCGACGAGCATCGTTTGAATTGGGTCTGGATGCCGCCTTGGGGTCCGGAACGCATTACCGACGATGGTCGCGACCAGATGCGAGCCCTTGGGTTCAACATCTAAGTTGTAGAGCCAAAAGGCACCTTTCGAATCTNNAGATTCGAAAGGTGCCTTTTCTTAATCCGCTTGTTGAATCTGCGCTGGTTGTAGCCCCGTCCCTGGCCCGATGGTTTTAGTCGGGCTGTGTGTACACCGATTCAAAAGCCATCGCCGTACCGGTGCCACCGGCGGCGGCCATGAGGGCCAGACAGAGTTCATCGCCGCGTGCGGTGGCCCGTGCCTGCCAAAAGAGCCGGGTGGCCAGCAAAGCCCCGCTGGCACCGTAGGGGTGTCCCAAGGCAAGCGCGCCGCCATCACGGTTAACCGTTGAGGCGCCAATTCCTAGCTCTGCAAGGCAAGCCAAGGCCTGGACGGCGAACGCCTCATTGAACTCGATGAGTTCCGCCTTGCCTAGCCGGTCGACGCCGAGCAGCTGCGCAAGCTTTTGATACGCGGGCACCGCTGCCATGCCAAGGATTTGTGGGTCGCAGGCCCCGGTGCCGGTTCCTAGATATCTCAGGGCAAACCGTGCGTCAAGTCGTGCATAATGCTCTGCATCGACAACCAACACCGCTGCGGCCCCATCATTTATAGGGCATGAATTGCCTGCCGTCACGGTACCGCCGGGAACGAACGCGGGACGCAAGGAGGCTAGTTTCTTGGCCGACAATCCCTCGCGTGGGCAGGTATCGGATTGGACCACTCCCGAAGGAGTGCCAATCGGCACGATTTCCTGGTTGAAGCGTCCGGCTTGCTGCGCTTGCACCGCGCGTTGGTGACTGCGTAGGGCAAACTCGTCCTGGGCGGTGCGGGAGATCTGGAACTGTGCGGCGATGTTCTCCGCGGCCACACCCATTTCCGGGTCGGCTTGCGGGTGCGGGGTAAAACGGGCGCGCGAATAGATCCGTGGCGGAGAAGCGGGATCCCCATTCTTCTCCATTCGCCAAGGTGCGGTGGATACCGATTCGACACCACCAGCGATCACCGCCCGTGCCTCGCCGCAGCGCACCATTCTGGCTGCCGCTGCGATTGCCTCCAACGCGCTCGCGCATTGGGCATCGAGGGTAGTCGCCGGCACGGAGTCAGGCAGCCGAGAAACCTGCGTTGCGACGCGCGCAATGTTTCCGCCGGGTCCTGCCGCGTTTCCCGCGAAGACGTGGTCCACGTCAGCGGGGGAGATTCCAGTGTCCTCCAACAAGGCGTCAAAGACCTTGCCCAGTAGTTGGTCGGCTCCGAGACGAGCGAATTCCTTATTTGAGCGCACCACTGGCGTGCGCCTGGCGGCTATGATCAAGGCTTCATTCATCGCAAGCGCAGCTTTCTCAGTCCGGATGTTGTTGGTGCTGGAAGAGTTTGAATATCGCATTTGCCGCTGGCGGTCAGTGGCCAAGAAGGCAAAAACACTACGTCGTGGGGAATCTTGTAAACGGGCAGAATCTCGCGGAGTACCTGCAAGACCGAAGATGGATCGGGCAGTGGCTGGTGAAGAGCAAGTTGCACATAGGCGGTCAGCACCGTCTTGCCGTGGGCCAGGCGGTGCGCCAGAACGAGCGACTGCCTCAAGCCTGCCGCTTCGAGCGCTCTGGTGATCTCCGCAGGATAGACGTTGTTTCCATTGATGTTCATCATCTCGCCGCCGCGGCCAAGGATTTGAATACGTTGACCGGGTAGCAAGCGGGCAATATCTCCGATTCCGGTCGCTTCCTCGCAGCGTTCTAGCTGGCCCGAGCCCTGCGGGTCATAACCGATGGCGTTGAAGGCACTTCGAATCATGAGCCGACCTGTCCCGTCGGTGCCATTCTGTGCATGCAAATGTGCCCGGACTCCGTCGAAGAGCGTCCCAATGAAAGGGCTCTCCTCGGCTTCTTCAAGGCTGCGCTGGCGGTAGGCAATCAGGCTGTGCTCGCTGCTGCCGAAGTATTCGATGCAATCTACGTCTTTCGAGAGCTGTAGGATCTGCTGGGCCAGATCCAGGCTCAGGGCTTCGCCGCCGGTGACCACGTGACGCAGCCCGGAGAGCCGCTGGAGTGGAATCTGCTGGAGCAGCAACCGCACGAGCGAAGGAACTGCAACCAGTCGGTTACAGCTGGTTGACTGCAATAGTCGCCGAACGTGCCCGGCCTGCCAACGTCCCGGTGCCACTAGGGTGCCGCCGAGCGCGACCGATTCAACCAGCGCATATAGGCCGAGGCCATGAGCGAGCGGACCGGGAACAAGCGTTGTGGAATCTTCGCTGGCCCCGAGAATCCCCGCGCACCGGCTGATGGACTGCTCCCATGAATGGCGGGTGCGAACAACTGCCTTGGGGCTGCCGGTGGATCCGGAGGTGAAGATGAGCAAAAGCTCGGAGTCGGAGCCGGCCTGTGTGGCCAGGTCCGCAAGCGCATGGCTGGGATCCGATACCTTGCGCACGCCTAGAGCCGTGTGGCCAAGCTCTGTCACCGACGCTTCACCGGGCTGATCCGTTAGGACCTTCGGAGACCCGAATTGCGTGAGCGTGGTCTTCAGCTTTTCGGCAGGCCAGGTCGGATCGAGAATCATGGCGCTCACCCCGGCGAGCAGACAAGCATGGAATCCTATGGCCAATGCGACTGGATCCGAGCAGTAGAGTCCTACGCGACGGCCAATGCGTGGATCCCGCTGCAATGCCTGAGCCAAATCGTGGCTCGAGGCGTACAGGGTTGCGTAATCGATTACCTGGGAAATGCTGATTACGGCCGGGTGATCTGGACGAGTGAGCGCGTGATGCTGCAGCTGGCTGGCGAGATTCATGGATCTAGCGCATGAGTCCCCGGTAGCTGCGGTGAACGGTGACGGCCACGAGCGTGGCGACCACTGCCTTGATCAGATCCCCGGGGATGAACGCCAGGGAACCGAGCGCAGAGGTGCCAAGGTCAAGGCCGGTCACCACGGAAGTCCAGGGAATTCCGAAGAGGTAGATGATGCCTATTCCACCCAACAGTATGGAAAGCAGTCCGGTCACGATGCGCGTGCCCTGGCTTTTCTGGCGAAGCACCCAGTACTTGAACAATACGCCAATGACCAAGGAGCCAAAGATCCAGCCGAGCAGGTAGCCGCCGGTTGGGCCGAGTAGGACCGCGAGTCCGCCGCGGCCGCCTGCTAGGAGCGGTAATCCTGCCAGGGCAAGGACAACCACAACCAGGCTGGAGAGCATGCCTCTGATGGGGCCGAGCAGCGCGCCTGCCAGCATGACGCCTAAGGTCTGCAAGGTGATGGGCACCGGAACGATGCCAATCACGATTGGGGGAACAAGTCCCATGGCTGCGATCATCGCAGCAAAAATAGCTACGTAGACGGTATTTCGGGTTTGCGAAGAAGTGGCAGTTGCCATAGTTGGGTCCTAACGAATGATGCTGCGAGAGCTGATGGCGAGGTTATTTGAGTTTGTCGGCAGAGTCGTACCCACGAGCTTCCAGTGCTTCGGCGGTGTCGTCGGCAATTCGCAGTGAGCGAATCACCAGCGGGACCGCCACAGCCAAAGGATTGTTGGCCAGCCCGCGCGCATGCTGTGCCTCGCGTACTTCTAGATAAACTCGCTTGAGCTCTGGAATGAAGCGAATGGCTAGAGATAGCCCCAAGGAAATTTGGGCCGGGTTAGCGCCCACATAACGCAGGGGAGAGGCCACCTGCTGAAAGAGTTCCAGCATGGCGTCGAAGGTTGTGGTCAGGCTGACGGCGTAGGCGAACATGCACATGGTGAGCAATCGAAGCACGGACACCCAAGCGTTTTCCCAGTTGGTCTGCATGCCCAGCGAAATAAAGACAAAGCTGAGGATCAGCAACAAGGTGATCAAGGCGGTGCGCAATTGCTGAAATTTCACTCGCGCGCTGAACAGCAGCAGGAGGCTGCCAATGAGCAGCACGACAAGCGCTTGCCAACTTGGGATCAGGTACAACCCGATGCTGATAGCCAAGAGCGCGCCAAACTTTAGTCCGGCAGGAAGCTTTGCCAGGTAGGAGGTATTGTGTGCCGCGATCATACGTGGCTCCACTGCCGGTAGTGAGCGATGGCGTCCGCTGGAAGGCCGTCAAATGCAATGGTTCCGTCGGTGACGACCAGTACGCGATCGAAATCTTCGAGCAGTTCCAGATCGTGCGTGATCACGATCGCGCGCTGTGGAAGCTGCGCAATTTCTCCTTGGAATCGTAGCCGGTTGCGCAGATCGAGCATGGTCGTTGGCTCGTCGAAGACGATCGTGCGTGGCTGCATTGCAATCACGGCGGCCAGCGCGACCATCTGCTGCTCGCCCCCTGAAAGGGTATGGCTTTCCCGGTCCGCTAGATGCTTGATGTTCAACTCGTCTAGGGTTTGCGCGACCCGGACCTTGCGGTCGGCCTTTGACAGCCCTAGGTTCTTCAGGCCGAACGCAATATCATCAGCCACCAGCGGCATGATGATTTGGTTTGCAGGGTTTTGGAAGACGAAACCTACATCGCGGCGTATCTGTTTTGCATGCTTGGAGGTATTCAAATCGCCTACATGCACCGTGCCGTAGGTGGGAACAACGAGAGCGTTGAGCAATCGGGACAGGGTGCTTTTCCCGGCGCCGTTGGCGCCGATGATTCCGATGCGACGTTCGTTGAGCGTCAGATTAATATCAGCTAAGACCGTCCGGTCCTCGAAGCTGACGGTGACATGCTCAAGTTGGATCTCTGGTAGTTCCACAATGCTCCATCGCGACGTACTTGTTCGCCCAGTAAATCACCAGTGGCTAGTTGGCGGTAGGGCTGCGTTCTTCGTGGTCGATTGAACCACTGAGAAAGGAGCATACTTGATCACTGTTCAATTGTCTTGATCGGTGTTCAAGAAATTTCTAGAAGCCGAGGAACTGCTCGTAGATAAGCACTAGTGAGAGACCGATCATGATGATTCCTGAACATGCAGTCACTATCCGTGCGGCCAGTGGACGTGAGCGTAATAAAAGACGCGAGGCGAAGGCAATCGAGAAATACACAAGGACTGAAACGGCGAAGTGCGTGAGCCCCAGGGCTCCGGTCTGCAGCGATAGCGGCCAGGCGGCAGAATGGTCAATGAATTGGGGGATGAGCGCAAGGTAGAGAAGCAAAGCCTTCGGGTTGGTGCTGCTGGTGAGCAGGCCCTTGAAAAACGCGCCGCGCCATGGGCCGGCAGTTTTCAGCAGCGGACGGCTTTCGGTAAGCACGGCGGCAGCCGCGAATGGAAGCTCCGTGGGATCGCTTGAAGAACTCACCGGAGTCATGGACGCGGAAGGTGTAGCTGATGAGCCGCTATAAAATTTCGCGGATCTCCAACTCGCGAGGGTGATGATGCCAAGCCACAAAAGGTAAAGGGATCCGGCCATGGTGAGCCACAACAAGAGTTGCGGCGAGCTAGCCACAAGTGCCGCCACACCGCAGACCAGTAGCACGGTATGAAACAGATATCCGGTGAGGAGCCCCCAAACCGCTGCGCAATACCCCTTGGGCCCAATGGCAGAAGAGATGATATACGCCCAATCGGCACCCGGAGTGCAGGCAAGCGTAACGGAGACAAGGAGGAATCCGGTTAGTTGAGCGATATCCAAGGTGTCTCCTCGTGGTTCTTGCAGTACTAGGGCAAGCGTAGGAAATATTCATCGAAAAGTGTTTGCCGATTTTGCTTGAAATGACGAAATTTGAGCGCAATTTATTCGAGATAGCCGCGCTTAGCGCAATTATTTTGCGTAGTATGCTGGCGCTATGGATAAGTTGGATCGTGCGATTATCGCTGAGCTGCAATTGGACGGCCGGATGAGTGCAACCGCCTTGGCGAACAAGGTGGGACTATCGGTGGCGCCATGCCACCGTCGCATTCGCGAACTCGAACGCACGGGGGTTATCGCCGGATATCAAGCCGTTGTCACCCCTGAGCGCGTAGGGCTGGCCTTCGAAGCGTTGGTGTTCGTGACACTGAAAGACCGAACCCAACTCAAGGCCTTTGAGGCGGCTGTAGAGAAGGACGAACTCATCGTCGAAGCGCAGCGCTTGTTTGGCGAACCGGATTTCCTGCTTCGTGTGTACGCCAAAGACCTGACGCATTATCAGCACTTATACGATGACGTGCTAGTCGAGCTGCCAGGAGTAGAAAAACTAAATAGCACGATCGTGATGCGAAATATCAAAGAGCGGGCGATCCTGCCGGTCTAATGGTTGACTTCAACCGCGTTGCCGGACTGCGCGGCGCGAGGTGTAATGAGTAACGAAATCACCAAAATACCCGCAATGATCCATAGCGCCTGCGGTAAGCCGGTGACATCCGCTACGAATCCGATTACCGGAGGTCCGCTGAGCATCGCACCGTAACCGAAAGCGCTGATCACGCTCACGGCTCGTGGGCCGAGGTGATCGCTACGTGAGGCAGCGATCGACATGCCAACAGGGAAGCCAAGGGCACTTCCAAGACCCCAAAGTACGGCGCCCGCTCCTAGGGTTGCAGTGTTTTCGCCCAGGATGAATAGCACGATCCCGATTAGGCCGATCATTCCCATGATCATCAGCGAGCACTTGGTGCCGATGCGGTCCACGATCGGCCCACCGGCGAACCGGCCTATCGTCATGGCTCCGGCGAACAGGGTGAACATCAAGGCACCGGTTGGGTGGTCCAAACCATGGCCGTCAACCGAGGCCACTGCCAGCCAGTCATTGGCCGCCCCCTCGGCGAAGCTCAGTCCAGCCACCATAAGTCCGAGCAAGAGCAATAAGCCCCGGTGGGAGCGTGCTCCCGAAACCTTCAGCTGGGTGCTTTCTCGTGGACGGGAGTAGTTGTAGTTCCAATCCCTGAATCCAGTCTGCGCTACTAGTGCCAATGCAATGATCACGACGGCGACCAGAATAAAGTGCCATGCCGTAGTGATGCCCAAGCTGAGGGTGGTCGTCGCGATTCCTGCGCCAAGCAAGGAGCCAAGGCTGAAGTAGCCATGCAGGGAAGGCATGATGCTCTTACCAAGTTTTCGTTCAACCTTGGCCCCATTGACATTCATGGTGATGTCAAGGCAACCAAAAACCAGCCCATTGGTGAAAAGCACGACGAATGCTAAGACCTCGCTGTGCAGTATCGACACGGACATTCCTAGCCCGACAAGTATTAGGGCAAGGATTATCGGCAACACCAAGAGCAAGTTCTTGGCCGAGATTCTTCGGCTCAGTGCCGGTGCAAACGTGATGCCGGCCAGTGTTCCGGCGGTCATGCAAAAGAGGAAAGCCCCGAGCCGAGAGCCAGAAAAATCAAAGATCATGGCGAAGATCGAAAGTCGGCCCGCCCAGGAGGCAAAGGATAAACCAGCAATCAAAAAGATCAGGTTAACGCTTAAGCGTTCGCCGAATACCGGCTTTGCTCGAGCGGGGGCGATGAGCGCCATTTACCGGTTCCTCCTGATTTGTACAGCACCTTGAGTTTATCCCAGTTTCAAAAAAGTTGAAACTAAAATCTATGCGATTCCGAGTACTGCTAGCGCACTTTTAGGGGGCTCCGATGAAACTCTAAGTATCGGATACTTTTAGTCCCGGTGTTCGGCTAGCCGGAGTTCGTTCTAAGCCGCTGAGCATGAGGATTTCTATCGGCAATAAAGCGATTGGCGAAGCGCCACGAAGGCGCCATGCAAGCGATGCGGCCTGGGGCAGGGGTGAAACTAGGAGTTTTCGAATCAAATTGTTGCGGGACTGCCAGTGACGATCCACGGGCAGGAGTGCAATCTCGGCGGGCAAGCGCATTAGCCCTGAAGCGACATGATGTGATCGCGAACGTGGTGGACTGTTGCAGGCCTGAATCCTGGTCTGAGGAATACTTCATTTGGTGATGCGCAAATCTGAAAAGATGCCATGGCTTGGGGCTGAAAAACAAAACTATGGTCAAAGCCCGCTAAGGCGGCCTCTTTCTCGATTCGAAAAGAAAAACCGCCGCTCACTTGTTTTACCAAGAGAGCGACGGTTTAATTTGGTACCCCCGGCCGGATTCGAACCGGCGACCTAGAGATTAGAAGGCTCTTGCTCTATCCAGCTGAGCTACGGAGGCGTAACCGAAAATTAGTTTAGCCCATTGACAAGCAAGATCTCTAACCGGAGACGCTAGTGTTGTAGTAGGACCGCTTTGTTGGGCGTTGAGTAGGGAATCTTTGTATGCAGCGATGGAGAATTGGCGGTCTGAAAAGCATCGCCTGTTATACGGCCATAAGTTTAGGGCTCGCGTGGCTCGTCGCTTTGCCGTTGTGGCAAGGCTCGGGCCTTCATCATCCGCAATTCATGTGGATCGCCATGGGTATGATGCTGACGCCCGCTGTCGCTGCCCTGTGTATGAGCTTGCTTCAACGTCGCGGAAAACAATTCTTGAAGGAATCCGGACTGCTTCCGCTTGGCAAGCCCACGCGATTTCTGCTCGCAGTGCTGCTTGCCTACCTATTGCCGATCGTCCTGATAGTTCAGGCGCCAATCATTGGAACGTGGCTAGGGGTCTTCCCCGGAGACTTGAACCAGTTCATGGTCTTGAACTTCGTGGCGGGGACCGACGGACCCGGCAGATATTTGCTTGGCCAGGCAGGAATCATCCTCGTTGCCGGATTAATGAACCTCATTCCTGCCCTGGGTGAAGAGATCGGTTGGCGTGGATGGCTATGGCCAAAACTGCAGCCAATAGGGCAGGTGCCCGCAATTTTGATTTCAGGTGTTATTTGGGGTATCTGGCATGCTCCATTGATCTTATTGGGATACAACTACCCATTCGCCAAGGGCGCGTGGGGCCTTGCCGCGATGTGCGGAATGTGCATCGTTGTAGGGGCATTTTTTGCCTGGCTGCGCACGTTCAGTGGCTCCGTCTGGCCTGCCGCATTTGCTCATGGCGTCTTCAATGCCAGCGTGGGGTTGGTATCGCTGTTCATGATGATGGGGTCAATGCTTGATTCGACCAAGGCCTCAATCCTGGGCTGGTCGGGTTGGATCTTGCCTGGGGCGGTGATTTTGGTGATGGTGCTATTCGGAGCCTTCCGGGCAAGAACCGATCCAAGTTATCCACAGAATGAGCTGAAGAGTACTGGATCCAATGGGCAGGGGCTCAGCATGGACTGAAGCCCGGGGCCGCTCCCGGGGCAGGACCAAAGGAGAAGAACGTCATGAGTGATCTTGTGACCATCCGTGCAGTAATTGGAACAGAGCCACAATTGAGTATCACCCCGCAGGGGCTTGCGGTGCTCAAATTTCGTGCGGTGACTCACGAACGCAAAAAGGACCCTGAAACCGGGCAATGGGTCGATGCCGGAACCAACTGGTTCTCCGTCAGTGCTTTCCGAGGGCTGGCCGAGAATGGGATGGAGTCGTTGGAGCAGGGCGACCACATTGTCATCATCGGCAAGCTCCAAATTCGCCAGTTCGAACGGGCGGATGGATCGCGCGGAACGAGCGCTGATATTGAGGCCTTCTCGTTCGGCCATGACCTGAAGTTCGGGACTTCGCACTTCACTAAAGTGCGAACCGCCTCGGGAGACATTGAACGTTCGCCACATCCCTCCCAAATCGAATCGCGCAACCATCCCATGAGCGAGAATACCGGTGGCTCGTGGCCTGAAAGGGACACCGACGCAGCGTAAATCCTCTGCATTCAGTGGTGTCGCGGGAAAACGTGTGAAACCGGGCACCACTGGAGCAAAATAGTGGTGTGTGGATTCGGATTTGCACCCTCTGAGGCACTAGCCTTAAGACCATGGCGGAATTTATTTACACGATGACCAAGGCTCGCAAGGCCGTTGGTGACAAAGTCATCCTTGACGATGTCAGCATGTCCTTCTACCCGGGCGCCAAAATTGGTGTCGTGGGTCCTAACGGTGCTGGTAAGTCAACGATCCTGAAGATTATGGCGGGAATCGATACCCCGTCCAATGGTGAGGCACGTCTTTCACCTGGTTACTCTGTGGGCATCTTGCTGCAGGAACCACCCCTCAACGAAGAAAAGACCGTCCTGGGCAACGTCCAGGAAGGCGTCGGTGAGATCTATGAAAAGATCACCCGATTCAACGAAATCTCAGAAGAGATGGCTCAGGAAGGTGCCGATTTCGACACCTTGCTAGAAGAGATGGGCAAGCTCCAGGAGGCTATTGACGCCGCCGATGCTTGGGACATCGACAACCAGCTCGAACAGGCAATGGATGCCCTGCGTTGCCCGCCGGGCGACGAAATGGTCACCCACCTCTCCGGTGGTGAGCGTCGACGCGTCGCGCTGTGCAAATTGCTGCTGCAGAAGCCAGACCTGTTGCTCCTCGATGAGCCTACTAACCACTTGGACGCCGAGTCCGTACTGTGGCTCGAACAGCACCTGGCAGCCTACCCGGGCGCGGTTTTGGCCGTAACCCACGACCGTTACTTCCTGGATCACGTCGCAGAGTGGATCTGTGAAGTTGACCGCGGTCGCCTGCACCCATACGAGGGCAACTACTCCACCTACCTGGAGAAGAAGCGCGAGCGTATGGAGGTACAGGGCAAAAAGGACCAGAAGCTTGCCAAGCGTCTGGCCGAAGAGCTCGACTGGGTGCGCTCCAACGCCAAGGGACGCCAGACGAAGTCGAAGGCTCGTCTGGCCCGCTATGAAGAAATGGCTGCGGAGGCCGAGCGCACCCGCAAGCTTGACTTCGAAGAGATCCAGATTCCACCTGGTCCACGCTTGGGTCAGGTCGTCATCGAAGCCCAGGACTTGAACAAGGGCTTCGGCGAACGTGTGCTAATCGACGGACTGTCCTTCTCACTTCCTCGAAATGGCATCGTCGGTGTGATCGGTCCTAACGGTGTTGGTAAATCGACTCTGTTCAAGACCATTGTTGGCATGGAAGAACTCGATGGGGGCACGCTGAAGATCGGTGATACCGTCAAGATTTCCTATGTTGACCAGAACCGCGAAAACATTGATCCGACAAAGTCCCTATGGGAAGTAGTTTCGGAAGGCCTGGACTACATTCAGGTCGGTCAGGTTGAGATGCCATCGCGTGCCTATGTCTCGGCATTCGGCTTCAAGGGCCCAGACCAGCAGAAGAAGGCCGGTGTCCTCTCCGGTGGTGAGCGTAACCGTCTGAACCTTGCATTGACCCTGAAGCAGGGCGGAAACCTCTTGCTCCTCGATGAGCCTACAAACGACCTTGACGTTGAAACTCTCTCGTCACTGGAAAATGCTCTTCTCGAGTTCCCCGGTTGCGCAGTGGTCGTCTCGCACGACCGTTGGTTCCTGGACCGGGTCGCAACCCATATCTTGTCCTACGAGGGTACGGAAGAAAACCCATCGAACTGGTACTGGTTCGAAGGAAACTTCCAGTCTTACGAAGACAATAAGGTTGAACGGTTGGGGGCCGACGCAGCTAAGCCGCATCGCGTGACCCACCGTCGCCTGACTCGCGACTAAGTCTGAGTCGAAGCCAAAGGCCACCACGAATTATTTTCGTGGTGGCCTTTGGGCTATCTAAGTAACGTTGCCGCCGCAAGCCTTGATTATTTACGCGGTGCCGATGCATCGAGCAGCGAAGGCAGCTTCAGGTATTCGCGGTTCTGGTACATCAGGTGCTGGACTGGCTCTCCCGTGATGACTTGAAGGATCTCTGCCGCTATCAGCCGCGAACCGCCGACGCTAATCGACGAGTGAATCTGTGCACGCATGGACACGGGCGCCTGGTCGAAGTGAGGCTCGCCGGTTGGCAGATAGGACCAACCCTGTTCGGGTGTGAAGCGAGGAGCGCCGGGGCGGGCGAAATTGTCGGCAAGCTCCGAATGGTCTTCGCCCAGCATGTGAATCATGAAAGAGCTTGCGGAAAGTACCGCACCTGCGGCTCCGGATTCTTTGGTGAGTGAAAAAGAAACCGCTACAGGCTCGATGGACAGCGATGCCAGACTGGAGATGGTTAGTCCGTAGGGAATGCCAGCTACCGTTGCGGTGATTAAGGCTACACCCGCAGGGTGTGCGCGAAATGCATCGCGGAAATCAGCCGACAAATTCTTCATATGTAAGTAGTCCTTCGCTTGCTGAATCTTCGCGATCCATGGTTCCTATTCGAAAAGTATCTGTGTGCATGGACACCATCTACCCATTAGCCTAGAACCTCAAGTAAACTTGAGGTCAAGCTACTGGACAGTGATGAGGGGCATAGGGAAGCAAACATGGCGGAACATGTAGAACCCGGCCAGGAGCTGCTCGGGATTGGACACGTCAGCGAACGCACCGGCGTGGCAAAATCAGCGCTGCACTACTATGAAGAAATTGGATTGATCTGTTCGACCAGAACATCCGGCAATCAGCGACGTTACCCACGCCATATGCTTCGACGCATTTCGCTGATTACCGTCGGCAGCAAGCTCGGTATTCCTCTGGCGGACATCCGGCACGCTCTTGAGCCGGTGCCAATGGATAAAATTCCCTCTGAGAAGGACTGGCAACGCGCATCCAACGAATGGAAGCGGGTCCTCGAGCGCCGCCGGCGAGCAATCGAAGAATTAGAAGACAGGCTCATGGGCTGCATCGGTTGCGGGTGCCTTTCGATGCAAGCTTGCTTGCTGCTGAATCCAGAGGACGCGCTCGCCCAAGAAGGAGCCGGCGCCCGAAGACTGGAAACCGGGGATGCCGAGAGCGATATTTAAGCAACGAGTTCAGGTGTTCTGCCGACATTAACGGCCACGCGACGACTTCTGCCCATTCCTAGCCCCGTTTCTTGGCGCGTCTGATTCTCCTCGCCAAAGAACAAGTAACCAAAGAGCCTGTCCATCGTTGCGTGCCGCATCAGGGGACTGATTGGGATCGAGCGCGAACCGAGGCTATTCGTCTTCGGACAAGAATTCTGGAAGTCTCACCATGCCCTCTTGAGCTACGGTTGCTACCAGTTCACCGGCAGCATTGAAAACCTGCCCCGTGCCGAGGCCACGAGCCGAAGAAGCGCTCGGTGATCGCAGTACGTAGAGCAACCACTCGTCGGCCCGGAATTCACGATGCCACCACATGGCATGGTCCAAGCTGGCGATACTCAGGCCACGATGAATCCAACTGACTCCATGTCCTCGAAGCACCGGTTCAAGCAGCATGTAGTCGCTGGCGTAGGCCAGCGCGGCGCGGTGCAGCATTGGATCATCGGGCATCGGGGCGGTGGTGCGCATCCATACCGCTGCCATGGCCTCGTGCTGGTCATAGCCGGGAAGATAAACCGGTTCGGTGATGTGACGCATATCAAAAGGCCGCTCGTAAGCCCATTCACGAGCAACCGGGTGGTCGAACTTGCCGATAATTTCCGCCGTTGTGCGCAAAGTCTCCGGAGCCGGCACGTCAAATGGCACCGGATCGTGATGATCCAGGCCGGAAGCAGGCTCCTGGAAAGAAGCAATCATGGACAGGATGGGCACGCCGTTTTGATAAGCATGTACTCGTCTCGCCGAGAATGAACGCCCGTCACGCAGCCGCTGGACACCGAAGGTGATGTTCTGCGATGCATCACCTGGACGCAGGAAGTAACCATGCATTGAATGAATTGCCCGTCCATCGGGAACGGTGCGTGATCCAGCAACCACAGATTGGGCCAGGACCTGGCCACCGAAGACTCGGGTTCGAGACTGTTTGGGAGTATGGCCGATGAAGATATCTTCATCCGTACGCGCCCGGTCGTCTCCGTCTAGATCCAAGAGATCTAGCAGGATCTGAGTAGTGCCTAGTTCCTCTGTCACGATAATGACTCCTTGACGTGCTTGCGATGACTTTGAAAACTCTATCGTGACAAGTGTCAAGAATCTCGCGACAGCACCGCACGACGGAGCCGGCATATGACGAAAATGCTTGCTTGCGCCGGATGATTAGGATCAAGTCATGAGACGATTGGCCTATGGTCAGTGACGCACTTGTTTTTGAAGATTCCAATTCAGTAAGCGATTTAGCCAACCTGCTGAGCAGGGCTAAGGCAATTGAAGATGACGGAGCCTTGCTGACCGCTAGAGGCACTGCCCTTGCGGTTTATGTTCCGGTTCTAGTCCCGGCCGAGCTAGGCCAGGGCAATTACACCATTCTTGGTATGCGTGTGCATCGGTTAGCCGTGGCGGGCGCGGTAAATGCTTGCTATTCTTTCTCCGCAATTCAGGATCGCTTGGCGCGAATGGGCGATGCATCCACCGAATTCGTGTTGCCGCCAGTGGAAGAAAATCCCAGGTGGGCAGGTATTACCGTTCCAATGTCTGGGTGGGAAGATGCTGGGAGCGTTCCTGATGACGTTCTATCCGCAGCCACGCAGACAGGTATTGACGCGGTAGCCCAAGCTTTACCTGCTAATCCGGGGAAACCTGTCGTAGCGCAAATCCGCCAGCGGGTTTGGTCTTCCGAGCTGGAGAACACCGAGCCACCTCTACCGCTTGGCGCCGCATTCGCGATGCATGCCTTGGGATTCCTGACCCCCGGCGGCGAAAGCCGTGTACTGCGCCAGGGGAACTGGATTCGAGTCAGCAACGGCCTGGGACATGTGCTGCTGCGCCGTTCAGCCCTGCTTGCCTAGAGGCGAAATCCGCGCCGGTAGTCCCGGCGCGGACTGCCTATCGAGAATTTAGCTTGATGCGTTGAGCAAGGAGTGCGCCGCGCGATCAAAATATTCTCGCAGCGTCTCGGCATGAAGCATTGGCAGCTCCAGCTGATCGATAGCCTTATTCATATGCCCGAGCCAAACATCTCGATTATGCGGGTTGACGAGGTAAGGCATGTGGCGCATGCGCAGGCGTGGATGCCCGCGGTGCTCCGAGTATGATGTCGGGCCGCCCCAGTACTGCTCAAGGAACAGCTGTAATCGAATTTGCGCGGGGAAGAGATCCTTCTCCGGATACATTTCCCGGAATTCCGCGTCTTCTGCAACGGAGGCGTAGAAGTTTTTGCTCAGCTGCGCAAAGACTTCGCGGCCGCCTACTTCCGCGTAGAAGGTTCCGGCGTAGTCGGACGCATCCACCGGTGCCTGCGCCAATTGCAGGAATTCTTCACTCGACGGACCGGTAACCACCGGATTGGTCATGGGATCCCGCTTCACGGTGTGGGGCAGTGGGTTCAAATCGCTCATGGGTACTTTCCTGAAATTAAGCGGCAACTGGTTCATGGAGAACCGGAAAATTCACGGATCTAGCGATGAAACATACCTTATTGGCTTGCTGATGGAGAGAATCCGCGAGTTCTCGTTGGGACTCATCGGCTAACTGAACCTGCGGGCGGAGAATCACCTCGGTAAATTCTCCACTGTTATCTCGGTTCAACCGCAAGCTACCGGAAGCCTGGTCCTGATAGCTGGTGACAACAACTCCATGGGTCACGGCTACATGGAGATAGGAGAGCATATGGCATTGGCTCAAGGCCGCCAACAAGAGCTGTTCGGGGTTCCAGCGATCGGGGCTGCCATGAAAAGTCGGATCGGCCGTGCCCGCGATGTCGGGTAGCCCGGCCGCGCGGATGATGTGCTCACGGCCGTAGTCACGATAGCTGGTGGTGCCAGCTCCGTGATTACCTGTCCACTCTATGTCGACTCGATAGCTGTGCTGCGAGAGGTCCATGCTGCTATTCTCCCACCCTTTAAAATGCTTGTGGTGTGCGGTGTGGCACAATGGCTGGTTTCCGTACCTACTAGGTACCATAACCCCATCGAGCCACACCGCACACCACCGGTGCAAACTAAAAGTTAGGCTTCGGCGTCCGTGGCCTGTGCGGCCAGCGCCCGAACCACATCTGCTTTGCTTTCAACCAACAGTCGGCGCATGGCCGGATGCTTTTCACCTAGCGCCGACAAAAACGCATCGGTGCGTTCGATGGTCTGCACGGAGACCATAGAGGAAGGGTAGAAACCGAGCACGATCTGCTTCGCCATTTCATGGGAAAAGTTCTCCCACGCATCAATCAGCAGATTAAAGTAATCCTCGGTATAGCTTTCGAGCAGCGAGTTATCGTGGGCAATATTGAATCCGGATATCACCGCGCCTTGCTGATCATTGGATAGTGTCGCCGAGGTCGCTGCGGCGAAGGCCTCGGCCTTCGCCTCGGCTGTCGGTCGAGCTGCCCGGGCGGTGAACCAGCTTGCCTTGCCCTTAGCGGTGTCATCGCTTGCGAGCATCGCGTCGAGGGCTTTCTCATCCATGCGGGACCCGGCAGACAACGCGATCGCCAAGGACCAGCGCAGATCGGTGTCGAGGGTAAGGCCCTGCAACAGAACCGTGCCATTGAGCAAGCCGGCCACCTGGTCGAGCTGGGCCGCGGTGCGCGAACGATGCGCAAAGGCCTTGGCGAACTGAAGCTGGGCATCGGAACCTGATTCGGCCCGCTGCGCCAATTCCCACAGGCGATCGGCGGCTTGCACCGATAGCTCCTTGGCTTTGTCGCCGGATACGTAGTAATCCATTGCGGTATTCAGCTGGCGCAACAGCACCATGATCACCGAGGAATCAATTTCGTGTCCGATATTGTTGAGCAGCAGTTGCACATAGGCGCTAGCCGGGGTCTCAGCATCGCGCACCGCATCCCAAGCTGCGCTCCACACCAAGGTGCGCGGCAATGACTCGGTGAAGTCCTTCAAGTGCTCGCTGGCGGTAGCCAGCGAGATCTCATCCAGACGAATCTTGGTGTAGGTCAGGTCATCGTCGTTAAGCAAGACCAGATCGGGGCGCTGCATTCCTACAAGCGCCGGAACTTCGGTGGCCGGGCCAGCAACATCGAGCTCCTCGCGGTGTACGCGGACGAGCTTGCCCTGCTCATCGAGGGTGTAGAAGCCTACCGCCAGCCGGTGCTTGCGCAGTGTTGGGAACTGTTCGATGGCCGACTGGTTAATGGTGAATCCGGTGATGCATCCGGAATCATCGGTGGAAATGTCCGCCTTCAAAGTATTCACGCCGGCGGTCTCCAACCAGGAGGTGCCCCAATCGCTCAAATCACGCCCGCTTGCCGACTCAAGCTCGGTCAGCAAGTCTGGCAGCTCGGTGTTGGACCATGCATGCTTTTTGAAATACTCGCGCACACCGGCCATGAATTCTTCTTGGCCAACGAAGGCCACCAGCTGGCGCAGCACCGAAGCGCCCTTGGCATAGGTGATGCCGTCGAAGTTGACTTCCACATCTTCCAAATCGTTGATCTCGGCAACGATCGGATGGGTGCTCGGAAGCTGGTCCTGGCGGTAGGCCCAGTTCTTTTCCATGATGTTGAAGGTGGTCCAAGAACTGGTGAACTCGGTATTCTGCGCCGCGGCAAGGGCCGACATGAACTCCGCGAAGGATTCATTGAGCCAAAGGTCATTCCACCACTTCATGGTGACCAAGTCGCCGAACCACATGTGAGCCAGTTCGTGCAGGATGGTGATCGCTCGGCGTTCCACCATGGCGTGGGTCGGACGGGAGCGGAAGATATATTCTTCGAGGAAGGTAACGGCTCCGGCGTTCTCCATGGCTCCGGCATTAAATTCCGGAACGAAAAGCTGATCGTACTTTTCAAACGGATATGCCACTCCGAAGTTCTTTTCGTAGAATTCGAATCCCTGGCGGGTGATGGTGACGATATCTTCGGTATCCAAATACTGCATCATCGAGGCGCGGGCAAAGACTCCAAGCTCTATGGTGCGGCCGTCGGACGAGACCAGCGAATCCCTTGCAACCTCGTAGGGTCCTGCGATCAGTGCGGTGATGTAGCAAGAGATGCGTTGAGTGGCCGGGAAATCCCAACGTGAGGCCTGGCCATCGACCACTGGCTGAGGTGTTGGCGCGTTTGAAACAACGTTCCACTTCGTCGGGGCCTTCACCGAGAACTGGAAGGTGGCTTTAAGGTCCGGCTGTTCGAATACGGCGAACATGCGGCGGCAGTCGGCGACCTCAAACTGGGAGTAGAGATATACCTCCTGGTCGACTGGGTCTACAAATCGGTGCAGTCCCTCGCCAGTGTTCATATAGCGCGCATCGGCGTCGATCACCAGCACGTTCTGTGCCGCGAGTTCTGGAAGCTGGATCCGTACACCGTCGGAGACGACTGCTGGATCCAGCTCGGTGCCGTTGAGGACCACCGAACGGACGGTGTCGGTGATCGCGTCGATGAAGCTGTTTGCTCCCGGGCTCGCGGTGAAACGTACGGTAGTGCGGGAAGTGAATACGCGGTCGCCCTGGGTTAGGTCCAGACTCACCTCGTAGCTGTCGACATTGATCAGATTCGCGCGCTCGGTTGCTTCGGCGCGCGTGAGGTTCATTCCGGGCATTGGGCTCTCCGTCTTCAGGCGATGAAGTGACATCGCCTCAGTTTCTGAAACGAATATTGAATAACTTCCTCCATTGTGTCACTGGCAACGGGGGAGCACGCAAGTCCTTGACCGCAAAATTTTTTATGACTGGCAAAATAGTGCGTGCTCATATGAGGTGTCACAGACACTGCGAATCATTGCAGAGTTAGATTCTATGTCCCGGGGGTCGCTAAGCTTGAGGGAGCATTAAACCGGCTTTCCTCCCAATGAATGAGGCAATAAAACATGCGCGTGCATATCGCCACTGACCACGCAGGTCTGGAACTGAGCGACTTCTTGGTCAAGCACCTCACGGACCGAGGGTACGAAATGGTCAATCACGGGCCGGAGGCCTATGATCCAGAAGATGATTACCCAGCTTTCTGCATTAACGCGGCCCAAGCTGTCGTTGCGGATCAGCGCGCGGGGCTAGACGCCTTGGGTATCGTCCTCGGCGGATCGGGCAATGGCGAACAGATTGCTGCGAACAAGGTGGAAGGCGTGCGCGCAGCGCTAGCGTGGAACCTTGATACCGCGAAGCTTGCTCGCGAGCACAACAATGCAAATGTCATCGCCGTTGGCGGACGCCAGCACTCGGTGGTGGAAGCCGCTGAGCTAATCGAAGCATTCCTGGCTGAACCTTTTAGCGACGCCGAACGACATGTGCGCCGCATCGGCAAAATCGCCTCGTATGAAACAACCGGCGAGGTTATCGACTAACTGTGCCTGAAGGACATTCCCTGCATCGCCTGTCCCGCCAATTCGACGATGTCTTTGGTGGACAGGCGGTACAGGTTTCTTCGCCCCAAGGGCGCTTTGCATCGGATGCCGCTCGCATTGACGGCCACGAGCTAGAGCACGCCTTCGCCAAAGGGAAGCAACTGTTTTGCCGCTTCTCCAACGACCTATATCTGCGGGTGCACTTAGGCCTCTATGGGGCTTTCGACTTTGGCGGCGACAGCCTATTCGCTGGTGCATCGTCCATCGGCGCTCCACGACGCATAGGCGAGCGCGAAGCCAGCATGCAGGAGACTGCGTCGTACTCCGGACCGCCTGCTCCAATCGGAGCGGTCCGTGCTCGCATCGTATCCAAGCATGGCTGGGCGGATCTACGTGGACCTACCGCATGCGAAGTCTTGGACATCGATCAGGTGCAACGGCAGCTAGCGAAGCTTGGGCCGGATCCGCTGGCGGGGGCATCCGCGCGTTTTCAAGCTGCCAAGGGGCAGGTGGAACCAGGCGTAGACCAGCGATACTTGGACGCAGGGCTCAGGGAGTTTCGAGTCAATCTCGCGCGCACCAGCACACCCATCGGCGTCGCGTTGATGAATCAGAACCTGATCAGCGGTGTTGGGAATATTTATCGCGCCGAGGCGCTATTCCGGAATCGTGTTTGCCCAAGCCTTCCGTCCAACCAGCTTTCCGGGCGAACCGCCAACAGATTGTGGTGGGATATTGTCGCCATCATGGAGGACGGGGTCCGCGATGGAAAGATCATTACCACTCGCGAAGAGGATCGCGATCCTGAAGGCGTGCTCTGGCCGGACAACGCCTACTACGTTTATCAGCGTCAGGGGATGGGCTGTCGCAAGTGCCCAGGGAGCATAAGACTCGAAGAAGTGGCTGGTCGGAAACTGTACTGGTGTCCGCGGTGCCAGAAGTTGCCGCGCAGCAAAGACGCTTCACGCTAGGCATCTGGATGCGTGGGTGCGGAATCACTCAGGAGATCCTGGCCCCTCGGCGCGTTATCGCCCCACCGGGCTCCACGTGGTGCTATAGAGGATGCGTCCAAGTCGGAACCCAAATCAGCCGATTTGCATGGACCTAGATTTATGGTCTAGACTAAATTCTGTTCGCGGCGATGAAGTCACGAAATGTGGGGATGTAGCTTAGTGGTAAAGCCTTAGTCTTCCAAACTAATGATGCGGGTTCGATTCCCGTCATCCCCTCCAAATAAAAAGGTCCCGCTGATGCGGGACCTTTTTTTGCGCCGAGGGTCGAATGCTACTTAAACCACGCAGAATTCATTTCCTTCGGGGTCTGCAAGAACCACATGATCCAGTTCACCATTCATGTAGTGCCGCGCCAGTTCACTAGCTCCCAGGCTCAGAAGCAGCCCAACCTTCTCTTCGATCCGTTGCCGGCGCAAGTGCGCGGGTTGCTTCCGCCCTAGGCCAACTTTCAGATCTAGATGAATCCGGTTCTTTGCGGTTTTCCCCTCCGGGACCTTTAGCATCGAAATTTGCGGGCCTTCCCCGGTGGGATCGCAAATCACTGCCCCGTCGTCCCATTCGTCCTCTGGCACATCGCAAGCGATAAGCCAGTCGGTCCAAGAAGTGAAACCTGGTGGCGGGGGAGCGTCCGCATAATCAAGCGCCACTTTCCAGAATTTCGCTTGATCCGCCGGTGCATTGCAGTCAAAGGTCAGTGCCCAAGTAATTGCCATAGGGTGATCGTAGCCCCGATGGATTGACTGCGCGGAGTCCATGGAATGTCCCGTCTGGTGCGGTTCGGCGGCTACAGCCATCGTGGAACTTGCTGGATGAACTGAGTGCAAAAGCGATGAAAAACGTTCAAATTTCCTGTTACTCACCTCACCTTTTTCGCTGATTTGCGCTAAAAAGAGACGTCAAGGCGGTAAATTCCGCGTAAATTCGCTGAAGTTGTTGATAATTGCCAGCAGGATGCCGATTTTGCATTTCGCGCGAACCCGTGTAAATTTATTTCTTGTGATCACGCAGGGATAACAAAAACCCAGCAACGATTCGCAAGATGTTGACTCAGGTGAAAAGGGATTTTCACTAGGTGTTCAACGGGGTATAGCTCAGCTTGGCTAGAGCGCGCGCTTTGGGAGCGTGAGGTCGCAGGTTCGAATCCTGTTACCCCGACTCGTGAAATAAGAACTTCGGTTTATATCTCATGAAATCGAGAACTAAATATAATTTAGCTCTGGTGATCACCGGGAACTGTGAAAAGTTGCTGGTATGCATCACAAACGATTAGTGGATAAAGGATAACTCAGGTTAGACTAATCACTGCTAATCGGGGTGTAGCTCAGCTTGGCTAGAGCGCGCGCTTTGGGAGCGTGAGGTCGCAGGTTCGAATCCTGTCACCCCGACTCTGTCGAATAACCCCGCAACGCCACCATGTTGCGGGGTTTTTTGCAGATCAGACCTAATTCTTAGACACTCAGGAGTACAACGCTGTGAAGAGCGCCGTCGAAAACGTCAACCCGACTCGGGTGAAACTGAACGTTGAGGTTCCTTATGAGGAACTGAAGCCCCGCGTCGATGAGGCGTACAAGACCATCGCTCAGCAGATTCAGGTTCCAGGCTTCCGCAAGGGCAAGGTTCCAACTCGCATGATCGATCAGCGCGTTGGTCGCGGTTACGTCATTGAAACCGCTGTGAACGAGGGGCTGAACGACTTCTATCAGAAGGCCATGGTCGAGCACGAGCTGACCCCGCTGTCTCGCCCAGAGGTTGACATCACCGAGCTTCCTTCCATCGAGAAGGAAGGCGAAGGCCAGCTGGTCTTCACCTTCGAAGTTGATATCCGTCCGAAGGTTGAACTGCCTGACTACAAGGGCATCGAGGTCTCCGTCGAGGCGAAGGAAGTTGCCGACGAAGATATCGAGAAGGCCCTTGACGACCTGCGCGGTCGCTTCGGCACCCTGAAGGATGTTGAAGCACCAGCAGCTGCAGATTCCTTCGTCACTCTCGACCTGACCGCTTCGGTTGAGGGCGAAGAGGTTGACGCTGCACAGGGCCTGTCCTACCAGGTGGGTTCGGGCAACATGCTTGAGGGCATGGACGAGGCTGTTACCGGCCTGTCCGCTGGCGAAGACGCAACCTTCGAGACCACCCTTGCCGGTGGCGAGCACGCAGGCAAGACCGCAACCGTCAACGTTGTCGTCTCCGCCGTGAAGTCGCGCGAACTGCCAGAAGCGAATGACGACTTCGCTCAGCTTGCTTCCGAATACGACACCATCGCTGAATTGCGCGAGTCGCTGTCCAACGATGCTGCTGAGGGCAAGATTGTCGAGCAGGGTGTTGAGGCCCGCGAGCTCGTCTTGGACAAGTTGGTCGAACTGATCGAGGTCCCTGTGCCTGCATCGGTGATCGAAGAGCAGATCGAGCAGCACTTCAACGCACCAGACGCTGAAGCTGACCACGACACCGAGGAGCACCGCGAAGAGGTTCGCGGGAACACCGAGCGTGCATTCAAGAACGAAATCATCCTTGACGCCGTCGCAGACGCCGAGGAAGTTGGCGTTGAGCAGTCCGAGTTGATCGACTACATCGTGCAGACCGCAGGTCAGTACGGCATGGAACCGAACCAGTTCGCACAGATGCTGGACGGCGCCGGTCAGGTCCCAATGCTGATGGGCGAAGTTCGCCGTCGCAAGGCACTTGCCAAGGTGCTGGAATTCGCAACCGTCACCGACTCGAACGGTGCCGCAGTGGATCTGACTTCCTTCGTGAAGCCAGCTGGCGAAGAAGAAGCTGTAGCGGTCGAGGAGACCACCGAGGCCAAGTAGTCCCCGGAATATAGATGGCCGCCTGCCAGCTTGGAAACAAGCTGGCAGGCGGCCATTTTTTGTTCGCTCTCGGTGTACTCATGCGCCGTGAGCGAAAACGGGGCATGAAACGCCCCAAGGCCGGGTTGAAGTCAGTAATCTCAAAGTAACCAGTTGCAGCTTTGAGATTCGAAATAGAGTTTCAAAATCTGATCTACACGTTTGGAAGAGGTAGAGAACATGTCAAATGATTCGCGCACTCCCACCATGGCCACCGTTGACCCGGCCGGCCGTGAGGATTACATCTACAACCGCCTGCTCAAAGAGCGCATCATCTGGCTGGGCTCCGAGGTCCGCGACGACAATGCGAACGCTATTTGCTCGCAGTTGCTGTTGCTTTCGGCGGAAGATCCTGAAAAGGACATCTACCTTTACATCAACTCTCCAGGTGGCTCCATCACCGCGGGCATGGCTATCTACGACACCATGCAGTACATTCCCAACGATGTCGTCACCGTTGCAACCGGCCTGGCCGCTTCGATGGGCCAGTTCCTGTTGTCCTCGGGCACTCCGGGCAAACGCTACGCTACGCCGAACGCCCGCATCCTGATGCACCAGCCTTCCGGCGGCATCGGCGGTACCGCCTCTGATATTAAGATCCAGGCCGAGCTGATCATGCACATGAAGAAGGTCATGAGCGACCTGACTGCCGAGCAGACCGGTCAGAGCGTTGAGCAGATCCTTATCGATAACCAGCGCGATAAGTGGTTCACCGCTGAAGAGGGCCTGAAGTACGGCTTCTACGATCAGATCGCCATGCATGCCGGCACGGTCACCGGTGGCGGCGGCGTCGATACCGCCAAGTAGTCGGTCTTACTCATCCGCCTGAATCCCAAAGATTTGTCCTAGGAGAAAACCATGAACTTCAATCCGGAAGCCATCAGCGGTCAGACGCCGTCGGCCCGCTACATCCTGCCACAGTTCGAAGAGCGCACCCCATACGGGTTCAAGCGCCAGGATCCATACGCCAAGCTGTTCGAAGATCGCATTATCTTCCTCGGCGCCCAGGTCGACGACGCGTCGGCAGATGACGTGATGGCACAGCTACTGGTGCTCGAATCCATGGACCCGGAGCGCGATGTCACCTTGTACATCAACTCACCGGGCGGCTCGTTCACCGCAATGACCGCGATCTATGACACGATCCAGTTCATTCGCCCAGAGGTGCAGACCGTTTGCCTCGGCCAGGCAGCCTCAGCAGCAGCTGTATTGCTGGCCGCCGGCACCCCGGGCAAGCGTCTGGCGCTGCCAAACGCCCGCGTGCTGATCCACCAGCCATCGATGGGCGGGGGCGAACGCGGTACCGCAACGGACCTGCAGATCCAGGCCGAAGAGGTAATGCGCATGCGCGCGTGGCTGGAAGAGACCATTGCCGGGCACTCGGGCCAGTCCGTGGAGAAGGTTCGCGACGACGTGGAGCGCGACCTATTCATGACTGCCGCCGACGCCAAGGAATATGGCATCGTTGACGAAGTACTTACCCCACGCAAGGTAAACCGCGCTCAGCTCGGTAACTAGGCCTTACGCGGAATAATCATTGAGTATTGGCGGTTTACCTTGTTGGTGCGTTCTCCACAAGAGGAGGACACCACACAGGTAGACCGCCATATTCAGCTAATTTTGGGGTTATCTGACCTAGAATTGGGATAGTCCACGGCAACTCAAGCAAACAGGAGATCGGTGCGATGGGACGAATGGGCGAAGGCTCGGATCTGTTGAAGTGTTCTTTCTGCGGAAAGAGCCAAAAGCAGGTTAAGAAGCTAATTGCAGGCCACGGAGTCTACATCTGTACTGAATGCATCGAACTGTGCAATGAAATCATTGCAGAGGAGTTTGCTGAAGAACAGGTCTCCGAAGATTTCTCGCTGCCAAAACCGCTTGAGATCTTCAACTCCCTAGAGGAGTACGTGATCGGCCAGGAGAACGCGAAGCGCGCACTGTCCGTAGCCGTGTACAACCACTACAAACGAATTCATGGCACCCAGGAGCATGCTCCGGTCGCTGCTTTAAACAGTGACAACCCACTGGACGATGTTGAGGTCTCAAAATCCAACATCATGTTGATAGGTCCCACCGGTTGCGGTAAGACCTATTTGGCGCAGTCACTGGCCAAAAAACTCAACGTTCCGTTCGCCGTTGCAGATGCGACCAGCCTGACCGAGGCTGGCTACGTTGGCGAAGACGTTGAAAACATTCTGCTCAAGTTAATCCAAGCCGCAGACTTCGATGTGAAGAAGGCCGAGACAGGCATTATCTACATCGACGAAATCGACAAGATCTCGCGAAAGAGCGAGAATCCGTCGATTACTCGCGATGTCTCGGGTGAAGGCGTCCAGCAGGCATTGCTGAAAATCCTTGAAGGTACCGTTGCCGCAGTCCCGCCACAGGGGGGACGCAAGCATCCGCATCAAGACTTCTTGCAGTTGGACACGACAAACATTTTGTTCATCGTAGCTGGCGCTTTTGCAGGGCTCGAAGAGATCATTTCCTCGCGCGCGGGACGTAAGGGAATCGGCTTCGGTGCGCCCTTGACCGCGCTGAAATCTGAAACCCCGTCGTACTCCGATGTTCGTCCTGAGGATCTGCTGAAATTCGGTTTGATACCCGAGTTTGTCGGGCGACTGCCGGTGATCACCACGGTCGAACACCTTGACCGCGAATCCCTGGTTCGGGTCTTGACTGAGCCCAAGAACGCTTTGGTCAAGCAATACCAAAAAATGTTCCGCATGGACGGTGTGGAGCTGAGCTTCGAACCGCAGGCATTGGATGCGGTCGCTGAGCTGGCCATCGAACGTGAAACTGGTGCTCGCGGGCTTCGTGCCATTTTGGAAGAGAGCCTTGGCGGGATCATGTTTGAACTGCCAAGCCTTGAAGAAATTGCCGAAGTGGTTGTCACCCGTGGCACGGTGATGAACCGTGAAGCACCGCTACTTCTTTCACACGAGGTCGCTGCCAAGCGAAACAAGAAGTCCGCATAGTTTAAAATCCCGCTGAGTTATCGGTAGAAAGTTGAGGGTTCATGCCCAAGCGCACTCAAGTTGATTTCTGGTTTGACCCAATTTGCCCCTTTGCCTGGGCGACTAGCCGCTGGATCAAGGAAGTTGAAAAGGTCCGCGACATCGACGTGAGCTGGAATGTTATGAGCTTATCGGTGCTCAACGAAGGACGGGAACTTCCGGAAGACTACCGCGCTTCCATGGATAAGTCTTGGGGACCGGTCCGCGTCGTGATCAAGGCCGCCCAAGATCATGGCGATCAAGTGATCGACAAGCTCTATACCGCCATGGGTGAACTTTTCCATCACGAGAAGGTTTCAGATCGTGACGAGGTGATCGCCCGGGCACTTGCGAAGGTAGGTCTGCCTGCCGAACTCGCAGATGCGGCGAATACCGATGAAAATGACGTTGCACTTCGCGCAAGCCACGAGGTAGGCATCTCCAAGGTCGGCCAAGATGTAGGAACGCCAATCATCGCTGTGGATGGTGTCGCCTTCTTTGGGCCGGTTATCACCCGTATTCCAACCGGAGAAGACGCAGGCAAGATGTTTGACGCTGCAGCGCAGCTTGCTTCATTCCCATACTTTTTCGAGATGAAGCGTAGTCGGACCGAAAGCCCAATCTTCGAATAATCCGGGTTTGCTTCCAACACCAAAGGGTCCAGCCAAAAATTTCTTGGCTGGACCCTTTTGTCTTTGGCAGGGGCTAAGCGATAGGTCCGGCTTCCCATGGCTCTTGCGCGGTTAGTTCGCGACGGATTATAAGTAACCCTGCGCATCTTGGGGGAGCGCTTTCACTGACTAGTCGTGAGTTAATGTTTCATTTCTTGCTAATTGTCCTGAAAAAATATATGTGAATCTTCTATGTAAATAATGTGAAGTGCGTCGCGGAGCTTTCATAAATTATTGCCGCTCCTCCTCAGAGTAGCTGGTTCAGTCGATCGGCAGTTGGGATTGGCGGTTCCCGGAAATTACTGGTGAGTAGCGAATGCAACCCCAAGGCAAAAGGCGCGCCCTGGTTTTCGGGGCCGTGATTGTCTCCCGCAGAAGTTATTAGTAGGAAAAAATCCGTTTCATATTTTTTGACGGTAGCGACAATGGACTGTCAAATTTCTTGTTGGAAACCCCTAGGTAATGCCTGAAAGATGTGTTTGACTAACTCCCACAGGTGCTTCGGCACATGCTTTCGATGGCGGCCCCCATCCGCCAGATAGGGAGAAATCGTGCAAGATAGATACGAAGATCGTGGTCCAAAGAAGGGCAAAAACAAGGGCAGAGCTTTCGCCGCGCTTTTGCTGGCCGGCGGACTCATCGGTGGAAGTGCATCGATGGCTATGGCTGCCCCCACAGCCCCCACGGACAAGATCGAGTCGACAAGCATTACCTTGTCGCAGGCGGAAAATGCAATGAGTTACTGGACTTCTGAGCGCATGGAAAACGCCAAGTCCGCTGACAGCCTCGCCCACGGTAAAGCAGCCTCAAACGCGCCACTGAAGGCGGGCAAATCAAAGAAGATTGCCGGCCAGGAAGCGCTGAAGCGCAACGAGAACGCCAACAAGCCGAAAAAGGGATCTGCAGTCACTCCGGTGTCCCATATCGGCAAGGTGTTCTTCACCCTCGGCGGATCTGATTACGTTTGCTCGGGCAACTCGGTTGTCTCGGCCAATGAATCGACCGTGTCCACTGCCGGCCACTGCGCCAATGAAGGACCGGGCGCCTTCGCAACTCGATGGGTGTTCGTTCCAGCCTATGAAAACGGCAACGCACCCTATGGCTCCTTCGCGGCTACCGAACTGGTCACCCCAACCCAGTGGAGCAACGGCGGAGACATCAGCTACGACACCGCCTTCGCGGTGGTCACCGACAACAGCGGGGTAAGCCTCGCAGATCAGGTTGGAGCTTCGGGCGTAGCCTTCAACCAGGCGCGCGGATTGAGCTACACAGCTTTCGGATACCCCGCCGCGACCCCGTTCAACGGTGAAACTTTGCAGTCCTGTAGTGGATCTGCCACTGATGATCCCTACGGACAGTCGCAGTCCCAAGGCATTCCCTGCGACATGACGGGCGGATCCTCCGGCGGCCCATGGTTCCTCGGCGGTTCCGATGGATACCAGAACTCCGTCAACAGCTTCGGTTACAGTGGAGTGCGTAACACGATGTTCGGCCCCTACTGGGGATCGGTCGTTGAGCAGGCATATAACGCAGCTCAGAACTAGCAGGACGTGATTTGGGCGGAATGTCAGTGACGACATTCCGCCCAAATCCGTTGAGGAGCAGGGGATGCAAGCAGAGGATGAAGCCGCTGGGGAATGTGCCAGCGAAAAGCGCACTAGGCAAAAGTTGGATCAAACGGTCAGCGAACAGCTTGCATATTTTAACGACATGCGAAAGCAGGATGCCAAGCCGATGCAGGTAGTAATACCAAGCCCAACCGGGCAAAGCAAGGATGAGGACGGCAACTGACCCTGTCGCTGGACATTCTGGTTAACGCGTGCTGCTCTCGAACCGACAGGTTCGAGAGCAGCACGCTAGGTATCGCCCGCAACGCGGCTACTTGGCTAGCTCACGAACGTGAAATTGAAGGGATACCTGTAAGAACGACCTGCCTGATACTCGTTCGGAGCATTAACTGCGGCCACGATGGCCACCACGAAGCAGATGAGGCCACCGAGCAGACCGATGACCCAGCCGACCACGGGCAGGAGCGCCAACAAGCCGATGATCGCGCGGATGATGCTGAAATTCAGGGTATCTCGATGGAAGTCTCGCACTATCGGATTGGTGCGTTCCTTGTCGATGATAAAGAAGATCAGCGCCGGGATAATGCCGAAGAATGCAGATAGCCAGCCGTTGAGCTGAATCCGTTGGAGGTTCTCATCCGGGTTTTGCCCCTGGTAGCCCTGCTGCGGGTCATTCACCTGTCCCGGATATGGTCCAGCCGGTTCTGAACTGGAAGGGGGCGTCGTTGATTCGCCAGGCGAGGGGGTCGAGCGATGGCCCTCGCTGAGCGGATCGGAGTCATTTGGGTCTTCCGGCGTGGTAGTCATGCGAGCCTCCCTGGAGAGCAGCTTGAATACGTAGTATGAGCGTACCCCTTGACTCTAAGGCATGAATAAATAATATCAAGGCGTTGAGAACCAACAAGCGACTTCGGCATCGTCTTCGAAGGTCGATTCGTGGAACGGCTCAGGCATGAAGAAGGCCGTCGAGAGAATCTCGACGGCCTTCTTCACACGCTGTTTTCGAAGACTAGGCTTCTTCTGCGGGAGCCAATTCCACGTTCACTACGCTCAGCTCGCCTTTGGCCTCAACCAAAGTCAGTTCGCGTGCGTTGCCGGCCGACTTGAGGTCGGCGAAGCCGGCCCGCAGCTGTTCAACCTGAACCGCCGGTGCATGGATCTCACCGGAGAGGACCTCGGTGCGCTGCTTGACCTTAGCGTCCGACTTGGCCTTGCGGATGCCAGAAAGTGCCATGCCGACGGTTGGGAGAACCGTTGCGTCGGCGCCTTCGGTAGCGGCCGTCAGGTGCGCGGAACTCGGCCACTGCGACAGGTGCACCGAACCGGTGCGCCACCAGCCCCAAACCTCTTCGGTAGCGAACGGCAGGAACGGTGCGAACAAACGCAGCACCGAATCCAAGGTCGTAGCCAGAGTTGCCAGGACGCTAGCCTGCTCCTCTGCACCATGACCGCCGTAGGCGCGATCCTTGACCAGCTCGACGTAATCGTCGGTGAATGACCAGAAGAAGGACTCGGTGATGTCCAAGGCACGGGCGTAGTCGTAATTCTCAAAGGCACGCTGTGCGTCCCGGATGACCGTGGACAGACGCAGAAGCAGCGAGCGGTCCAGGCCGTTGGCCACCACCGATGCGTCATCGGTGAGCACATTGGCCTCGGTGGCGCCCAGGTTCAAGACGAACTTCGAGGCGTTGAGAATCTTGATCGCCAAGCGGCGACCGATTTTCATCTGGTTGATCTCGTAGGCGGTGTCCGCGCCCAGCTTGGCGCTGGCTGCCCAGTAGCGCACGGCGTCAGAACCGAACTTCTCCAGAACCTCGTTCGGAACCACAACGTTGCCCTTGGACTTGGACATCTTCTTGCGATCTGGATCCAGGATCCAACCGGAGATGGCCGCATGCTTCCATGGGACATCGTTGTGCAGCGCATCTGCGCGCACGGCGGTGGAGAACAGCCAGGTGCGGATGATGTCGTGGCCCTGCGGGCGCAGATCGAAGGGATAGACCTTGGAGAAGAACTGGTCGTCGCGTCCCCAGCGGCCCGCGATCTGTGGAGTCAGCGAGCTGGTAGCCCAGGTATCGAGCACATCTGCGTCACCGATGAAGCCGCCGGCCACGCCGCGCTGATCCTCGGTGAATCCTGCCGGAGCGTCGGCAGCCGGGTCAACCGGAAGCTGCGCTATCTCGGGCAAGATCGGAGCATCGTAATCCGGTTCGCCCTGTTCGTCGACCTTGTACCAAACAGGTACCGGCACGCCGAAGAAGCGCTGGCGGGAAACCAGCCAGTCGCCATTTAGTCCCGAGACCCAGTTCTCGTAGCGCGAGCGCATGAACGAAGGATGGAAATCGATCTGCTCGCCGCGCGCGATCATCTGGGTGCGGCGCTCTTCGTCGCGCCCGCCATTGCGGATGTACCACTGACGCGAGGTGACGATCTCCAGTGGCTTGTCGCCCTTTTCAAAGAAGTTCACCGGACGGGAGACCTTCTTCGGCTCGCCATCGAGCAGATCCGCCTCGGTGAGCATCTTGACGACGCTTTCCTTGGCGGAGAATACGGTCTTGGCCGCGATCTCTGCGTAGGCGGCCTGGCCGGCTTCGGTGCTGATCCACTCCGGGGTGTCGGCCAGGATTCGGCCGTCTCGGCCGATGATGGCACGGGTTGGAAGCTGCAGTTCGCGCCACCAGGTGACGTCGGTCAGGTCGCCGAAGGTGCAGACCATGGCGATACCCGAACCCTTGTCTGGCTGGGCCAGCGGGTGCGGGTAGACGGTCACCGGTACGCCGAAGATTGGCGAGGTGACGGTCTTGCCGAAGAGGTGCTTGTAACGCTCGTCTTCGGGGTGGGCCACAAGACCTGCGCAGGCCGCGAGCAGCTCCGGGCGGGTGGTCTCGATGAAAACCTGCTCGCCGCCTTCGGCATTGAATGCGTAGCGGTAGTAGGCACCGGGCATTTCGCGGTCTTCGAGTTCCGCCTGGGCCACCGCGGTGCGGAAAGTAACATCCCACAGGGTAGGCGCCTCTGCCATGTAGGCATCGCCCTCCGCCAGGTTTTCCAGGAAGGCGCGCTGCGATACGGCGCGGGAATTGTCATCGATGGTGCGGTAGGTCATGCGCCAGTCCACGGACAGGCCCAAGGTGCTGAACAGGTGCTCGAAGACCTTCTCGTCTTCGACCGCCAATTCTTCGCAGAGTTCAATGAAGTTCTTGCGGCTCACCACATCCCAGTCGCGCTGGTTCTTCGCCGGGGACTCCGGCGGGCGGTAGCCCTCGATGTACGGCTTGGTCGGATCGCAGCGAACGCCATAGTAGTTCTGCACGCGACGCTCGGTGGGCAGGCCGTTGTCATCCCAGCCCAACGGGTAGAACACGTTCTTGCCGCTCATGCGCTGGAAGCGAGCCAACACGTCGGTCTGCGTGTAGGAGAACATGTGTCCTACGTGCAGGGAACCCGAAGCGGTCGGTGGGGGAGTGTCGATGGAGTAAACGGCCTCGCGGGTCGTGTCCTCGTTGAAGTGATAGGTGCCCTCGGTGCGCCACCGGGACGAAAGACGTTCCTCCAAGCCTTCCAAAGCGGGCTTGTCAGGAACGGAAACCGTTGCGGGCGTGTCTGTGCCCAAGTTGTCTTCTGCCATGGTTCCATTCTTCCATGCTTTGCCGGGGAGCCGGGCATTGTGATCCATGGTCTCGGCCACTTGACCAGCAACGCTGTGCACGGAGAGCGTCAAAGGGCCAGAGCCAATAGTGCACTCGTCCCAGAAGAGTTTGCCTAGGCTTGGCCCAAGCCAGGCAGGGCCGCCGGAGAACTAGAAACGCAGAAAGTCTTCGCGTAAGACAAATTCATCGCCGCACGCCCCGAAGCCGCGAAGTTCTAAGGTTGGGGTATGACTACTTCGCAAAATACTGAAATCTCCCGTTCGGCCCTCGTCACCGGCGCGTCCAGCGGCATCGGACAGGCAACGGTGCGCGCACTTCGCGCACAAGGCTGGAAGGTCTTCGCCGTGGCCCGCCGTGCCGAGCGGCTCAACGCCCTGGCCGCGGAGAGCGGTGCGATTGCCTTGGCCGCCGACGTGAGCGTGCAGTCCGAGGTGGACGCACTGGTGCTCAGCGTCGCCGAACAAGGCGGTGCGGACACGCTGGTGAACTGCGCAGGCGGCGCACGCGGCAGCGACTACTGGGCCGAGGCCAAAGACGAAGATTGGGAGTTCATGTGGCAGTCGAACGTCATGGGCACCATGCGGCTGACCCGAGCGCTGCTGCCGTCGCTGCGCACCACCGGTGGCACAATCCTGAATGTCACCTCCACCGCGGCATTGGCCAGCTACGAAGGCGGCAGCGGATATAACGCTGCAAAGTCGGCGCAGCGCGCCATGAGCCAGGCGTTGCGCCTGGAGGAAGTCGAAAACGGGATTCGCGTCATCGAGATCCTTCCGGGTCTGGTGCAGACCGAAGAATTCGCATTACGCCGGCTGGGAAGCAAGGAAGCCGCGGAGAACGTCTACGCCGGGGTCGCCGAACCATTGACCGCCGAAGACGTGGCCGAGGTGATCCGCTACGCGGTCAGCGCGCCGGCCCATGTGAACCTCGACGAAATCGTGATCCGTCCGCAGGCTCAGGCCGCCAATCACAAGCTGATCCGCAAGGGCTAGGACACCTAATATGGGACGAATACACGTACTTGCCGCTTCGCACGGCACCGATAATGAACGCGGCCAGCAGCTGATCCACGAGCTGCGCGCACAGCTCGAAGAGCTGGCACGCGACGCCGGGCTCACCGAGCTGGTGTGGCATGAAGCCTATGTAGATGTCCAGCAGCCGCGGCTTCCCGAAGTGCTCGGCTCACTGCCCGCAGATGAACCGGCAGTGGTCTTGCCGCTGCTGGTGGCAGACGGAGTGCATACGACCTATGACATCGCCGGCGCGGTAGCGGCCAGAGCCAACACCACCGCGGCCGCCCCGCTTGGCTCCTTGCCGGATCTTGCCAAAGTCTTGGCGCAACGCGCGCAAGCTCATCTTGCAGAGCACCCAAGCGTTGTTCTAGCCGCGGCCGGAACCCGACTAGAAAAAGGCCAGCTACAGGTCCGGAAACTGGCAGAACGGCTCTCGGTCGAGCTTGGACGCGAAGTGCAGGTCGCTTACTGCGCCGGCGCCAAGCCGCTGATCCAGGATCTGCTCTCCACCGAAATCCAGACACCGGTGCTCGTGCTGAGCGCGCTGCTCGCCGATGGTTTATTCCAAACGCGCCTCGCTAGCACGGGTGCCTCGGTGATCACAAGCCCGCTGTTGCCGGACGTCATGATCGCTAAATGTTTCTTCGTAAGACTCCAAGAGGCGCTCAAAGCGGCCGGTTGGCTTTCCTTAGATGACGAAGTGCATCGTGATTGAGTAAAGCGCGTTCATGTGACTACTCGTGGTTGCCAGCCCCCCGGGGCTGGTTTCTACGCTGGCTTACATGACGCAATCAACCGCACCCGTTCGCCCCAAGCGGGCAGCTAAACCTCAAGGTCAATGGAAGATCGACGGCCACGAGCCGTTGAACCATAACGAGGAACTCAAAGCCGCCGACGACGGACTGAACGTCCGGGAACGTATCGAACAGATCTACGCGCTCAAAGGCTTCGACTCGATAGATCCAGATGACCTGCACGGTCGTTTCCGTTGGTGGGGCCTATACACCCAACGCGCCCAGGGCATTCCCGGCGGGAAGACCGCCACCCTTGAGCCGCACGAACTTGAAGACAAGTACTTCATGCTTCGAGTGCGCATCGACGGCGGGGCGCTGAGCACCGAGCAGCTGCGCGTCATCGCCGGGATCTCCACCGAATTCGCCCGCGACACGGCCGACTTCACCGACCGGCAGAATATTCAGCTGCACTGGGTGGACGTGGTTGATGTGCCAGAAATCTGGCGCCGCCTCGAAGCGGTGGGCCTGAACACCACCGAAGCCTGCGGAGACGTCCCGCGCGTCATCCTGGGCTCACCGGTGGCCGGCATCGCCAAGAATGAGATCATCGACCCCACCCCGGTGATCCAAGAGATCGCCCGACGCTATGTGGGCAACCCGGAATTCTCCAACCTGCCACGCAAGTACAAGACCGCCATTACCGGTCATCCGAATCAGGATGTCGTCCATGAGATCAACGACTTCGCGCTGATCGGCGTCGTGCACCCGGAACTCGGTGCAGGATATGACCTCTGGGTGGGCGGCGGATTATCTGCCAACCCGCGACTTGGCGAACGCCTCGGCACCTTCGTCAGCGAAGCAAAGGCGGCCGAAGTATGGGAGGGCGTCACCTCCATATTCCGCGACTACGGTTTCCGCCGCCTGCGCAACCGGGCCCGCTTGAAGTTCCTGCTCGCCGATTGGGGAACCGAGAAGTTCCGCCAGGTCCTCCAGGACGAATACCTCGGCTATGAGCTTCCAGATGGCCCGCCGGCGGTCAAACCGGAAGAATCAGGGGACCACTCCGGAGTGCATGAGCAAAAGGACGGCCGGTTCTATATCGGGCTCACCCCACCGGTGGGCCGGGTCTCGGGAAGCATCCTGAACAAGCTCGCAGACCTCGTCGAAGCGGCCGGTTCCACCAGGCTGCGCACCACCCCGCACCAAAAGGTGATCGCCCTGGATATTCCCGCAGACCAGGTCGATGCCTTCACCACTGCGGTGCAGGAACTGGGGCTGGACCCCTTTCCCGGGCTGATCAAGCGTTCGGCCATCGCCTGCACCGGCATCGAATTCTGCAAACTGGCCATCGTCGATACCAAGGACACCACCATCGACGCGGTCAAAAAAATCGAGTCAAGGCTAGCGGACCACGAGGGAAAGCTCCCCAAGGCCCTGTCCCTGCATGTCAACGGCTGCCCGAACTCCTGCGCCCGAATCCAGACCGCAGACATCGGGCTGAAAGGACAGCTGATTACCAACGCCGAAGGCGAACAGGTCTCCGGATTCCAGGTGCACCTCGGCGGAACGCTGGCCGGCTTCGAGAACGGCGAGGCAGGACTCGGCCGCACCGTTCGCGGGCTGAAGGTCGCCGCCGACGAGCTGCCCGAATACGTGGAACGCGTCGTCAAAAGCTATTCAACCCACGCCGAGGAGAACGAGTCATTCGCCGCCTGGGCACACCGCGCGGAGGAGGAGAAACTGGTATGAGCACCGTACAGCGCAGCGAATCTGAGCTCCGGCGGATCGCCGCCCTAGGAGCCGAAGAACTTGGCTGGGACGCAACCGCCGAACAGGTCATCAAATTCGCGGCCACGCACTTTGAACTACGCGAGATTGCGGTGGCTTGTTCCATGGCAGACGCGGTACTCCCGCACCTGGTCTCCGAAACGATTCCAGAGGTGGACGTGCTGTTCCTGGAAACCGGGTACCACTTCGCCGAAACCATTGCGACCCGCAACGAGGTCGCCCGGGCCCTGCCGGTACGCATCATCGACGTCCTGCCCGAGCTCACGGTGGCAGAGCAAGACGCCAAATTCGGCAAGGAGCTATTCGCCCGCGATGCAGCGTCCTGCTGCCAGATGCGAAAGATGGATCCCCTGAAGAACGCCCTGAACGGCTACGGGGCTTGGTTCACCGGGGTGCGCCGCGACGAGGCACCCACCAGAGTGAACACCCCGCTGGTGGCCTTCGACGAAGCCCACGGGCTGGTGAAGTTCAACCCGCTGGCCGCCTGGACCTTTGAGGAGCTCATCGGCTACGCCACGGAGCACTCGGTTCCGGTGAATATGCTGCTCGCCCACGGGTATCCATCCATTGGCTGCCAACCATGCACCCGGCCGGTGGCCGAAGGCGAAGACCCCCGCGCAGGTCGCTGGGCGGGGCTGGCGAAAACCGAATGCGGCATACACATCTAGTCGAGGAGAGAAGCAAATGACCATTACAGCCAACGCGCCCACCCAAGCGCGGCGCAGCGTCCTTGACGCCTTAGAAGCCGAATCAATTCACATCATCCGCGAGGTGCTCGCCGAATTCGAAAATCCCGGATTGCTGTTCTCCGGAGGAAAAGACTCGGTAGTCGTACTGCACCTGCTAGCCAAGGCCGTGTTCCCCGCCCGGGTGCCGATCCCGGTTGTGCATATCGACACCGGCCACAACTTCGGCGAGGTACTCAGATTCCGTGACCAGGTGGTGGCCCGCTACGGACTGAACCTGGTTGTCGGCTCGGTGCAGGAATATATTGACCGCGGCGAATTGACCGAGCTGGCCGATGGCACGCGCAACCGGTTGCAGACCCGGGTGCTGCTGGACACCATCGAGGCCAACCGCTTCGACGTCGTCTTCGGCGGGGCCCGACGCGACGAAGACAAGGCCCGCGCCAAGGAACGCATCTTGTCCCTCCGCGATGAATTCGGGGTGTGGGATCCGCGCAACCAGCGCCCGGAAATCTGGAGCCTGTACAACGGACGGCACGCCCCCGGTGGACATGTGCGCGCCTTCCCGATCTCCAACTGGACCGAACGCGACATCTGGGCCTATATCGAGCAGGAACAGATCGAGCTGCCACCCATCTACTTCGCCCATAAGCGCCAGGTCTTCGAACGCGACGGCATGTGGCGGGCGGTCACCTCCGTCTCGCAGCCGGCCAAGGGAGAGATCGTGAGCATCCGGCAGGTGCGCTACCGCACCGTGGGAGACGCAAGCTGCACCGGCGCGGTGCTCTCCGCGGCGGATACGGTGCCCAAGGTATTGGATGAACTAGCCCTGGCAACCTTGACCGAACGCGGCGCCACCCGTGCAGATGACCGAATTTCCGCTGCGGGAATGGAAGACCGCAAGACCGAAGGGTACTTCTAAAATGACCACCACACTGCTCCGCATCGCCACCGCAGGCTCGGTAGACGACGGAAAATCAACGCTTGTGGGCCGGCTGCTGCATGACGCCAAAGCCATCCTCGCCGACTCGCTGGACGACATCGCCCGGACCAGCGCCGAACGCGGCTTCGGCGGAGAGACCCCGGCCCTGGACCTGGCGCTGGTCACCGACGGACTGCGTGCCGAACGGGAACAGGGCATCACCATCGACGTGGCCTACCGGTACTTCTCCACCCAGAACCGCTCCTTCATCCTGGCCGACTGCCCGGGCCACGTGCAGTACACGCGCAATACCGTCACCGGGGCATCCACCGCGGATGCGGCGATCGTGCTGGTCGACGCGCGGCACGGAGTGCTGGAGCAAACCCGCCGGCACCTCGGGGTGCTTGCCTTGCTGCGGGTGCCGCAGCTGGTGGTGGCCGTGAACAAGATGGATCTGGTCGGCTGGGACGAACAACGCTTCAGCGACATCGAAACCGACATTCTGCAGATCGCCGCCGGCCTTGGCATCACGCAGAGCGCGGTCATCCCGGTCTCGGCACTGAACGGCGATAACATCGTCGACGCTTCGGCGCTCAGCGACTGGTATGCCGGCCCCACCCTGCTCGGGCTCCTCGAAGGTCTCGAACCGGGCGGCGGCCAGGGCGCCGGCCGGCTCGATGTCCAGTACGTCATCCGCCCGCAGGGGGCGCTTGCCGCCGGACTGGACGCCGAAGAATACCGCGACTTCCGCGGTTACGCCGGCACCCTGGTCGACGGGGGACTGTCGGTCGGCGATTCGGTAGCCATCCTGTCCAACGGCCAGCCGGCCAGCAGCCGGATCAAGGCCATCCGAACCCCGGCCGGCATGGTGGACACCGCGCTCGCCGGAGACGCGGTCGTCGTGCAGCTGAGCGAAGAGATCGATATTGCCCGCGGCGACACGATCATCGCCGGGGAGCTCGATGCCGCGGTGCGCGAGATCGAAGCCAATATTTGCGTGCTGGCTCCGGCCAAGCTCACCGCCGGACAGCAGCTGCTCATCAAGCACGGCACGAAGGTAGCCAAGGCGAAGATCCAAAGCCTGGATCACGTGATCAACGTGGCCGACTTCTCGCGCAGCGCGGCCACCGAGCTGAATCTGAACGACCTGGCTCGCGTGACGGTGCGCAGTTCGGCGGCCTTGGCCGTCTCCGAGTACCAAGACTCACGCACCGCCGGTTCATTCCTGCTGATCGATCCGAGCAGCGGGCAGACCTTGGCAGCGGGAATTATCGAGGCCCAGAATGCAGCCGCCTGAGCACCAATCCTCCGAACGCCAACGCTTCACCTCGCTGGTTGAGCAGCCCAATCACCGGGCGCGTTTTGCCGGGGTTGTGCTCGTTGGAGTGCTGGCGGCATTGGCGCTGACCACGACCGTCGTTCCGCCGCCGAGCACGGAACGAAGTTCGGTGGCCGGCCCGAGTCCGGCAGCGGAGTTGCGCCTGGGGTACTTTGCCAATGTCACCCATGCCCCGGCGCTCATCGCCGACCGGCGCGGCATCTTGGAATCGGCGCTGGAGACGGATTCCACGGCGTTGGAGACGCAAATCTTCAATGCCGGTCCGGCGGCCATCGAAGCGCTTAATAGCGGGGCGCTGGACGCAGCCTATCTGGGGCCGGCTCCGGCGCTCAATAGCTATCTGTCCAGTGGTGGATCCTCGTTGCAGGTCGTCGCCGGGGCAACGAATGGGGGAGCGAGCCTGGTGGTTTCCGAAGATATTGCTTCGGTTCAACAGCTGGCCGGTACCGAGCTTGCCACGCCGCAGTTCGGCGGGACCCAGGATGTGGCCTTGCGGAACTACCTGCAAGAACGCGGGATCCAAGACTCGGTGACCGTGACACCAAGCTCGAATGGCACGGTTCCCCAGTTATTCGCTCGCGAGGCCATCGATGGAGCGTGGCTTCCGGAACCGCATGCTTCGCTGCTCGTCGAGCAATACGGCGCCCACCGGCTGGTGGACGAGGCGACGCTGTGGCCCGATGGCAAGTTCCCGACGACCGTATTAGTGGTCAACCAAGACTTCTTGGAAGAACACCCGCAAACGGTCAAGGAACTGGTTGCCGCCAACGCCGAAGCCATCGGCTGGTTGAACTCGGCAGAACCCGCCGAACGCCTGGCCGCGGTGCAGGAAGCCTTGACCGGGATCAACGGGAGCAGCCTGCCGGATACGGTTATCGGTGCGGCGCTTGGCGAGGTCGGATTCGATGAGAATCCGTTGGAAAGCACCTTCCCGACGCTGATGGAGCACCTCGAATCCGCAGGCTTGGGCGATTCTGGAGATCTTTCCAAGATCGTAAACGACCAATGGATCGGGACAGACTGATGGGTGTGGAACTCCACGAAGTTTCGCTGAGCTATGATGGCGCGGATCTGGTGATAGAGAATCTCAGCGCACAGATCGAAGACGGTGAATTCATTGCCATCCTCGGGGCCTCGGGCTGCGGTAAATCCTCGCTGCTGAACCTGATTGCCGGACTGCTCCAGCCCACCTCCGGGTGGCTCGAAGTCCCCAAAGACGGCGCCGCCTTCATGTTCCAAGATGCAAATCTGCTCCCGTGGCTCAGCGCAGCGCAGAACATTTCGCTGGCGTTGAAACTTGGGGGATACCCGGCCGAGCAACGTGAGGTGCGAGTTGCCGAATTGCTCCGACTGGTGCAGTTGGGGCAAGCCGGAAAGAAAAAGCCACATGAACTCTCCGGCGGCATGCGGCAGCGCGTGGCGCTGGCACGGGCCCTCGCCCAGGACCGCCAGGTGCTGCTGATGGACGAACCGTTCGCCGCGTTGGATGCGATCACCCGAGACATGCTGCATGAAGAATTGCGGAATCTCTGGCAGCAGACAGGCAAGACGATCATCTTCGTCACCCACAATGTGCGCGAAGCGATTCGGCTGTCCGGCCGGATCCTGGTGCTTTCTTCCCATCCGGGGCGAATCCTGGAGACCCGGCGCATCTCCACCCAACTAAGAAACGACCCCGCCCAGTCGGCCGCCCTCGCCGATGAGCTCACAACGATCCTCAGGAAGGAGCAGCGAAAGCATGAGCACATTGACTCAGCGAGCTAGCCGGCCTGCGGCCAAAGCCGCACGCCAGGGCAGGGCGAAGAAATCATTGGATGCGGTCATCGCGCCAATCATCACGGTGGTTGTGCTCATTAGCCTGTGGCAGATTGCTTCGTGGGCTGTTCCGATCCGTGAAGACCTCTTCCCAGGCCCCGGAGCCGTTGCCGCGAAATTGCCTGAGATGCTGGCCAACGGATCGCTGGCTGCTGCCGTGGGTACCTCGCTGTTTCGAGCGTTGACGGGATTTCTGCTTGCGGTAGTCATCGCGACTCCGGTTGCCTTGCTGCTGGCCCATCAGCCACTGGCCCGCCAGGGCATTGGGCCGCTGATCTCGGCCATGCAGGTGCTTCCATCCATCGCCTGGGTTCCAGCGGCCATCATTCTCTTCGGGTTGAGCAATGCGACCATCTACACGGTTCTCTTGCTGGGCGCGGTTCCCTCGATTATTAACGGGTTGCTCTCCGGAATCGACCTGATCCCGCGGCAGTACCGCGCGCTGTCCACGGTGCTCGGCGCAAACAAACGCCAGCATATCTGGCACGTTGAACTGCCTGCCGCATTGCCAGGATATGTTGCCGGGCTCCGGCAAGGGTGGGCTTTCGCCTGGCGGTCATTGATGGCCGCGGAACTCATCGCAGTGGGCGGATCGCTGGCACTCGGGGTGGGCTCGTTGCTGCAACGAGGCCGCGATCTGGCAGACCTGCCCTTGGTGATGTTGGTCATATTGGTGATCTTGCTCGTCGGCATACTCATCGAACTTTTATGCTTTGCCCCCTTGGAGCGCAAGCTCTTGCGCGACCGGGGAATGAATCGAACTGGAGGAAATAATGGCTAAGGGAAAAATAACCCTGATTGGTGGCGGCCCGGGGGATCCCGAGCTGATCACCGTGGCCGGATATAAGGCACTTTTGGCAGCGGATGTGGTGCTCGCCGATCGGCTTGGTCCCACCGCGCTGTTGGCGGACCTTGCCGAGGGCGTCAAAGTTATTGATGTCGGAAAAGCCCCCGGTTGCCACGTCAAAACCCAGAATGAAATCAACGAACTACTAGTCAAGTACGCTTCCGAAGGGCTTGATGTGGTTCGCTTGAAGGGCGGCGACCCGTTCGTTCTGGGCCGCGGCGGTGAAGAAATGCTATTCGCCGCGGAGCATGGAATTTCGACTCGTGTCATTCCGGGAATTACCAGTTCCATTTCGGTGCCTGCCGCGGCGGGAATTCCGGTGACGCATCGGGGCGTGGCTGCCGGGTTCACGGTGATCAGCGGCCATGACGATCTCACCGACGTCCCGCTGCGCGCCGATCACACGCTGGTAGTGCTGATGGGGGTGTCTAATCTGCCACAAATCGTTGAGACTTTGCTTACCCGTGGCTTAGCGTCAAGTACGCCAATTGGGATAGTTGAGCGAGGTTACTCACAGACGCAGCGGACAACTATCGGTACGCTAGAAGAGATTGTAGTGCGCGCCCGCAAGGCCGCCGTGGCGAATCCGGCCGTCATCGTGATCGGTGACGTTGTTCGTCTGGCACCTGAAGCTTCAACCCAGTTGGTTGGACTTCAGCCGCTGGACACCGTCGACGCCGCAGCGTCGGCCTCATTCGCTGACTAAGAAAGTAGATGTTGTTTGATGAGTGAAATTCACGTACCTGGACATTTGACCTCCCGCGCCCTGCGCGTTGCCATTGTCGGTGCCGGTCCTGCAGGCATCTACGCAGCAGACCTGCTCAATAAGAGCCAGCCTGTTTCCTCCGGCGAGTTGTCCCTCAAGGTGGACCTCTTCGATGAGCTTCCCACCCCGTTCGGCTTGATTCGCTATGGCGTATCCCCGGACCACCCGCGCATTAAGGGCATCATCACCGCCCTGCACAAGGTGCTGAATAATGACTGGATCAACTTCTACGGAAATGTTGGTCTGGGTCGCGACATCAGCCTGGAAGAACTCCAGGAACGCTATGACGCGGTCATTATTTCAACCGGCGCCCAGAAGGACGCAGACCTGAACATCCCAGGTGTTGAACTTGCTGGATCCCATGGTGGCGCGGACTTCGTTTCCTGGTACGACGCACACCCGGATGCGGATAAGGACTGGGACCTGTCGGCCAAGGAAGTTGCCGTGATCGGCAACGGCAACGTCGCGTTGGACGTGGCCCGTATCCTCTCCAAGCATGCAGACCAGCTGCTGGAAACCGAAATCCCGGCACATATTTTCGAACAGCTCAATGACTCGGCAGTCACCGATGTGCACGTCTTCGGTCGCCGTGGCCCGGCACAGGTGAAGTTCACCCCGTTGGAACTGCGCGAACTGTCGCACTCCAAGGATGTGGATATTGTCCTGTACGAAGAAGACTTCGACTTTGACGAAGGTTCGGAGGAAGCAATCCGAACCAGCAACCAGACCAAGACCATGGTTGCGACCCTGACCAACTGGTTGATTGAACAGGAGGAACGCGAGGAAGCCAGCAGCGCTTCTCGCCGCCTGCACCTGCACTTCTTGCAGTCTCCGGTTGAAATCCTCGGCGAAGATGGCAAGGTCACCGGCCTGAAGCTTGAACGCAATGAACTCGACGGAACCGGTAACGTCAAGGGCACCGGCGAATTCGTCGAGTACCCGGTCCAGTCCGTTTACCGTGCGGTGGGCTACTTCGGCTCTGCCGTGGATGGCATCGAATACGATGGCAAGCGCGGCGTGCTGCCAAACGTCGAAGGCCGTGTGCTGGATGCTAGCGGCACCCACATCGACGGCTTGTACGCGACCGGATGGATCAAGCGCGGTCCAATTGGCTTGATCGGCCACACCAAGGGCGATGCCCTGGAGACCATCAACCACCTGCTTTCGGACCTGGGCAGCCTTCCGGTCCCAACCTCCGAGCAGAGTGCAGCCGAACTCCTGGAATCCCGTGGCGTGGACTACGCAGACTGGGAGGGCTGGATGAACCTGGACGAACAGGAAAAGGCTCTGGGCGCTGCCGCAGGCACCCTCGAAACTCGCTTCGGTGAAATCACCCGCGACCGCATCAAGCTCGTCGAGCGCAACGACATGCTGGAGTTTGCTCGAGCAAAAAAATTAGCTAAGAGCCTGTAGTACGCAGACAGGTTCAGGAATAACTGGCACTCGATGATCTTTTGATCATCGAGTGCCATTTTCCTTTAACCAGCAAAAGCAAGAAAGCGATCCGGCGGATCTTGATCGTGCCCGAAGCAAGGCGTCTGCCGGGGCTACCCGGGCCCCAGGCTAAAACGGAAATGGGAGAGGCGGTTGCCCGTTATGTCGTTGACAGCTCCTAAACTCCGAGGAACATAGGAGCTGCCGGCCGAACCACGGCCTGGCCCGACAAGGATTGGTTCTTTGCGTTCGCGGCGTTCCTCATCGACATTCCCGCCAGCCTGCTTGGCAATCCAATCCGCAGACAGGTAATTAGATTCCGCCCACTTGATCATGTCCCAAGTGATCAAGAAGTAAGAGGCGAACCTCATCGAGTTGATGATGTTCAGCCCGATGCGCAGACGATCTCCGACCTCTTTAGCGACGCGCCCGTCACCGCGGTCTTTTGCTCCATTTTTAACCAGCTTATACAAGAATTCTTCCGCAGTGCCTTCACCCTCCGGGATCGGGAAATCGGGGAGGCGCTGCCGGTCGTCAGGAATGGTCCGATCAGCAACCTGATCAGCGACCAGCTGGGTGTTGGCACATGCCTCTCCCCATGCGGAAGCTGCGGCTTCATTTTGGGGTTGCCAAGTACGGCTAGCATCTCGTCCTCGGACTTGATGTAGTAGTCCGGGGTGCCGTTGGAACTGAACCGTTCGGGATCATCTAACGTTTTCTTCACGACGGCTAGGAATGCATCGTACGCGTGGGCGTCCTCTTGGTGTTCGTAGTGGCAGTCGTTGGTAGCGACCAGTGGGATGCCGGTTTCCTCAGACAATGCGCGGATCTCACGGAATGCATGCACCTCGGCGCCAATGCCGTGGTACATGACTTCAAGGAATACATGCTCGCGTCCCACCGCATCGATGAGGATATCGAGGTTCTTGCGAGCTTCAGTCCGAAATAGCTCTGCGGTTTGCGCATCGCCTCGCTTCTCAGTTGCCCCCGCGCGGGACAGCGGCCCGGCGACTGGCCCACCCAAGCAGCCGGTGAGGATGGTCAGTCCTTCCCGGTGCTTTTTGATCAGGTCAAAATCAATTCTCGGCTTATACCGAAAGTAATCTTCGGCTTTGTTGTGCAGGGCGAGCAGGTTCTTCCAGCCAGTTTCATTGCGCGCCACCACGGTAAGGTGCATGTACTTCTTGGATTTTTCTTTGCCGTCATCAGCATCAGTGGCGTTGTCGTCATCGTTGGCTACCGTCTCGGAGTTCTTCTCGGAACGCGAGCCGATCGCCAAATAGAACTCCACACCGATGATTGGCCTGATGCCCTCGTGCAGGCTTGCTTTACGGAACGCGTAGGCGCCAGTGAGATCTGCGTGATCGGTGATCGCCATAGCTTCCTGGCCTAGAGCCGTGGCACGCTTCGGACCGGCTTCATCACGACGCAGGCCATCTAGGGATCTCATCTCCGAGTGGACATGCGGATGGGTGAACGCCATTGTGGCTGCCTTTCGACGATTGGTATTTCGGGGAACGATCCCCGTAATCCTGTCTATGCAAGGGAGAGCTCCACAGGGCTTGGAACCCATTTGTGCGGGAGATTCCGGACAGCTCCCCGGACGCACAAAACCGCACCGAGGTAGCACGGTGCGGTTTTTACCGGCTTCACGCCGTTCTAGGTCACTGCTGCAGCGCTCCGGTGCTCTGAACCTCCCGGCTGAAGTCGGGAGCACGCCGCACTAAAGGTCGGAGTCAGCTGCTTCTCGCTGGCGGTATAAACCTTGCCGGTTTTCGAACGAGAATACGCTTCGAATCCTTCGCCGACTCAGGTAGACGCGGCACAATAGGTGTCTCCATGGGGGAGAAGCCCCGCTTCATCAAGGTGCTCGGAATCGCCGAATTAGTTATCTTCCGCGGTACCCTGGCCGGCTTCCTCCGGGGTGGCCTTGTCCTGGCTCCAGGGGATTGCGCCGAAAGTGGCAGCAAGCACGCCTGTGGTGAGGATGGCGGCAACAGCTACGCCGGTCATGATGCAGGGGAGGTCAAAGGAGCCGGATTGTCGGTGCAGCCGCGCGCGGCAGCACGCTGAAGTTCTTGGAGGTATATGCGTTGGAACATGCACAGAAAGGCGGCAGTCTAAGCTCAGATTGCCCTACTCCTCGATCGCAGGGTCTTCGGTGAACCAACTCGCGCAACGATGAGGTCTTGTTCTACGGTGCACCCCGCGAACAGAAAAGCACCCCGCTTCCGTGGTGGAAGCGGGGTGCTTCTAGGTTATTGTTTCAGCAATCTATCGGGTCGTACGCCAGCGTCAGTCCAATTGATTTTTTGTGCGTGTCGCAGCAGTTCGTCGCCGTAAATGATCAAACGATTGTGTAGATTTATTTTTGCCTCCCCATCTAATGGGTATCTACTAGTAAATCGAAAGTTAAGGTGAAGTAGTGGCTAAACTCTTAAAGCGTATTGTGGCTTCAACTGGAGCAGCAGTTTTGGCCACGTCACTATTGGTGACTCCTTCATTCGGCGCACCCATTACTCCGGAGCTCCAGATAGATACAAGTGATCAAACGTTCGAAACTCTTCGGTCCAACATGCCACAGGGTGACCGTGTCAAGTTCGACCGCCTATCCGGGGCGCAACAGCAAGAACTTTTAATAGCAGCTCTCGACCCGGAATCCACGTTCAATGCTGGGACCGGGAAGTGGAAAAATGTAAAGGAAACAGATTCCAGCGGTGCGGTAGCAGCCGTAGCTCAGCCTGCTGATCTAAATTTTGGGCAGATGGCGGCTACTAAGCGTAAAACGGATTCGCACAAAAAATCGTGGAAAATGTTTGGAATCACCTACGCCTCAGTTGAAGCACGAATGACTTACCAGTACAACGGTAAGACTGTTACCAGCATCAACAGCTGCGGAGGTTTCTATACGAACCTGATTCCACTCAGAACCATTCAATCGATACCTTCGCAGTACTTCGAGAGCAAGAAGACAAAAGCAGTTTGCGAAATCACTTGGCATGTGACCAAGAGCGGCGGTATACAAGAAGGTAAAGCTGTTCAAGGATTGCGTGTAAGCGGGAAAGGAGTTCGCATTGGGTATTGGGACTACGATGCTTGAGATAAATCTATTTGAAGCCATATTCCTCTTCGTGTGGCTTGCTGTGATTGTGATGACTGCTTGGAATCTATGGATGGAAAGATCTTTCAAAAACCTTGTTGTCTTACTTGCATCAGCAATAATTCCCGTACTGGGCACAGTTGTTGGAATTGTCGTAGGTGGCCTCGAATGGGCCAGACGCGTAAAGGCTCACCGAGAAAGTAAGGCTTGATCACGCCCGCTCTCTCACTGTCTTGGAGAACAAAAGATCGGCCTCGAANNTTCGAGGCCGATCTTTTGTTAGAAGATTCCTGAATATCGACGTCATTTGGATCGGTGGTGATGGGAGCACGCCGCACTAAAGGACGTGCGACATCCGGCTCGGAAACCGCCGGGACTGCGAGGCCTTCCAAACAATGCCGTTCAAGCAAGTCCTTCGGCTGACCGTATTGCTGGCATGACTCATAGTTCATCAAGCGAAATCGAAAGCCTTATCCGACAAGATGCCCTGGGGAAGCCCGGTCGGGTCTACGATCCCCATTTCCTTCGACTCATCAGCCCTCCGTTTGCAACCTCCGTAGAGAGCTAACCGAGGCGATATCTTTCGCCTAAGGCCAGCAGGGCTGCATGGCCCACTTCTTGCCGTGCATCAGGAGCCGCGGTGAAAACTTCATGAAACTCTTTGACGACATCTTTCCAGAGGGCGGATCTTCTGCCCCGACGAGGGCAGTCGATCATCTGGGTTGTCAGGCCAGTCAACCAGAGACAACCGGTACCGGCCAATGACATTGTGTCCACGTTCGCTGTCCAGAACAGAATCGATGCAAGGTACGCGCGCGGTAACCCCTTGGCGTCCGCATGCTTCGGACGTGTTTCGTGCCATGATTCGGGATCTGAAAATCGAAATAGGTTCTGACTTGAGGATTTAGCATCCAAGTGGTGCTGATGTGGTTACTAAAAATCCGTGTTTCGGTACGCTAAAGAGCATGGAATCACGATTCATTCGCAAAGTTCGCACCGCGTCCGGCGTGGTTGCAGTGCAAACCGTGGTGAAAAATGGCCGGACCATGACCGGCGTTGAACACCTGGGCTCTGCGAACACCGACCAAGACCTTGCGGCCCTACTGGCAACAGCGAAAGATCGGCTGCTTCCCGGCCCGGACACCCTCGATTTCAGCGTAGAGCAAGAGCCCGTGACCATAGGCGATATCCCGAACTGGACCGTGCAATAGCTTCCTGAAGAAACACGCTCCGTAGGCCGACCACGCAGCGCCCCAGCCACTGTCCTCTGGGAGATTTTTGAAGCAGCTTGCGACCGGCTCGGGTTCAGCATCCTAGACGCTCCGGCGTTCAAAGCCATGGTGCTGGCGCGGCTGATCGAGCCGACCTCGAAGGCACAGAGCATTCGTGTCCTCAAGCAGGTTGATGCACCCCATCTTTCCTTGCGCACGTTGTTCCGCAGCTTGGGCACCTGCATCGACAAGGACTACCGCGACCTGCTGGCCAAAGCCCTGGCGCCTGCCGACCGGCAACCGCCGGACTGGCTTCTTTAGTCATGTACGACGTAGCCACACTTCATTTTTGAAGCGAAAGCCGAAGAAAAACTGCGCAAAGGTCGGCATGAGCAAGGAACGCCGCGTCGACCCGCAAATCCAGGTCGGACTGCTCGTCGACCCGGCAGGGTTCCCGCTGGAACTGCTTATGTTCGAAGGGAACAAGGCCGAAACCACCGCGATCATCCTCGTGCTCGAAGCGTTCCAGGAACGCCACGGCATCACCGACCTGGTGGTCGTGGCCGACGCCGGGATGCTCTCGGCCAACAACCTGAACGTGATCGAGGATGCCGGGTTCACGTTCATTGTCGGCTCCCGGCTTACCAAGGCACCTTACGACTTTCAAGAATATTTTGATGCCAAAGGCAACAGGTTCACCAATGGGGAGGTACTCGAATCCACCCGCCTGATGGGTACCGGGAAAAATGCCTGGGAACTCAGGGTGGTGTACCAGCGGTCGGCCAAACGCTTGGCCAGGGACAACCGCAATATTAACCTCATGGAACGCAAGGCTCTAGCGGTGGCCGAGGGGAAGTCCCTGTTGAAGAAGATGCGGTTCCTGAAAGTGACTGGAGCCGAGAAAGAGCTGAACGAGAAGATCATCGAACGAGCCAGGATGCTGGCCGGACTCAAAGGCTACGTCACGAATCTGCCAATCGAAGCTGTGCCTGCCACCAAAGTGATTAGTGCTTATCACGACCTGTGGCAGGTTAAAGCGTCTTTCAGGATGACGAAATCAGACCTGCGTGCCAGGCCGATCTTCCACCGTGAAGTGGATTCCCTTGACGCGCATTTGACCGTGGTATTCGCTGCACTGGCTATCGGTCGGCATCTGCAGAAACTGACCGGATTGCCGTTAAAGCGGCTGATCACCGATCTGAAGGCTGTCCGATCAGCGAAGGTGCTGATCAATGGGCAAGTGGTGACCTTCGTTGCGCAGATTACGGAAGGGGTGGGAGAAGTACTTTCCAGACTTCGTGGTGGTTACTAAGGAATTTGGCACGACTCAGGGAAGGGAAAATTGCCCCTCCCATGAGCTCCAGTCCTTGCACAGACTACCTTTAGGCGGTGATCTTTTCGACCGGCTCAGCCCCGGCGCCTGCCGGAACGCTGCGGCGAAGCATGACGAACAGCAAGATCATTCCTGCGGTCAGGGCCATGTGTCCAAGCCCGGCGATGCCGGAGATCATCTTGGATGATTCAAGGCCCAGCACGGTGAGCATGCCGTGGGTGACCTGCATTCCTGCGGTCAGGATTACTCCGGCGTTGTAGATGCCAAGGAACCAGGCATACAGCTTGCGGTGGGCACTGAGGTTGAAGGCCTTCTCCAGCAGCAGGACCAGCAAGGTGACGATGAATCCAAGGACCAGCAAGTGGGTGTGAACCACCGACAGCTGCGTCCAGCCGCCTTCGGGGAATTCATTGATCTTGGTGAATTCGCGGTAGAAGAGTCCGGAAGCAACGCCTACGAGCATGTAGGCAAAGGCGATGTTGATGAGCTTACGCATGGGTTTCACTTTCAATGAGTTCGGCATTCGAAGAATTTTCGGGGGTAATGCTGGTGCCGCGGTATCCGAAGACCGGCGACTTGGCGCGGCCCAGCAAGATGAACAGCGCCGGCAGGAGCAAGGTTCGCACCACGAAGGTGTCCAACAGAACCCCGAGGCCAACGATGAGGCCAAGCTGGCCAAGAACCATCAGGGGCAGACTGGACAGGGCGGCGAAAACGCCGGCCAAGACCACGCCAGCACTGGTGATCACGGCGCCGGTCCGGCTCGTTGCGTTGACGATCGCTTCATCCAGTGGCAGCCGGGCCGCATCTTGCTTGACGCGTTGGGTCAAGAAGATCGTGTAGTCAACACCCAGCGCGACCAGGAAGACGAAGGCCAGCAGCGGCACCTGGACATCCAAGGCGGCCGTGTCGAAGACCATGGAACCGAGCAAGGAACCCAAGCCAACCGCGGCCGCAGCGCTGAGCAAGTTAGTCAGCGACAACACCAGCGCTGTGCGGAATTTGCCGGTAACTACCCAGAGCATCGCCAGGCACACAAGCACGATCAGCGGAGCGATGACCGCGAAGTCACGAAGGTGGCTTTGGTGCGCGTCATAGGCTTCGGCAATGGATCCGCCGACCAACGCCTCGGCGCCGGAAACCTGATTCAATTCGTTGCGCAGCGACTCGATCAGTTCAAAGCTCTGGGGAGAGCCGGATTCGCTGTTGCCGACAACCATCAAGCGTTCGAGCCCGGAATCCGGTAGCGCGGGCAGCAGGGTGGCGCGCTCCACGCCTGGCAAATTTCCGGCTACCGCGGTGACCGCTTCTCCGGTACCAGGTTCTGCCAGTACCGTGATCGGGGCGGTTTCACCGATCGGGAAGTGCTCGGCGAGCCGTTCGGTGGCGGAAGAGGATTCGGTGGCGCTCCGGAACTGCTCGGTCTGGCGCAATCCCACGTTGGTTGCCCCGAGCGCCGAAGCGAGGACCACCAAGATCAAGACCAGTGCCGACAGGTTCACTACCGGACGCTTGATGACCGCGGCGGCGGCCTTGCCCCATAGGGAGCGCTTTGCCGCAGCCTGATCCGGTCGAGGGATCAACGGCCAGAACACCTTCCGGCCACAGAGCGCCAGCAGCGGGGTGAGTACGAACAGGTTGAACGCGGCGGCCACCAGCAGCCCGGCGGCGCAGGCAATTCCCAATCCGCGCGTGTCATCCATAACCGCCAGTGCCAACGACGCCAGGGCGAAAACCACGGTCAGGTTCGAGGAGGCAATCGCTTCGAAGCTATTGCGCCAGGCGCTCGCAAGCGCCGCACGGTGATCGGCATGCTGATGCAGTTCATCGCGGTAGCGCGAAATCAGCAGCAGGGCATAGTTGGTGCCGGCGCCAAAGACCAAGACGCTCAGTACACCAGAGTCGAAGTGCAGATTCAATGGCTGGCTCAGTGCGTTGGCAATGAGACTCGCGCTGCGGTCGGCCATGGCCACCACGATCAGTGGAATCAGCCAGAGAACCGGGGAGCGGTAGGTCAGGATCAGCAGCACCGCAACGATGCCGATGGTCACCGCAAGTAGCGTGAAGTCGGCTCCGGCGAAGGTGGCCGACAGGTCGAGCCCGAATGCTGGAGCGCCGGAGACCTCGATCAAGAATCCCGAATGATTGTGTGCGCTGATCTGTTCGCGCAGCTCGGCAACGAGCTGCCGATCGGCGTCGGTTCCCGCGCTCTCCCAGGAAGCTGTGAGCAAGGAGAGCCGGCCGTCTTCGCTGGGCAGCGGCTGGGAGATCTCCACGGGAAGCGCGGTGGTCAGTTGGCCCGAGATTGTCTCGAGGCCCTTGAGGTCGTTGCTGCTGAGCTTGTGCTGATCGCCGTGGCCGGCGACGAGCAACGCGGATTCCTTTCCGGAGTCGGGAATCTCTTCCAGAAGCTTTTCTACCTGGGCCGAATCGGAGCCGGTGACCAGCGTGCTGGTGCTGCGTTCGGCTGCCGGCGCGGAGCTGAGCAAACCGAAAACTGCGAGGATGGCTGCGAGCGCTCCGAGCAACCACAGGCGCGCACCGCGCCGTGAGCTGAGCGAGTTCGCTAGCGAACTGAGGACTGGATGTTTCATACTTCTAGTCAATGCCAAATATGGGTCTGGCGAATCGTGGAAGCGTTCGAACTGCTTGTCAACCGTTCGGTTGATACCGCAGGAGGTTGCGGGTTGCTAAATTAGTCCGTGATTGCGTGCGGCCTGCACCGCCGCGGTGCGCGTAGGGGCCTGGAGCTTGTCGAAAATATGCACCAAATGGGTCTTCACCGTCGCTTCGGAAACGAAGAGCGTACGCGCAATTTCGCGGTTGCTCGAACCGGTGGCCAGATGCTTGAGCACTTCTGTTTCCCTGCTGGTCAAGGTAATTTTTGGTTTACGCAGACCGGCAACGACGCGTTGAGCCATCTCGGGAGCCAGTACCGTGTATCCGGCTGCCGCTTGGCGTACCGAGTCGATGATGGTTTGCGCGGCGACGTCCTTGAGCAGATACCCCGCGGCTCCGGCTTCGATGCACTGCAGGATCTCGGCATCTTTGTCGAAGGTGGTCAAGATGATCACCTGTGGCGGATTGGGCAGTGCACGCAAGGCAGCGGTGGTCGCGACGCCGTTCATTCCCTCACCCAGACGGAGGTCGCACAACACGACGTCCACCGGATTTTTGGTGGCCAAGCCGACCGCTTCTTCTCCACTGCCTGCCTCGCAACGTACGGTAATTTCGTCGTAGTTCGCGAATAGCGCGCGCAGCCCGGTGCGCACGATCGGATGGTCGTCAACCAGCATCAGATTAATCAATTGCCCGCCTCCGGGTTCTTCAATGGGACGTAGGCCGACAGTGCCGTGCCTTCGCCCAAGGTGCTTTCAATGTCCAGCCCGCCACCTAGTTCGCGTAGCCGTTGGCGCATGGCGGGCAGTCCGAATCCTCCGGATTCGAGGTTCTTGCCGAGGGTGGATTGCCAGTTGCTCAGGTTGAATCCAATGCCATCATCAACGATATCGAGTCTGATGGCGTCTCCCGTGTCGACTAACGAAACGACGGTTTTAGCGGCTTTCGCATGCCGGCGTACGTTGGCGAGCGCGGACTGAGCGGTGCGCAGCAGCGCCACCTGTATGCCCGGATCCAGTACGGGGAGTTCGGCATCTACGCGCAGTTCGCTGGATACCGAGCTGTCCTTTTCGAAATCTACCAGCATGCGCCGCAAGGCCCCGGCCAGGGCATGCGCATCGAGTTCGCTGGGCGACATCGCGGTAATGATTCTACGCAGGTCGGTGAGCCCTTGCCCGGAGAGCGCCTCGATCCGGTCCAGGGCCTGGAAAGCCTGCGGGGCTTGTTGGGAATCCAGGGCGGCCTTCGCGTGGAGGCCGATGGAGGAGAGCTGCTGGGCTATGGTGTCGTGGATTTCGCGGGCTACGCGGGTGCGTTCGGCTAGGGCGCCGGCTTCATGCTGGGAGCGGGCCAGCTCTTCTTGGAGGTCCGCCATTTCCTGATGGGCGCGCAGCAGTGAGGAGACCAGTTCGTTGCGCTCGGCGATGTCGTTTTCCAGCTGCAGGTAACCGCGCGAGATGCCCCAGGCGAAGGTTCCGCCGACTAGCGGGCCGACAATTCCAGAAGCCGTGGTTTGCCCCTGATGGAGGAACGGGGCTACGACCGTCACCACGTAAACCGCAGCCGACCACAGCACAGAGAGCCCCAGGGCCAGCTGGTGCCCGATGAGCAGCCAGAGGCTGAACGCCAGCCACATGAATTCCGGTGAGGCCACCATGCCTAAAGCCCAGATGGCCAACAGGACCGCCAACCAGTATCCGGGGAGCCTCGTGCTTCCCTTGGACCGCAATACGACAAACCCGAAAAGATACCACAGGCCGAAGAGCGTGCTCGCTGCGATGGACAGCCAGGTGCCGGAGGTTGGACTGGAGATGGCTCGCAGCAGTGCGACGAGCAGGAGCACCGCGGTGATCAGGTGCTGGCCCCAACGCAGCGCGCGCACCGAGAGGACGCGTTGCTTGGAGATCCTTTCCGAAGATTTCCCCCTGCCCAATGCCGAAGTTGCGGTGCCTTCAGCGGTGTCCATAGTTGGCCCACCGTCTCGACAACATCTGCCTTGCACAAGAATTCATGTCTTTGACTCTATCTAAACGCAGGGCCACGCGGGCTTAAGGCGCGATGTTGATTCCGCGGACGCCAGCGCTCGATTCGGGCTCGATCAGTTCTTTAGTTCCGATTCATACCGCGTTTGGCAGCGCGTGGTTTCCATCAGGGATCGTGGCAGAAGTCCCGTTGAGAAAACTAAGGAGATATCTGAGATGAAACTACGTTCCCTCGCAGTAGGCGCGTTGGCCGCCTGCTTAGCCACAACTGCACTCAGCCCGGCCATGGCAGCGCCCAAGGGTGATCAGGACGAGACTATCTTGATCGGCCACCGTGGCGCCGCCGGGGTGGCCCCGGAAAACACCCTTGCAGCGATCGACGCCGGCAGCCGTTCAGGTGCCCAATTCGTTGAGATCGATATCCAGCTCTCCGCCGACGGGGTTCCGTTCATCTTCCACGACAATACCCCCGCCCGCACCACCAATGTGGCCGAGGTCTTCCCCGGCCGCGAAGCTGACCCAATCACCTCCTTCACCTGGGCTGAGCTGCAGCAGCTGGACGCGGGTTCATACTTCTCCGCGGAGTTCACCGGCGAAGGAATCCCGCACTTCGACGCGGTTGCAGATGCGCTGAACGGCGAAACCGGTGTGTTTATCGAGATCAAGTCGCCAGCTAATTCTCCCGGGGTCGAGCAAGTGGTCGCCGATTACCTGGCCACCGATCCGCAGTGGAGCGCATTGGAAGACGCCGGAAAGATCGAGGTGCTCAGCTTCGATGCGACGTCGAACAAGAAGTTCGCAGAAATCGCTCCGGAGGTTCCCTTGCAGCAGCTGGTCGGAACCGTTCCAAGCGAATCCGAATTGGCAGAAATTTCCGCTTTCGCCGATTCCTTCGGAACCAACTACCGCACCCTGGATGAAGCCGGCGCGCAGCGTGTGAAGGCTGCGGGTCTGGGCTTGGGCGTGTATACGGTGAACTCTGCCGAAGCCGCGCAGGCTTCGTTGGATCTGGGCGTGGAACGCCTGACCGGTGATTTCCCCCGGCAGATTCAGCGTCATTTGAAGGGGCAGAAGATTTTCCCATCGAATAACGGCGTGGTCATCGGCGATTCGGTCAACGACGTTCCGGGCAATGATCTCCAGGCCGAGACCGGCGAGCATGTGGTACTGAGCAACACCGGCAAGCGCACCATCGACGTCTCCGGCTACCTCGTTCGAGATGCTGGAAACAACCTGTTGCCGGTTGGTCAGGGATACTTGCTGGAACCAGGCGAGGAGCTGCGCGTGTACACCGGTCCGGGCACCAACGCTGAGGACGCCTACTATAACGGTGGCACCGCTAGCGTGCTGAACAACGGTGGCGATTCGCTGGCCCTGTGGACCGCGGACGGCAAGCTGGCCGATACCTTCTCCAACTAATTCCGGGAGTGGCTGTTCCCCGGGCTGCGCAGGAGGCATGCTCCGCCCGGGGAACAGCGCCGTTTAGCAATTGAGCACGTGGTCCCAGAGATACTGTTCGCCGACTACCGGAAGTCCATAGTGGCGTGCCTTGCGCGCCTTGCCGGATAGCGAATCCGGGTCGGCTGCCACCAGCATGCCGACTTTCTTCGTCACCGCTGGGTGCAGCTTGTAACCAGCTTGGGTTAATAGGGATTCCAGCTCCACGCGCGGACGGCTCATCTCGCCGGTCAACACAATGAGGCTCCCGGGTTCCAATCGCTTGTGAATCGCACCGGGACCTTGCACGGTGGCCACCGAATCACCGCGGGCCGGAGGGAGCAACGCCTGCTCTAGCGTGGCTTGGCCGATGCCCAGCAGTTTGGCTACCTGTTGCAGATCCGAGCGTTCGGCACCGGTGAGCACCCCGTCATGCCAGGCCGCAGTCGCCAATGAAGCGAAGTAATCCAGGTGTAGTTCCACCGCCCGAGCCCGATCGATTCCCAAGGAGCCTGCCAGCTCAATAAGTTGCGCCTGCTCATGGGCCGAGAGGTAGCGGTCAATCAGCGCTTGATCCAGCACGGCAAAATAGTCGTCGAATTGCTCCGCACCGGTCATTTCGGGCAGGCGCTGGACCAAGCGCTCTAAAAAGTGCTCCGCCGAAGCGCTATCGCCGACGCTTCGCTTCGCCGGGGCGAGCAGGACTTCCGGAGCCTGCGTCCGCCATCTTGCGCCGGCGGCTTGCTCCAAGCACTGGTCCCAGTCGGGCAGCGTTGGCTCTAGCTCCAGGTACCGTGAGAGCAATACCGCCGTTGCTTCGGCATCACCCGCGGCGCTGTGCGCCTGCTGCAAGGTAATGCCAAAGGAGTCGCAGCAGTCTTGCAGGGATCGTCCGGCGCCTTGCAGGAACTGGTGGGACATGCGCATGGTGCACAGTCCCCGGGGCAAGTAGAAGTCTGGAAGCGAGCGCCCTGCTCGGGCAAACTCTGCTTCGAGGAATCGCGCGTCGAAGGACAAATTGTGGGCGACCGCCACGGTGCCCGAAAGCCGCCACTCCAACTCGTCGGCAATCTGCTCAAAGCTGGGAGCCTGCAGCACGTCGCGGGCCTGAATTCCATGGATGCTTTGCTTGCCAAGGTCACGTCCGGGATTGACCAGTGTTTCCCAACGGTCAACGATCTGTCCTTGGCGATCCATTCTCAGCACCGCAATCTCGGCGATTCGGTCGTGCGCACCGGGAAAAAGCCCGGTGGTTTCCGTGTCTATAACCGCGAAAAGCCCGCGATCCATTTCCCGCCCCTAAATTTTGTGTCCTGCTTTCAAACTAGCCGGAGACATGGAGGGAATGCTAGTGCAGGCTGCCCCGGCCAACCACGGGCTCGCTAGCCCGGCTGGTCGGTGAGGATGACCAATTGAGCGGTGGCACGGGTCATCGCAATGTACCTGTGCACTGCTCCGGAAATTCCCGGGCCGAAATTTTCCGGACGGTTCAGGACCACCAGGTCGAATTCAAGTCCCTTCGCTTGTTCCGGGCTCAACGCGCGGATCCGGTCCGTGCCGTTGAAGCTCGGGTCGCCAATGACCACGCCGACCCCGAGCGGGTGTTCGTCTTGCCACTGGCGCACAAGGTCCTGTTGCCGTTCAGGCCTGGCGTAAATGACCGCCGCACCATCGGTCCGGATCGAGGAGGGCACGTTTGCATCTGGCAGCTGCTCACGAATCGCCGATTCGGCTGCGTCCATGATCTGTTCGGTGGTGCGGTAGTTCACGCTTAGCGAGGCAACACGGCAACGGGAAATGCCCGCGTGCGCCAGACGCTGTTCCCACGATTCGGTGAATCCGCCAGCGGCTTGGGCTCGGTCGCCGACGATCGTCAGGCTCCCGGAAGGGCAGCGCCGCAGCACCATGGCCCACTGCGCTTCGGTGAGATCCTGCGCCTCATCGATGATGATATGCGCGAAAGGCCCGGCCAAGGCGTCGGGGGACGGGTCGGCTTCGGTGCGCTGGCGAATCAAGGTGTCTTGAAGGTCCGCATGGCGCAACTGAGAGGACAGATCTTCCATATCGTCTGCGGCAGAAATCAGATCATCGATAACCTGGCTCATCAGGTCCCGTTCGGCGGCCAGCCGGGCCTCGCGTCGACGCGCCGCCGCCTCAAGCTCCGGATCGCCCACCAGAAAACGCGCGGCATCCAGCAGCGGCCCGTCTTCGACGGTGAATGCGCTCGGGTCCTTGCGGAACAAGAGTTCGGATTGCTCATTGGTGAGCCACGGTGCGCTGTAGCGCAGCAGCGCCGGGATGGAGTACAGCGCGCTCAGCAGTTTTGCCGGATCCAATAGCGGCCAGTGCGCTTCGAAGGCTTGTGCCAACTGGACGTTCTGGGCCAGTTCCCTGCGGACTTGCTCCTCGGCTGCGCAGCCTTCGGGAAGCTGTTCGAGCAGGATTTCTTCGAGCGCCTCTCGAATCTGCAGCCGGGACTCGTTGTGGTTGGTACCCGGCTCGACCGCCGCGAAGGCATGCTCCCAGTGCCGCACCGTCAACCGCAGATCGGCCCACCGGGTCTCGACGAGCAGGTCTTGGGCTGGCGGTTGCTCGAATACGCTCACCGCCCGGCGCAGGGCAGCCAGCATGGCTCCCGAGGTCTTCAGCGTCGCTACCTCGCTGGAGGCCTCGGGTTGCGCCGCGCGAATTTCGGGGACCATTGCCTGCAAGGTGGAAATGAGCACGTCTTCCTCGCCCAGGTTTGGCAGGATATCCGAGACATAGGCGGTGTAGGCATTGTGCGGGCCGAGCACCAGCACGCGACCGCCACGGCCTTGCAGCTGCGCGTCGGCATGCAATAGGTAGGCGGCGCGGTGCAGCGCAACGACGGTCTTGCCGGTTCCGGGTCCGCCGTCCACCACTAGTGCTCCCTTGGCAGAGGAACGGATGATGGCGTCCTGATCCGCCTGGATGGTTGAGAGCACATCCTGCATTTTTCCAATCCGGTTGGCACCGAGAGAGGCCAGGAATGCGGAATGTTCGTCCAAGGAGGGGCTCGCGGTGAGCTGCGCCAAGTCGAAGACCTCATCCCAGAAGTCGATTATGGCCCCTTGGCGCCAACGATAGCGCCGCCTGCTGGAGAGATTCATCGGATGAGCGTGCGTGGCAGCGAAGAATGGTTCCGCGGCCGGCGCACGCCAGTCCACCAGCAATTGCGCGGAGTTTTCATCGGAGAGTCCGACTCTTCCTACGTAAGTGCGCCGTCCGGTAGTTGCCTCAACCATGAACCCCAAGCATGCCTCTGGGCCTAAGCGTTCGAGCGTGTGCAGCCTGCGGGCTAGCTGGTGCAAGTCAACATCGCGTTCCAGGGACTGCTGCAGGTTTCCGGCGCTGTCTTGACCGCGCGAGGCGATGCGCTGAGCTGCTTCCTGACGCTGCGCATCCAGGCGCTGAGCGATGCGGCGAAGCTGATGCTGATCTTCAAAAATTTGCTCGATTATTTGCTGGTTCTCCATAGGCTCGGATAGGTGGAAATAGCCGTGAATCGGATCGGTGCGCATAGTCTTGCTCCGGTCTTTTGCTGCGAAAGCGGTGGGGGACAAGTACCTATTGTGAGCCTTGCAGGGGGTCTTGTGGCAAGGCCCCCTGCAGGCTATATTCTGAAAATGTAGGGACAATTGATGTTCCACTTTCACTGGGCATTGCGGCCCTGGCTCAACCTGCTTTCGATGCTCCGCCTCTTGTTTCTCCGAACGTCTAGCTCGCCTTGTTCAAAAAGTTCGGGAAACGCATATTTTCGTAATTGACCTATTGGTTGTTTCTCTAATTCTTGATGTTTATCGTAAAATTTGATTAGCTGGGAGTCCTTTCCAGATGCCAAGGGCGGAAGCGGCCGATGACTCAAGAGCTGAACATTCGACGAAGCGCGGCGGGTATTGCCCTGATCATGTTCGTTGCCGGGCAGTCCGGAACTCTGAGTTGGCCTTGGGCGTTTGGCCTGGCCGGCTCTTTGGCGGTCATTGGAGTTCTGCGTCTGGCGATCGAGCGCAAGGCAGGGCCGAACTTGCGGCGTATCACGATGAAACCGGGTCTGCTCCTTTGCCTGGTGCTCATGATGCTCGCTTCGGGATTGCTTTCCGAGCTGGACCCCGTGGTGCGATTGCTGCTTGGTGCCGGCGCGGCCGTATTGCTCTACCGCATCGCGCTGCGCGATGGCGAAAAGCAGATCCAGCGGTACGTTGAAGACGTTGAGAGTGATCCAGCTTTCATCGCGGTGAATTGAGTTTTCAGCGCCTGCCAGACGCGCTAGACTGGAAGGCATACGACGTTGATCCGGATATCGCCGGGGAGTCCTTGGAAGAACCCTCGGGACGGCTCTGTTGCTTCCGAATTAGTAGAACCAAGCGGGACCAGCCCGTCATAGCTGATGAGAAGCGGTTCGCCACCATTGTGCGCAAGCATCACGGTGGCGGATAAGCGGGGTGGTACCGCGGCCAAGTGCCGTCCTCGTAGGCAAGATTTTCGACCCTACGCTTGAAGGATGGCCATTTCGATGAGCTTCTACCCAAAGGTCACCACCGACCCGACCGGTTCAACCCCGGCTTCACCGCGTTTCCCAGAAATTGAGAAGCGCGTCCTCGAATACTGGAAGAACGATGATACCTTCCAGGCCTCCATCGACCAGCGCGAGGGCGAAGAATTCGTCTTCTACGACGGTCCGCCCTTCGCCAATGGCCTGCCGCACTACGGACACCTGCTCACCGGCTACGTCAAGGACCTGGTAGCCCGCTACCAGACCCAGCGCGGCAAGCGCGTCGAACGCCGCTTCGGCTGGGATACCCACGGCCTGCCGGCCGAGCTGGAAGCCATGAAGCAGCTGGGCATGACCGACAAGCAGCAGATCGAATCCATGGGCATCGACAAGTTCAATGACGCCTGCCGCACCTCGGTGATGAAGTATGCCGACGAATGGCAGAACTACGTCACCCGCCAGGCACGCTGGGTCGACTTCGAAAACGACTACAAGACGCTGAACGTCGAGTACATGGAATCGGTCATCTGGGCCTTCAAGCAGCTCAGCGACAAGGGGCTGACCTACCAGGGCTTCCGCGTCCTGCCGTACTGCTGGAAGGACGAGACCCCGCTGTCCAACCATGAGCTGCGCATGGATGACGACGTCTACAAGAACCGCCAGGACCAGACCGTCACCGTGGGCTTCACCGTTCTTGCCGGTGAAACCGCGGCATCCCAGGCGCTGGCCGGTGTGCAGGCCCTGGCCTGGACGACTACCCCGTGGACCCTGCCAACCAACGCGGCACTGGCGGTCCACCCAAGCATCGAGTACGTGGTGGTTCCGGCAGGCGAGGCCGGAGTGAAAGCCTCCGCGGCAGCCGGGCCGTTCCTGCTGGCCCGCGACCTGCTCGGCTCCTACGCCAAGGAGCTTGGCTACAAGGATGTGAAGGAAGCGGCCGCCGCCATCACCGCCAGCTACCAGGGCTCCGAGCTTGCAGGCGTGCGCTACGCGCCACTGTGGGACACCTTCGCCGACGTGGAGAAGTACGAAACGCAGAACGCCTGGCAGATCGTCACCGCGGACTACGTCACCGTCGCCGACGGTACCGGCATCGTGCACCAGGCCCCGGCCTACGGTGAAGATGACCAGAAGGTCTGCGAAGAGCACGGCATCCCGGTGATCCTCTCGGTGGATGAGGGAGCGAAGTTCCTGCCGCTGTTCGCCGGCGGACCGCTGAACGACATCGCGGGCGTGCAGGTCTTCGAGGCCAACAAGACCATCACCAATGTGCTCAAGGAAGACGGCAAGCTAGTCAAGCAGGCCTCCTACGAGCACTCCTACCCGCACTGCTGGCGTTGCCGCACTCCGCTGATCTACCGTGCCGTCTCCTCGTGGTACGTGGAAGTCACCAAGATCAAGGACCGCATGGTCGAGCTCAACGAGCAGATCAACTGGATCCCGGGCAATGTCAAGCACGGTCAGTTCGGCAAGTGGCTGGAAAACGCCCGCGACTGGTCCATCTCGCGCAACCGCTACTGGGGTTCGCCGATCCCGGTCTGGGAATGCTCGGGAGCCGAATGCACGCACCGCGAGGTCTTCGGTTCGCTGGAAGAAATCAAGAACTTCTTCGGCCGCCTGCCGCTGAACCACGAGGGCCAGCCGGATCTGCACCGCCCATTCATCGACGAGCTGACCCGCGCCCACGAAGGCTGCGCCGAGTCCGGCACCCTCACCCGCGTCGAAGACGTGCTGGATGTCTGGTTCGACTCCGGGTCGATGCCCTACGCCCAGGCGCACTACCCCTTCGAAAACAGCGAATGGTTTGATTCCGGGCACCACCCGGCGGACTTCATCGTGGAGTACATCGGGCAGACCCGCGGCTGGTTCTACACCATGCACGTGCTGTCCACCGCGCTCTTCGACCGCCCCGCCTACACGAACGTGATCTCCCACGGCATCGTGCTCGGCTCAGACGGGCAGAAGATGTCCAAGTCGCTGCAGAACTACCCGAACGTCACCGAGGTCCTGGACCGCGACGGCGCCGACGCCATGCGCTGGTTCCTGATGTCCTCCCCGATCCTGCGCGGCGGCAACCTGGTTGTCACCGAACAGGGAATCCGTGACGGCGTGCGCCAGGTGCTGCTGCCCTTGTGGAACGTGTGGCACTTCTTCAACCTGTACACCAACTCCGCGAACAACGGGGCCGGCTACGAGGCGAAGCGCTCGCACAGCTCCACCGATCCGCTGGACCAGTACATGCTGGCCGCCACCGGGGCACTGGTCCGCGAGGTCACCGAGGCGCTGGACGGCTACGAGGTCTCGGAAGCCACCGAAGCGGTGCGCCACTACATGGACACGCTGACCAACTGGTATGTGCGCCGGTCCCGCCAGCGCTTCTTCGAAGAAGACACCCAGGCCTTCGACACCCTGTACACGGCGCTCGAAACCCTGGTGAAGGTCGCCGCCTCGCTGCTGCCGCTGGCCAGCGAGGAGATCTACCGCGGGCTGACCGGGAAACGCTCGGTGCACCTGACCGATTGGCCAGAGGCCGCGGATTTCCCGGCAGATGCCCAATTGCTCGAAACCATGGAAACCACCCGCAGAATCTGCTCGGTGGGCTCCTCGCTGCGCAAGGCGAAGAACCTGCGCGTGCGCCTGCCGCTGGCGGAGTTGAAGGTGGTGCTCACCGACGCTGCCCGCCTGGAAGGCACCTACGCTTCGATCATCAAGGATGAGCTGAACCTGAAGAGCGTCACGCTGATCGACGCCGAAGGCGTGGACACCGCCAGCTACGGCATCAGCCAGCAGCTGGTGGTCAACGCCCGCGCCGCCGGCCCGCGCCTGGGCAAGTCCGTGCAGCAGGCCATCAAGGGGGCGAAGTCCGGTGACTGGTCGGTGACCGACGGTGTGGTTACCGCCGGCGGCCTGGAACTGGCCGAGGGCGAATACGCCTTGGACACCGTGGTGGATGAGGCAGCCGAAATCGCCGCCGCGGTCATCGACGGAGGCTTCCTGGTGCTCGATACCGAGGTCACCACCGAGCTGGCCGCCGAGGGCACCGCCCGCGATATGATCCGTGCGATCCAGTCCGCCCGCAAGGAAGCGGATCTGCAGGTCTCGGACCGTATCCGCACGGTCATCACCGCCTCCGCCGAGGTGGTGGCGGCGCTGGAATTGAACCGCGAACTGCTGAGCAGCGAAACCTTAACCGCCCAGCTGGACCTAGTTGCCAACGGGGCGCTAACCGAAGCGAAGATCGAAGTGGAGCCCACCGTATGAGCGATCTAGAACGCGTTTACGCGCAACTGCTGGCGCGCGCGCCGGAAAATAAGATTGAACCGCGCATGGAACCGATGTTCCGTGCCATGGAGATCCTCGGCGAACCGCAGAAGTCCTCCCCGGTCATCCACATCACCGGGACCAACGGGAAGACCTCCACCGCGCGGATGATCGAGTCCCTGCTGCAGGCACACGATATCCGCACCGGCCGCTACTCCTCGCCGCACCTGGTGAAGGTCACCGAACGGATCAGCATCGATGGGGAACCCGTTGACGATGAGACTTTCGTCCGCGTTTGGGATGAGATTTCACCGTTCCTGGACCTGGTGGATGCCGAATTGACCGAGCAGGGCGAAAACCGGTTGACCTACTTCGAAGCGGTGACCATCCTGGCCTTCGCGATCTTCGCCGAGGTTCCGGTGGAGGTGGTGGTGCTGGAGGTAGGCCTCGGCGGAATCACGGACGCGACCAACGTGGCCGATGCCGAAGTTTCGGTGATCACCCCGATTTCCTTGGACCACACCGACCTGCTGGGGGATACCCCGGGACTGATTGCCGAAGAAAAGATCGGGATCCTCAAGCCCGGCGGTTACCTGGTCTCCGCGGTCCAGCCGGTGGACGCGGCGGATGTGCTGCTCGCCAAGGTGCGCGAGCTTGAAGTTCCCGTGGCTTTCGAATCGCTGGATTTCAAGCTCATCGAGCGCACCATGGGCGTTGGCGGCCAGGTATTGGCCATCGAGGGGCAGGCGGCTCGCTACGAGGAGATTTATCTTCCGCTCTACGGCGCGCACCAGGCACAGAACGCCGTCGTGGCGCTGGCAGCGGTCGAGGCCTTCCTCGGCGGCGGAGAACGTGAACTGAATATCGACCTGGTCCGCAACGGATTCGCCGCAACGACCAGCCCGGGCCGCCTGGAACTGGTGCGCAGCGCGCCCAGCGTCCTGGTCGATGCGGGGCACAACACGGACGGCCTCAAAGCCAGCGCCGAAGCCATCAAGGAATCCTTCGGGTTCTCCCGCCTGGTGCTCATGGTGGGGATCCTGCGCGAGAAGGACGCCGAAGCGATGCTCTACACCATGCGTGAAGAGTACGGCGATCTGGTTGATGACCTGTGCCTGACCCAGTCTTCCTCGCCGCGGGCCATTCCCGCGGGGGAGCTGGCCACCCTGGCAGTCGATGCCGGGTGGCCCGAAGAAGACCTGCATGTCACCGAGAATCTTGAAGACGCCGTGGAATGGTGCGTTGGCCGTGCAGAGGCCGGGGATGACCTGGCCGGCGGCGTCCTGGTGACCGGTTCGATTACACTGGTGGGCGAAATCTCACTACTGCTCAAGGGAGGGCAGAACTCCTAATGGCCAAGCTAACTAGGGCGCAACGCGAATGGCACCCGGGGATGAAGAAAAAGCAACGCTCCACCAAGGTGATGTTTGCTTCGACCGTATTGACCTGCGAGGCGTTCCTGGCAATCTTCGTCACCTTGGCCGCCTTCGGGCTCAAGCGTGCCGAACCAGCACTGGTGCTCAGCCTCGGCGCCGCAGTGGCGGTACTGTGCATCATCACCTGTGCGTTGCTCCGCAAACCGGCAGGATACCTGATCGGCTGGATCCTGCAGGTGGTCTTCTTCCTGTGCGGGTTCATCTTGGTGGACATGTTCTACCTGTCGGTCTTCTTCGGACTTTGCTGGTGGTACGCGCTGAAGAAGGGCGGGGAAATCGACGTGGAGAATAAGCGTCGCGCGGCCGCTCAGCAGGAGTGGGACCGCGCTCATCCGAACGTAGAATCTTAAACAGACCAAAAGTATCAAAGAACAAAGAGGTAGAAACATGACCGAACGTACTCTCATTCTCGTCAAGCCAGACGGTGTGAAGCGCGGCCTGACCGGCCAGATCCTTGCCCGCGTCGAAGCGAAGGGCTACAGCATCGCCGAGCTGAAGCAGCTGAACGCTTCGCGCGAGGTGCTCGCCGAACACTATGCCGAGCACGAAGGCAAGCCATTCTACGAGCCACTGGTTGAGTTCATGCTCTCGGGACCGATCGTCGCCATCGTTGCCGAAGGCCACGGCGTGATCCCAGGTTTCCGTTCGCTGGCGGGAACCACCGATCCAACCACCGCCGCACCGGGCACCATCCGCGGTGACTTCGGCCGCGATTGGGGCCTGAAGGTTCAGCAGAACCTGGTTCACGGTTCGGACTCCGTCGAGTCCGCGGAACGTGAGATCGGCATCTGGTTCGGTAAGTAGACCGCTCAAGTCCCTCTCGCACGAGAGGAGGAAATCCCCGTGGGGATCCACTAGTGACGTGGATCCCTACGGGGATTTTTCGGTTCCGGAAACGCTGGACAGCAAATCGGTGGAGCAGCCTGAGGGGGCTTGGCGGCGCGGAGCATGGCGGACGTGGAGTCTATCCGATGGATCCGGCGGGACACTATGTGTAGCTGATCAATAAGCCGCATCTCTGGGCAGCTGGCCCGAGTGCGTGGCAGGGCCCTAGAACCAGTCGTCGAGGGAGTTGTGCGCATGCGGCAGCAGGGCCGCACCGGTGGCCGGCGAAGAGCCCCATAAGGTTTCCGTTGAAGGACGCAGCGAAGACTGGCGGATCGAATCATAATCATCTTTGGAGATCATGACGACAGATTCTCTCGGGGACCTGGAAACGGAGACGACAGCATGCTCGGAGACTACGTTGTCGACAAGACTCGAGAAATTCTTTAGTGCTTCCTCATAGCTGAAATTCAGCATGAGTACCTCCCAAATATCGCGGTGAGCGCCTGACGGCACTTCGAGTTTGAGTAGAAGTGTGTCCCGAACTAGCGCTTCGTGCTCCCTGCTGATCGAGCGACGGGGCAGTGGCAAGAATTCTCAAGGAGTTGCTCTTGCCACTTCAATACACATCTTTCACTTGAGTCACATTAAACACATCCGTCTATGAAAGCGCAATGTTGCGCGTCATCATGTGGCGGCTTCAGTCGGTAGCAAGCCGTGCAAAGAGCAAGGAATCGCGGCGTCGATCGCGAACGAGTTTATGCTCGCGCAAATGCCCTTCGTAGGCGAACCCGGCCTTTTCCAGCACGCGTCGGGAGGCCAAATTCTCGGGGGCGCAAGTGGCTGTGATGCGGTGCAGATCCAGGGAAGAAAATCCAAGATCGAGCAGCATCTTCGTTGCCAGCGTGGCGTAGCCGCGACCCCAGAATTTGCGATTCAGGCTATAGCCCAGTTCACCGCGGCGGTGGTCCGCATCGGTGCTCCACACCGCCGCGCCTCCGATCACCTGTTCATCGACGAGGACCGCCAACGTCAGCGCTTGGCTGTTGGGCAGGCTGGCTTCTAAGAGATACTGCCGGGTCTGCTCTGCGGAATTCGGACCCCACTCGGCATATCGGTAGACCATGGGGTCCGTGGCGTACTCGTGGACCGCTGCGAAATCCGAAGCCCGGTATCGCCCCAACGACACCCCCTCGCGTGTGGCGATCACTTCTCGATCGGGTAAAGTCACCGAAATTCCTTTCTGGAGGGGAAGAAAAAGGTCTTGGCCTCATCCAAGGGATGAGGCCAAGACCGGAGGCAAGGAAACGCTAGCTATTGTCTGCGCTAGGCGCAGGCTCTGGGTTAGCGGTTTCTTTGGCTTTTTCTACGAGGCTTGGCTTCTCCTCGGGTTTGACCTTCTCTCGGATGTCTTTTTTCGCGTCATCCACCGCATCCGAATTATCGCGATCGGTCCACACCTTGATCACTGCCCACGCTGCGGCGGTCAGCGGCACGGACAGCACGGCGCCGATAATACCTGCAAGTACGGTACCAGCGGTCAAGGCCATCAAGACCACCAGCGCGTGCAAGTTCAGTGCGTTTGCCATCACCACCGGCTGCAGGAAGTTGCCCTCCAGCTGATTGACCAGGATGACTGCGGCCAGCACGATCAGGGCTACCACAGGACCGTTGGTGACCAAGGCGATCAGGGTAGCCAAAATGCCTGCCACGGTGGCACCAACCATCGGAATGAACGAACCGAGGAACACGATGACGCCCAGGGGAAGCGCTAGCGGAACCTGCAGGATCAGCAAGGTTGCGGTAATGCCCAAGGTGTCCACCGCGGCCACAGTAGCGGTTCCTCGAATATAGCCGCCGAAGGTGCGCAGCGCCCGGTCACCGGAAAGGATCCACTTATTGCGGTAGTGCTTGGGCGTCCAAGACACTGCAAAGGCCCAGATCCGGTCGCCATCTTTCAGGAAGAAGAACAAGATCACCAGGAGCAAGATCAAGCCCGTCACGAAGCTACCTGCGGCACTGAGCGTGTTCAGAGCGCCGGTGCCGAATTGGGAACTGGTCAGGAACGAGGTCACCGTGTCCACGACGCCGTCGATCTGGCTCTGATCGATGGACAATGGCATATTGCCGATGATTCCCTGCGCCATGTCGTTGAGCTGATTGAAGCCTTCGACCGCTTGGTCGACCAGCTTTGGCCATTCCTTGATGACCGAGAAGACCAACCCGGTGCCGATGCCGCCGAGCACCAACAGGGAGCTGAGGAAGACGATCCAGGCGGAGATCAAGGGAGAAAAGACCTTGCGAAGCTTCAGCACCAAGGGCCACAGCGCGCACGAGATAATCACTGCAAGCAACGTTGGAATGACGATCATCGTCAGACGTAAGAGTCCGATGATGAAGAAGGTGGTTAAGGTGCCAACGATCAAGACCTGGGCGCTGCGGATACCGAGGCGCCCGAGCATGTCCGTCCACAGGGAATGCACGGTGAAGTTTGGCTTGGTAACCTCTGACTCGCTGAGCAATTCACCTACCGGAGGTTCCGGGGTCGGTGCCGGAGCAGCCGGTGGCTTGCGCTTGGGTAGCTTTAGTTTGCGGAGAAAATCCATTGGTGCTCCTTGAGGCTGATACTAACTAGCTCCAACAATAGGCTAACGAGTTGATTAGGAATTGCCACAACGCCGAGGAAACGTCATTTCGGCGCTGGCTTTCGCTTTTACGCTCACAAAGCACATGAAAAAGGGGTGTTTCTCCACCTAAGGTTGAAGAAACACCCCCATTTCCAAATTCCCGGATTAGCGGCCGAAATACTCGTCAGCCAGCAGGCTCATCAGAATGCGGTCGTGGAACGCCCCATCGTGAAAACCAGCCTGGCGGTTTCGCCCTTCCTCGCGGAACCCGGCGCGGGAGAACGTGCGCAAAGCCCGCTCGTTATAGGCCCAGATCCCTAGCCCGACCCGGTTCAGCCCCATTTCGCGGAAGCCGAAGTCCACGATCATCTTGGTTGCGACCGTGCCGTATCCCTGCCCAACATTGGAACCGCCGATCATCAGCATGAGGTCCGCCGAACGGGCCGGGGCGTTGAAATTGTAGAGTGCGGTGTGGCCGATTAACGTGTCGTCGGGCAACGTAATTGAAAGGCCTACACCATCCTTGGTGCCTCGGTTCAGGCTCCAGCTCTTGAATAGGTTTGCGGCTTCGACGCCGGGATGCGGAAGTACGATATTTCCCTGCAGCGCCATGAATTCCGGGCTATTCCACCATTGGGCCAGGATCGAGAGATCTTCATCCTGTAGTTCGCGTAGCCGGATCGTGTCCGAAGTCAGTAGATTGATGCCGTAATCTTGGGCGTTTTCTGTATTCCATTTGTGGCTTCCCATGACCCTAATCTAGTCGCTTTAGCTTGGAGCCGGGTGACCTGCCTCATTTTAAAGTCTCGTGCCTAGGCGTGGGATGCGGCGTAAAGTCATCGATAAATTGCGTGTTCATCAGGTTTCTAGCGGTACAGCTCCGCCGCGGCCTTTCGCTGATAGCGGGAATTAGGTCCGGCGGCGTGCCGCTCGATCCGCCAGCGCAGCCGTCAGCGCCCCAACAATATAGGCCAGAAGATCCATCGCTGCGAAGCCAGTGCCCAGTACCAACCGCGAGGGAGGAAAGAGGGCCGCAGCCTCTCGCGGCAACGAGGTGAGCTGAAGCAGCTCTACCGCCACGCACCACCCTAGCGCCCAGGCCCCGACGGTGAGCCAAGAGCGCGTTGGGACAATGAAGGCGACTACTACGTAGATCAGCGCCGCGTATAGGACCCCGCCGGCCAGGTCGGCGACGAGCCCCCAAGGCAGAAAACGCAGGAACAAGCCAAGGGGGACCAGCGCACAAGCGCTGATCCCCAAAATGATTCGGCGCCGGGTGAGGCTATCCAAAGAATGCGTTCGGGAAGCGGAGGACGATGGATGCGATAACCAAAACCCAAAGGATCGCAACGACGATCCAGCTCCATTCCTTGGCGAACTTCTTCACGCCTTCGGATGCGGGGATGACTCCGTTGACGATATTGCGCGACGTGGTGAAGACGAAGAGCGGAATCATCATCGCCCACACGACCATGCAGTAGGGGCACAAGGCGTTGATCTCATACAAAGCCTGGGACCATAGCCAGGCGATGAACGCCATGGCCAGCGTCACTCCGGACTGCACTCCAATCCAGAACCAGCGGTGGAACTTTGCGCCGGCCAGCAGCGCCATTCCGATGGTAATCAGCACGCCAAAGAGGACGATGCCCAAGAGCGGGTTCGGGAAACCGAGCAATTGTGCTTGGTCGGATTTCATGACGGTGCCGCAGGAAACCCAGGGGTTGATATCGCAACCGGTGATGTAGTCGGGGTCTTTGTAAAGCTCGAGGCGTTCAAGGACTAGGATCCCCGAGGCGACCCAAGCAATCGTGCCGGTGAGCACGGCGAATATTCCGAAGCCGCGTTCTTTTGCCCACCAGGGCAACACGCCCGAGTTCTGAGGACTCTCAAGTGATGAAACCATGTCTTGACTATTCCATATGTTCAGACGAATGCGGGTCATTGCGCACCTTGCTTTTCACATACTATGAAGCTTTTCTGTGCAATATATATGAGCTGGTGAACTAGCGATGAACGAACTATGAGAGAATGGAAGAGGTTGTTCGCGGATCCACAGTCTGCTTTCAACCCGACGACAGACTTTTGAAACGACAGATCGTCAAGCGATGCATCGCTTCGGTTGAGTGCCCATTACGTGCGCCTCCCGTAGGAATACCGCGGATCGTAGGGCTGCAAAGGAAAGCAGCCGGTTTTCAATGGCCACGTTGAACCGCAGCTAGTTCTCTTGAATCGGAAAATTGATTCAGGACAGAACCCAGATGCGGAACACACAAGGACTTTTGTGTCTGGCCGACTCACGAAGACGGCCGAAAGACACGTGACGAATGTTGTTTCAGCCTAGGCACCGTCTGTGGAGGTCGCCGAAGCGGGATTTAAACTAGGAGCACGCGAATTTAAATGAGCGCATCAAATCAGCGAAAAGGAGGGGCACAGGGAAGTAAGCGAGGCAATCGTTCAACACGAGCCCGCCGTACCACTGTAGCCACCACCCCATCACGTCCATTGCGGCGTGCGTTGACCCTGGCAGAGCTAAATGCCGCAGCCGGAGTCGAAGAAAGCCCATACCGTTGGCGCGCAACGCGTCGTACCCAGGTATCCACTCCTGACTCGGTCAAGCGCATGAGCCGCCAGGCCGAACGCCGTCAGCAGGTCGCCCGCGACACAGTCGAACAGGCAGCCGCGGCCTCCGAGGAAGTGGCTTCCACCGAGGCTCCGGTGACCACCGCAGCCCAGGCACCGGAAGAAACCGGCATCAAGCTGGCGCCCGCGGTGACCGAACCGGCAAAGGGTGCCGAGGTCTTCGAGTCTTCGGCCGAGGATCATACCGGTGCACTGCTAGCCGAACACGGCAGCTCCATGATCATGAACCCGTTTGCGATCCCGGAAGCAGCGCACACGGTGGTGCAGCATGTGGTGGCGAACACCGCCAAGCCGGAAACTGCACCCGCCTCGCGCCAGAAGGACGAGGATCTGGAAGCAGACGATGTGTCCTCGCGCCGCCGCCGTCGGCGCCGTCGCGGCGATGTCGATCTGGAGGTCGATGGTGGTTCGCAGGACGATCCGCCAAACACCGTCACCCGTGTGCGCGCTCCGCGTGCCAGCGCCGATGCGCATATCCCCGCATCGGACCGGGTCACCTCGGTGCGCGGCTCCACCCGTTTGGAAGCCAAGCGCCAGCGCCGCCGCGAATCCCGCGAGACCGGCCGCCGCCGTCCGGTGATCACCGAGGCCGAGTTCTTGGCTCGCCGCGAATCGGTGGAACGCAAGATGATCGTGCGTCAGCGCGAGGACCGCATCCAGATCGGCGTATTGGAAGATGGCGTGCTCGCCGAGCACTTCGTCTCCAAAACCCAGCAGGATTCGCTGATCGGCAACGTGTACCTGGGCAAGGTGCAGAACGTGCTGCCATCCATGGAAGCCGCCTTCGTCGATATTGGGCGCGGCCGCAACGCTGTGCTGTACGCCGGCGAAGTCAATTGGGATGTCGCAGGGCTGGAAGGCCAGCCGCGTCGTATCGAAAACGCGTTGAAGGCCGGGGACTCGGTTCTCGTGCAGGTCACCAAGGATCCGGTGGGCCACAAGGGCGCACGGCTCACCAGCCAGGTTTCCCTGCCTGGTCGTTACCTGGTCTACGTGCCGGGCGGTTCGATGACCGGCATTTCCCGCAAGCTTCCAGACGTGGAACGCCAGCGCCTGAAGAAGATCTTGAAGGACCACTTGCCGGAGAACGCGGGCGTCATCGTCCGCACCGCCGCCGAAGGCGCCTCCGAAGAAGAGCTGACCAATGACATCAACCGGCTGCGCGCCCAGTGGGAAGGTATCGAGGCGCAATCTTCCTCGACCAAGACCCTGGCCCCGGAGCTGCTGTACTCGGAGCCGGATCTGACCATCAAGGTGGTGCGAGACGTCTTCAACGAAGACTTCACCAAGCTGATCGTCTCCGGCGAACAAGCTTGGGACACCATCGAGGCCTATGTCATGTACGTGGCCCCGGATTTGATGAGCCGCCTGGAGAAGTGGGAGCAGTCCGAAGATATCTTCAGCAACTTCCGCCTCGACGAGCAGATCAACAAGGCACTGGATCGCAAGGTTTTCCTGCCATCGGGTGGTTCGCTGGTTATCGACCGCACCGAAGCGATGACCGTGATCGATGTGAACACCGGAAAGTTCACCGGTTCCGGCGGCAACCTCGAAGAGACCGTGACCAAGAACAACTTGGAAGCGGCCGAGGAAGTTGTCCGCCAGCTGCGCCTGCGCGATATCGGCGGCATCATCGTCATCGACTTCATCGACATGGTCCTGGAAGCCAACCGCGACCTCGTGTTGCGCCGTCTGGTCGAGTGCCTGGGCCGGGATCGGACCAAGCACCAGGTCGCCGAGGTCACCAGCCTTGGTCTGGTGCAGATGACCCGCAAGCGCATGGGCACCGGCCTGCTTGAGGTCTTCGGCGAGTCTTGCGAGGCATGTGCCGGCAGCGGCTTCGTCACGCACGAAGAGCCGGTCGAGCACCGCAAGTCCTTCAACGCTTCGGGCGAAGTGCACGCTAAGAAGTTCGCGGAGAAGTCTGCGGCTCCTCGCTCCGAGCGTCGTCGCCGTCGCGGCAACGAACGTGAAGAGCCGAAAGCCAACGAGCATGGAACCGAGAACGCCGAGGCAGAGGGCGGGGAGCAGCACGAGGCGACCCGCAACGCGCTGGCAAATATTGCTGCCGCTTCGCACCTCGATCAGCCAGCCGAATCGGGATTGAAGTTCGATGGGGCTACCGTGCCGGTCGCCAAGGCCGCAGCAGCACCTTCGGATGCCGCTGCCGAGGATGCCTCGGTGACCCTGGAAGCTCTGGAAGCAGCTTTGCCCGGGGGAGAGGAAGCCGAAGGCGCCGAGCAGCACGAGGGCGGGCGCAAGTCACGCCGTCGTTCACGTTCGCGTTCCCGTGGCCGCGGCCAGGGCGAGCAGGCGCAAGCCAGCGAGCAGAGCGCGGATGAATCCTCCACGCCGGAGGTCGAGCCTTCACCGGCGCAGGCCCCGGTTGCGGAAGAGCAGCCTGCACCAAGCGCACGCAAGCGCGGCTCCCGTCGAGCCACACGTGCTCAGAGCGAGTCGGTTGCGCCGTCAAGCGGTTCGGACCAGCCAACGCTGACCGGACTGGCGATGCCCGCCTCGCAGGCCGAGGTTGCCGCTGCTGCGGCCATCACGGAGGGCAAGCCGGCCGCAGCAGCTGCTGCGGCCCCACAGAGTTCCACGCAGCCAAAGCGTCGCAGTCGTCGGGCCACCTCGGTCCAGGGCGATGCGCATGCAGAGGTTCGCGTGGCGGAGGTATCCGCTGCCACCGGTTCGGTGGTCCAGATGGATACCAACAGTGCACGAAACGAAAAGCCAGCCGAGGCTGCCGGGCAACCGGTTATGCTCGGAGTTGGGGTTCCGGTTCGTGAACTGAAATAGATGAACTTGATCACGCTTCACCCGCTGGGGCAGTTTGTATTTGCCCCAGTGGTGTGGACTAGCGTAATCTGGTTCATCGGTGCTAAACGCCAAGATCACGGATTTCTGATCCGCTCGGCGTCAAGGCACAAGCGCATGAGATCCCTGAATAAGGTGCCTGATTTATCAGGCGTCCGGGTTGATTTCTGCGCCGGTAAGACAATAAACGTCGAGTAGAAGCGAGTACCCACGTGGTGTACGCAATTGTCCGCGCAGGCGGCCACCAGGAGAAGGTTTCCGTTGGAGACCTCATCACCGTAGACCGTCTTCAGGCTGCCCTAGGTAGCTCTATTGACCTTCCAGCCTTGCTGTTGGTAGATGGCGAGAAGGTAACTTCCGCCGCTGCCGACCTGGCTAAGGTCAAGGTCACCGCTGAGGTTGTAGAAAACCTTCGCGGCCAGAAGATTGTTATCCAGAAGTACAAGAACAAGACCGGTTACAAGAAGCGCCAGGGCTTCCGTGCCGCTCTGACCAAGGTCAAGGTCACCTCGATCGCCTAATTTGGGCTGATCGTACTAACCATTTTTGTAGCGAAAGAGGCTAAAAGGCATGGCACATAAGAAAGGTGCGAGTTCCACTCGCAACGGTCGCGATTCCAACGCACAGTACCTAGGCGTAAAGCGCTTTGGCGGTCAGGATGTCAAGGCAGGCGAAATCATCGTTCGCCAGCGCGGCACCCACTTCCACCCAGGCGCCGGCGTAGGCCGTGGCAAGGATGACACTCTGTTCGCTTTGGCTGCTGGCGCAGTCGAGTTCGGCACCCGTCGTGGTCGCCGCGTGGTGAACATTGTAACTGCTGCCTAATTTAGGCGACAGACAATTTTTTGAGTGCACAAGGGGTGGGCCGATTTCGGTCCGCCCCTTGTGTGCGTATAGATAGACTTTAAGCGAGTAGTAACTCGCACCCCCGTTATAGGAGAAGATGGCCCCGTGGCTGCATTCGTTGATCGCGTAACTCTAAATGTCACCGCAGGTAATGGTGGCCACGGTTGTGTGTCCATCAAGCGCGAGAAGTTCAAGCCCCTAGGCGGACCGGACGGGGCAAAGGGCGGAGACGGCGGAAATGTCATCTTGCGCGTTGACCCGCAGGTCACCACGCTGCTTGAATTCCACCACCTGCCACACCGCAAGGCCAACAACGGCGAGCCCGGCCAGGGCGGACTGCGCCCCGGCAAGCAGGGCGAAGACCTGGTCCTCGGCGTGCCTGCGGGCACCGTGGTCAAATCCAAGGATGGCGACATCCTTGCGGACCTGGTCAAGACCGGCGATGAGTTCCTCGCCGCACAAGGCGGCATGGGCGGACTGGGCAACGCGGCCATCGCTTCCGATAAGCGCAAGGCCCCAGGGTTCGCCCTGCTCGGTACCCCGGGCACCGGCCAGGAAGTAGTCCTGGAACTTAAGTCCGTCGCAGATATCGCGCTGGTGGGTTACCCCTCGGCCGGTAAATCCTCGCTGATCGGCTCGATCTCCGCGGCACGTCCAAAGATTGCCGACTACCCATTCACCACGCTGGTACCCAACCTGGGCGTCGTGCAGGCCGGCGAAGTGCGCTTCACCGTCGCCGACGTGCCCGGGCTTATCCCAGGTGCCTCCGAAGGCAAGGGGTTGGGCCATGAGTTCCTGCGCCACGTCGAGCGTTGTGCCGCGATCGTGCACGTGCTGGACTGCGGCTCGCTGGAGACGGACCGCGACCCGATCCACGATTTGGAAACCATCGAAGCGGAACTGGCGGCCTATGAAGCCGACTCCAGCTTCGCTGGAACCGACGGCACTAGCGTTGCTTTGACCGAGCGCCCGAAGCTTATCGCGCTCAATAAAGTAGATATGCCCGACGGCTCCGACATGGCTGAATTCGTGCGCCCAGAGCTCGAAAAGCGCGGCTACCGCGTCTTTGAAATCTCCGCACTGGCACGTAACGGATTACGCGAATTGACCTTCGCCATGGCTGAATTGGTAGAGCAGGCACGCTCCGAGCGTGTCGAAGAAGCCCCGATCGTGGAAGTTCCGATGCTGCGTCAGCGCACCGGCAAGAAGACGGAATTCACCATCCGCCGCGAAGAGGTGAACTTCGAACCACTCTGGCGAGTGATCGGTGAAAAGCCTGAGCGCTGGATCGTGCAGACCGACTTCCGTAACGACGAGGCAGTCGGCTACCTGGCAGACCGCCTGGCTAAGCTGGGTGTTGAAAACCAGTTGTTCAAGGCCGGCGCCAAGCCAGGCGACGCGGTTGTTATCGGCGCCGAAGATAACTCGGTAGTCTTCGACTGGGAGCCAACCATGGCCGCCGGGGCCGAATTGCTCGGCTCGCGCCGTGGCGAGGACATCCGTCTGGAAGACCGAAACCGAAAGACGCGTGAAGAGAAGCGCGCCGAGCATGATGAGCGTCGCGCGGCGAAAGCCGCCGCACGCGAAGAGCTTGAAGCCGAGCGTCGGGCGGGCATTTGGACCGAATCGGTACATGCGAAGAACGCTGAACGCGCTGCTCAGAATCGGGCAGCAGATAAGGAAGACTAAGTATGAATGTGCGAGCAACTAAGACATTATCTTCAATTTCCTCACTTCGAGATCTACCCCAAGCAAGACGCGTCGTCGTAAAGGTGGGATCCAGCTCGTTGACAACTGTCAGCGGCGGGATCTCCCACGAGCGGTTGAAGTTCTTGGCAGATACGCTCGCACACACGCTGCATGATGATACCGAAGTTATTTTGGTTTCCTCTGGCGCTATCGCCGCCGGACTGTCGCCGCTAGGACTGGAAAAGCGTCCGAAAGACCTTGCCACCCAGCAGGCGGCAGCGGCCGTAGGCCAGGGATTGCTGCTGGCGCAGTACACCCAAGAATTCGCAAGACACGACATCAATGTCGGTCAGGTGCTGCTGACGGCAGATGATCTGATGCACCGCAACACGTACACCAATGCGCTGCGCTCGCTCACGCGCTTGCTGAACCTGGGCGTGCTGCCAATCGTGAATGAAAATGATGCGGTAGCTACCCGCGAGATTCGTTTCGGCGACAATGACCGACTCGCCTCGCTGGTCGCCCACCTGATCAAGGCCGATGCGCTGTTGCTCTTCTCCGATGTTGACTCGGTTTATGACGCGCACCCGGAGGACGGCGGAAGCCGCATCTCGCATGTGGGCCATCCCGACGAGCTCGACGCTGTTGACTTGGGCACTCCGGGAGCGGCCGGCGTCGGCACCGGTGGCATGATCACCAAGGTCGACGCGGCCACCATGAGCGCCTCGGCGGGTATTCCGACGCTGGTGACCAGCACCGACAATGCCGCCAGGGCGCTGGCGGGCGAAGACGTGGGAACCTGGTTCGCCGCGCGCAACACGCGCCGCTCGGCCCGTGACGTGTGGTTGGCGCACCTAGCCTCCTCCGAAGGCCGCCTGGTCCTGGACGCCGGTGCGGTGCGTGCCGTGGCGGACGGAACAAATTCCTTGCTTGCCGCGGGCATCACGTCGATTCGCGGAGAGTTCGAAGCCGGGGACGCAGTGGAAATCTGCGATTCAGAGGGCAACATCATTGCTCGTGGGCTAGTGAACTACTCGGCCGAAGAACTTCCGGAAATGCTTGGACGCACTACCGTCGAACTGGCCGAGTTGCTCGGCGAGGGTTACGACAAAGCCGTAGTACATGTCGATGATCTGGCCTTGATCTAAGGAGGCCAATAGAATGGGAGATATGAGTCTAGATTCAGCCGAAACAAAGACCGAATCCACCACCGACGTATTCGCGTCGGTCAACCAGCTGGCAGATCGTGCCCGCCGGGCCTCGCGCACTCTGTCGCGGGCAAACCGTGATTGGAAAGACAAGGCTTTGCGTGCCATCGCAGAGACCATCGATAGCCATCGCCGGGAAATTAAGGCGGCCAACGCCAAAGACCTTGAAAATGGCCGGGAACGCGGCACCAGCGCCGCGCTGCTTGACCGCTTGAAACTTGATGACCAGCGTATCGACGGTTTGATCTCAGCCCTTGAAGAGCTCATCGGACTGCCCGATCCAGTCGGCCGCGTGGTACGCGGCGAAACGCTTCCCAACGGCTTGCGGATGCGGCAGATCAACGTCCCGATGGGCGTGATCGGCACCATCTACGAAGCCCGCCCCAACGTAACAGTCGATATCGCCGGTCTCTCGTTGAAAAGTGGCAACGCAGTATTGCTGCGCGGCGGCTCGGCGGCGCTGAACTCGAATGTCGCTCTGGTGGGATACATCCGCAATGCCCTCGAATCCGTTTCCTTGCCTCGTGACCTGGTAATCTCCGTGGACGAATACGGACGCGAAGGCGCAGACGCGATGATGGCAGCACGTGGACGCATCGACGTGCTGATTCCACGAGGTGGCCGCGAGTTGATCCAGCGGGTGGTCACCACCGCGAAGGTTCCGGTCATCGAGACCGGAGAAGGCAACGTCCACATCTTCATGGGCGCCAGCGCCGATGAGAAAATGGCAACCGATATCCTGCTCAACGCCAAGACCCACCGTCCAAGCGTATGCAATACGGTAGAGACGCTGCTTGTCTCCAAGGATGCTCCGGCCGCACAGGGTGTGCTCAAGGCCTTGGCCAAGGCCGGGGTTACGCTGCACACCGACGCCCGCGCGGCGGCACTGGTCCCAGAGCTGGAAACGATAGCCGCCGGTGAAGATGACTGGCGCAACGAGTATCTGGACCTGGACATCGCGGTGAAGCTGGTGGACACGATGGACGAAGCGCTGGAGCATATCCGCGAATACTCCACCGGACACACCGAAGCAATCATTACCTCGTCTTTGGCCGAGTCCGAACGGTTCATCGCGGAAATCGAGTCTGCGGCAGTGATTGTCAATGCTTCGACCCGCTTTACCGATGGTGGCGAGCTGGGGCTGGGTGCCGAGGTAGGCATCTCTACGCAGAAGATGCATGCGCGTGGACCGATGGGCTTGTCGGAACTGACGACCACCAAATGGATCGTTCAGGGCGACGGGCATATCCGTAAATAGTTTCTGCCCCCTGTCTTCGGTAGGATGTAGAAGAATCGTACCGTTACTTTTCGGACCTGTATTTGCGTCGCAGATTTGGTCTCGATAAAACGTCTGGAGAAATAAGTTGAACGCGCTGATTATGGCTTCTGAAGCTGCATCCACCGGTATTGACCCACATACCATGGCAATCATCGTCGGTGGTGGCATCTTCGTCGCACTGATGGTTCTGCTGCTGGTCACGGTTTCCTACACCAACGTGGGCCTGCGTCACGCAGACCACGACGAAGTGGATGACATTCACCGTCAGTTTAAGGTCCACGGAGACAAGCACTAGTCTTGGCGGATCCACTGAACAAGAACCGCCCATTGCGCCTCGGCGTGATGGGCGGTACTTTTGATCCCATCCACCATGGTCACTTGGTCGCTGCCAGTGAAGTTGCGGCCGAGTACGACTTAGATGAAGTGGTCTTCGTGCCTACCGGCAAGCCCTGGCAGAAGGTTGCCCGAGATGTGACTGCCGCAGAGCACCGTTACCTGATGACGGTGGTCGCTACCGCGTCGAACCCGCGTTTCACCGTGAGCCGCGTCGACATCGACCGTGAGGGTGCAACCTATACGCACGACACGTTGCTTGATCTTCGGGCCGAACGGCCGGAGGCGGAGCTCTTCTTCATCACTGGTGCGGACGCATTGAGCAAAATCGCCAGTTGGAAGGATGTCGATCAGGTCTGGGATCTGGCGCATTTTGTTGGCGTCAGCCGTCCAGGCCACGTTCTGCCAGAACTAGAGCAAGAGAACGTTTCACTATTAGAAATCCCAGCATTGGCGATTTCCTCCACGGATTGTCGTGGGCGCATAGCCCAAGGCAAGCCCGTTTGGTATCTGGTGCCGGACGGTGTGGTGCAGTACATTGCAAAATATGGGCTTTATACCGAGTCGTAACCTCACATTGATGCGTCCAACACGGCATAATCTCTAGGTAAGGGTGACGGTATTTGTCTAAGCGGTCGGGAGAAGAACAGGATGAGCGATAACACGCAGCCGGCTTCAAGCCGGCGAGCTTTGCGTGAAAAGCGGCGCGCTGAAATGGAAGCCATGCTGGCGAGCAGTAAAGCCGAGCAGGACGCCAAGCAGCTCGCTGATCAGAAGGCAACTGAAAAGAAGGATGCAAAGCCTTCGGCAGGTGCCAGCCCAGCTGACCCGAAAACTTCCTCCCCTGCCCCAAAAGCCCCTGCAAAGCCGGTAGCTGGCGCGCAGCAAGGCCAAGGTTCGAATAAGCCGGCAGCGGCGAAGACCCCGTCCGCGACGCCGGCGAATGCTCCGACCGCGACGCCGGCGAATGCTCCGACCGCGGCCGGCAAGGCTGCCGAGCCGAAGCAGGCCGCCGAGAAACCCGCCGAACAGGCGAAGACCGTAGCGCCGGCTAAAAAGACCGCACAAGCCAAGGCCGCACCGTCGCCGGCCAAGCCTGGACAGGCTAAGGGGACGCCAACTCCGGCAAGGCCGACTTCCAGCGCTCCGAAGGCCAAGCCCGCGGCTGGTTCAGTACCGGCTGCCGACACGTCGCACGATGCAGCGGATAAGCCAATGGGGGAGCGCGCTTCCTTGCGCCGCGCTCGCGACCGAGAAGCGCTACGTGAGCGTCGACGCCTTGAAGAAGAAGTCGGCGCACTCACCACAAACATTCCAACGGTCGAGCCAGCCGAAGATCCGAAGCCACTGACTCGCCGTCAGCTACGACTTCAGTCGCTAGCGGATCAGAATCCGGACGCTGCAGATCAGAAGCAGGGCGCCGCTAAGCCGGTGGCCAAGCCAAAGCCTACAGACGACTCGCCGGAAACCACCGTGATGAGTGTGGAGGAAGCGCTGGCCGCACGGCGTTCACATGCGCCCGAAACACTTGTTGATCCGAATCTTTTGAATGATGATGACGGTGAGATTGATCTCGAAGTTCTTGCCCATCAGCGCGAGATGGCGGCACGTGCAGCCATCATTTCTCGCCGGGCCGCAGAACGCGAACGGCTCCGGATTGAGAACGCCAAGAGTGGCAAGGAACAGGCCCTGTCTGATCCGTTCACCGGGGCTCTGGGAAATATTCGCGAAGTCGAAGACCGCATCGCCAAGACCGGCGTGCGGGGCCCGCAGACCGAAAGTGTTTCGCTAGATCTTGATTCCAGGGGCAAATTATCTGACAAACTAAAGCACAATTCGCAGGCTGCCAAGAAGCCAAGCAATGCGAAAGCTCCGCTAAAACCAGCGCCAAAAACTGTAAAGCCTGTAGTCAAGTCCGAGTTGAAGGCTGGAACTGGCAAAACTTCGCCGGCAGCGCCCAAGCCTCAGGCGATGCCAGCGCCGAAACCTGCAGCAAAATCCGCAAGCAAGCCAGCATCGGGTTCAAAGCCCAAGGCACCGGCCTCATCGGTTCCCGCTCCAGCTGAAGCTGGGGCCACACAAGGGAATGTGGAAATGCCGCGCATCGATGCGGTGAATGCCCAAGGCCTGCAGCCTCTGGACGCTCAGACCCACGGTGTGCGACGAGCAAATAACAGGCTGATTGCTATGATCGCGGCGCTCAGCGTCGGCGGTGCAGCGCTTGTTGCGGGCATCGTCATGTTGATCAGTTCGCTTACTTCGTAGGACAATTAAGTTCTTGATCTATACCTCTAAAAGGAGACACCCCACTTCATGGGAGCACACGCAGACTCTATCGCCCTCGTTAACGTTGCAGCATTGGCCGCATCGGACAAGTTGGCAGAAGACATTGTGGCACTTGATGTCGCCGAACGACTGGGCGTAACCGACGCGTTCCTTATCGTCTCCGGTGGCTCTGAGCCACAGGTAAACGCAATTGTTGATGAGATCCAGGCCAAAGTACTCGAAAAGTTTGAGATGCGCCCGGTACGTCGCGAAGGATTCGGCAGGGGACGTTGGGTTCTCCTGGATTACGGCGACGTTGTTGTCCACGTACAGCACCAGGAAGACCGCGTTTTTTACGCTCTAGAGCGTCTATGGTCGGACTGCCCAGTCATTGAACTTGCTACGGAAGCCAAATAAAGCCCTAGTAGCATGGGATTTGCTTCCTGATTCGGCATTCATCTATGATTAGTGAGTTGCCTTATCCGGTAGCAATCCTTTTGGGGGTATGGCGCAGTTGGTAGCGCGTCTGCATGGCATGCAGAAGGTCAGGGGTTCGAATCCCCTTATCTCCACAAATCTGAAGAGTCGCGACATCGTTTACAGATGAGTTGCGACATGCTTTACAAATCTTCATCGGAATCCCTCGGCCAGCGGTCGGGGGTTTTCTGTTTTCGATCCCGTTGCCAAGAATCGGCCGCGAAATGACCTGCTCCATTGTGCCTTCAGGGATTGTTGGAACGCTAGGCAGTTTCACGCCAACGGGCCGTATCTGGAAGTAGTGGATAGATTGCTGCCTGACAGGGTGAGATTCCGAAATAACTCAGCCTATGCCGTTTTAAGCGTTGATTGAACTAGCGAGTAGAGTCGGTCTCAGAAGTTACTAGAGGAGAAAAGCCATGAGCTTAAAAGAACGCCTTCGCGATGACAGCATTATTCACCTGAAAGCAGGGAATGAGCTGGAAAAGACCACCTTGCGAAATATCTTGAGTGCCATCGGCACCAGAGAGAAATCTGGTAAGAATCCAACGGAGATGACCGACCAGGATGTCGAGAACCTTCTCCGTAAAGAGGTCGCCAATCGAGAAGAAACTGCAAAAGTTGCGTCCGCGGATAACCGCGAGGAGATGGCCAAGCGAGAATTGGCCGAAGCTGCATTCATCTCGACGTACTTGCCGAAGGTACTGACCGAGGATGAGGCTCAGGGCATCGTGGATCGGATTATGGCGGAACTTTCCGCCGATCATGCACTCACCATGAAAGATATGGGCTCTGCGATGAAGGCGGTAGGCGCTGAAATCGCTGGACGTTTTGATGGTAAGGCTGTATCGCAAATGGTGCGCGCCAAACTTAGCTAATTGGCCCCCATGGTCTACCTTGGGGTCAATCCAGGGAGATTACGGTAGAAACACTGCCTGCAGACCGCAATGGCAATTGAAATTCGGGGTACCAAGCCGTGAACGTGGCTTGGTACCCCGAATTTTCCATTTACGCACGTATTGCAATGCTCGTTCGTGAAAACACACGTCAAGCATTGCTTGACGTCAGGATTTGCATTAATCAGCGACAGAATATTGGCAATGAGAACGGTTGTTCCTCGACGCCGACTTAAGCGATCGCCCGGAGCTCTACCTGCGTGGTCAATCCTTGATGGTAATCCTCAAATTTTACAGACCCGAGAATGCATTATTCTGCTCCTCGAAGATGCAGGGGAGTAGGATCATTGGTGTTGAGGGGCTATAGCTCAGTTGGTAGAGCGCTTCGTTCGCAACGAAGAGGTCAGGGGTTCGATTCCCCTTAGCTCCACAATTGTGAAGAGTCGAGACATCGTTTACAGATGAGTCGCGACATGCTTTACAAATTATCATCGGATTCCCCCGGCCATCGGCCGGGGGATTTCTGTTTATCGGACCAGTATAACCAGTCCGTTGTCGGTCAAGGTGCTTTGCGGTGGTCCGTAGTGGTTGAGGCACCAGGTAAAGCTGTCGATGACGATTTGTGTGGTGATTTTTTCGTGGACTGAGTAGTGCAGCAGGTATCGGGAGTGGTCATCGAGCCAATGAGGGATTTCGACGGTGTGCCCGTTGGCGAGTGTCGCTTCGGTGAAGTCTGATTGCCAGGTCTCGTTCGGCTGATCAGATTGGAGGCGGTGCAGGCTGCTCTTGGGACGTTTCTTAGGTTGTGGGGTGACCAGGCCGTGGGCGTGCAGGATGCGGCGGATGGTGGATGTGGACGGGACGTGCAGGTGTTCTTTGTCCAGGTGGTACTGGATGGTCATCGGGCCTGCGTCCAGGCCATTGGCGCTGAGGGTGTGGCGTAGTTCGAGGATGCGTGCTGTGAGCTCGGGTGTGGTGGAGCGGGGATTGGTGTGTGGTTTTTTGCTGGCAGGTTCCAGGGCGGTGTCGCCGCAGTCGCTGCAGTCGCCGCAGTCGTCGTAGGCGCGTAGTAGTTGGTAGATGCGTTGCCGGGAAATCTTGTAGGCCCGGGAGGCTGCGGTGACGCTCATGCCGGCGTCGCGGATCTGGTGGACGATGACATGGTTTCTAGACATGTAATAGTGTCAAGGATGACGCGATTCATAGGTCAAGGTGCGAGTGTCAATGATGTCCCGACTCATGAGTCAAATATGTCGTGAACCCAGACACCGTTAGCTCCACCAAACGTTTCATCCTCGAACCGTTGCCCGTTTGTTTGCGGGTAGGGTTTGTGACGCTCCCTGTCGTGCAGTGGTCCGGTGCCGGCCACACTAGATGAGTTCGTGCGTTACGTCATGCGCCGTTATTCGATCACGTGTCGTCAGGAGTTGAGCGTGGCGGTCGGTGGCGTCCGTGCCGCACGGGCTGCCGGGTAGAGGCCGGCGACGAGGGTTGCACATTCGGCCACGCCGATCGCTGCCGGTGGTAGGGCAAAACGCCAGTTGTTGATGAGACCCACGACCGCTGTGGCAACTGCTCTGAGGGCGGCTGCGGGAAGACCTGCTGTGGCCGGGTTCAGCGTCCGCAGTTTTGAACGTCCTCTCCCGCGCATAGCCTGATTCCCGATTCCTGCTGCGTCCGTGACGGAGGGCACGATCGCCGCGCGTTCTGCGGGAGCCGGCCGATCACATGTGTCGCCTGTATATGATGGGCTGGGCGGCAATGGTGTTGGCGGCAAAGTTCGCCAGGACGAACCTGCGGAAGCTCGGCCGCAGCAGTAGGTGTGGCAGGAACGATCTGAAGTTCGGCCAGCTGCAGTGGTTGATAAGGGCGTAGTCGTGGGAGGCTTCGGGCAACGGTTGCATGGGGACTGAGTCCGCGAGTGCCGTCGTGCGTTGGAACCAGCCTGCAGTGTATTCCCACACGGCGCGGACTGTCTTGGGATCTGCGCTGTGAAAGTAGTTGAACAGGAACACATTTCCAGGGTCGTGATCGACGTCGGCGATTCGCGCAGGGCTGCTTGCGGTGAGCTGATGCATGCGCCGGGCACGCGTATCGAGCAATGTCACCAGCTTTTGCCAAGCCTGATCTGTGCGGATCGCGTCCAGATCTGTCACGGTACGCGTGCGGACGAGCAAGACAATATCGTAGCGTGCTGGTGCGACTCCGGCGGCCCGCAGCAGTCGTCCGCCTTCTCCTGGTGGCCGCAACGCCGCACGGAATGCTGTTGCTTCTATGACGTTGTCTCGGTTGTTGAGGCTCTGCAGCAACGGTTCGACCTGGTCGAGCGCTTCACTCCGTGCCCGCGTCGGGAGTGGGAATGGTCCTGCCCAGTGGCCGACCTCAATGGCAATGAGAGCGAAGCCGTTGTCCGTGGGAGCTTGAAGTCGCGCTGGGTCTGCCCGGTGATCATTGATGAACGTGATTTCTTTTTCCATTTCCACTCCTTGCATGTCAACGCTTGTTGGCATAAATGCTATGACTGGCCGGTGATGATGTCAACAAGTGTTGGCGTACACTTGGGGTCATGCGTAGGTCGTCGACGGAAACTAAAGCCATGATCCTGGATGCAGCAAAGTTGAGGTTCGCTGCCGACGGATACGATCGGGCCACGATCCGGGCGATCGCCGCGGATGCCAGCATTGACCCCGCGATGGTGATGCGCTATTTCGGCAACAAGGCAAGTCTGTTCGCCGCGGCCGCCGAGATCGATCTCGAACTACCGGATCTGGCCGAGGTCTCCTCCGACCAGATCGGCGCGGCCATCGTCACCCACTTCCTCGAACGGTGGGAACGCGACGATTCCCTCCTGATCCTCTTGCGGTCAGGAGTCACCGATGACGCGGCAGCAGAACGCATGCGGTCGATCTTCACCGCTCAGCTCGTGCCAGTGGCTGCCATGGCGAGTCCTGACCCCACCCAAGGGGTGACCCGGGCCGCGCTGGCGGCCACGCAGATCCTGGGGATGGCGTTGTGTCGCTTTGTGCTCGCCTTCCCACCCGTCGCAAGTATGTCTCGAACTCAGATCGTTGCATGGCTCGGACCGACCATTCAGCACTACCTCACCGGCAGTGAACCGATCACCTCTCCGCCAGGTCAGGCCAACGATCTATGAATGGTCCGCCACGTATGAACGCGGACATGCCGAGAGCTGTGTCTTGGAATCACCCTCAGCATCGACGCATCCGAGGACTCGACCTCAAGTGCGATGAGCCGCCTATGCCGTGCGGATTGCGACGCCCGACTGTCGCAGCTTCCTGCCGATGGTCTCGCGGTGGACACCGAACCGCCGCGCGAGCGTTCGCATCGAGTCGCCGTCCTGGTAGCACTGCACGATCTGTGGGATCTGCTCGTCGCTGAGCTTCGGGCGCCGTCCCGGGGTTTGAGTAGATTCTCGCTTCAGGGTTGTGCTCCCGTTTCTTCTCTGGCTCTTCCTCGCCAGATCGATGAGACGAAATGCCTAGTCAGCAGACAGCCTGGGATGGAAGTAGTTTCCTAGGATGTCCACAAAAATCCCTAAGCATGTTGTCCGTGCGTCCTCGGCCAGCCCTCGGATCGGCTAGGCATATCTAGGTTGGCTTATTCCATCCTTCGAGCGCTTGCACCCAAGGACTGACTTCTACCTCAGCGCCGTCGAGCACATCCAGCGTGGTGTCCTGGCCGTCTATTCGTGGAATCAATTTCACCGGTTCGAGTCCGGGAAAGAGGCTGACCTCCAGGCTTTCGGTTTCGTCGGGATCGTTGGCCGTAGACATGGCGGCCCATTTCATCGTGGACATTGCGGTTTCCCCGGCCGGTATGAGCACCAGTTCGGGCGAAATAGTAGGGGTGGCGATAATGGTGACGTCTTCTTGAGATTCACCAAGGCCATTGAAAAATTCGATAGCCGCCAGCCCCTGAACTGCACAAGGCTGATTGGAAACGTTCGTGGCAAAGACCGAAAGATACCGCGAACCCAATGCAGCGTCCGGGGCGCTCAGGGTGAAACGGACTGCCTCGGTGGTGCAATAAGAAGCATCGGGATCTCGTGTCCAGGGTTCGACGCCCTCGGGCAGCGGCGCTGGTGACGGGATAAGTGCCGCGGGAAGTACCTCGCCGATCCAACCGTCGACAATCTTCGCAAATCCGGGAGACGAGATGGAGTATTTCAACGGTTCGTTGTTTGGCGGGGTGCGTTGCTCAAGCCAGCCTTGGATGGCTCGTGTCTCGACCGAGCTATCAGGTGACGTGGTGTGAATGGACAGCGACTGACTGCCGTAAATGGCGCTCCCTACGTCCTGCAAGGCTCCGGCATCGATAACGAGCTCAAGTTTTTCCAGGTCGATCGTTGCATCGGGGGTATAGCGCACGGAGCGGTCTTCGGCTTCGAAGCTCACCAAGTAGTTCTGTTGCACAGCGAGTTCGGCTAGCGTCTTCAGGCTTTGCGAATCAGCGGCAACCACAGAAGAGTTAGTCACTCGCAAGGCCCCGGCATCTCTGAATTCGTAGGCCTGCTTGAGCTCCGCACCAAGGTCTTCCCGCGGGAGAATGCTCAGCGGATAATATTTGCCGGTCGTCGCGCCCGTATTAATGACTTGCGGTTTACCTATAGTGAATTGCGAGTAGTGATTCAGCGTTACACCTGGAAGCGAAATCCCCTGAGTGATCCGCTCCGCCCGAAGTGCCGCGGCAGCAGCTTCGGAGGCCACCGGATCTTCCGAAAGCCGTATCGTCCACGTTGCCGTGGCTTGATCACCGTCTTTGGGATCTGCGGACGTAACCTCGTACTCCAGCTCCACCGATGCCACGCCGTTCAGTTCCTGGATCTCATCAAATTTCTCGCAGACGGACGCCGGCGCATCGCATGGATCCCAAGGATTCCAAAGGACAAGCCACGTTGCGATTAAAACCAGGGCGGTGACCAACGCGATCACTGGAGATCTCTTCACGTGCTCACCGTACCAAAGCCAAAGCAAGGCGATCGATTCGGAGGCTTTGACTCCTTCCGGGCTGGGGCGGGATAACTGACCATCATTCGATTGGGTCCGTCGGCGTTGCACGGGTTCGTCTGGGAAATCCTTTGCCCAACGCTGGGAATCGCCGTTCGAGTCCATGCCTGTCCAGCATTCGATTCGGTAAAACGCGCGTGGAGCCACAGAAAACCCCGGCGGCCATATAGCTTAGAGATACGCTACTTTGAATCCGGGTCGATAAAACGGATCGTCGCGGAATCTGCCGACGACCAAAGTTTCGTTGGTATTGGGATAGGAGCCTAGGTGAGGGAACCTACACGCAGGGTCATAGGCCGTACGAGCCGCGAAAATGATCTGCAGAAGTACGAGCATGCCCCGGTCATGGTCAGATTCATCGAGCATGGAACGGTGCACGCTGCCCCTGCCGGAACCACCGCGGCAAGCGCCGTGGAGTACGCTGCGAGTGCCGCCGGGAGGGCTTCGCTCAGCCTGTACCCCACGCCAGATGAGCAGGATATCCATGAGCTTGCCGAAGCATGGCAGTTGCACCCGGTCTTGGTTGACGACTTGATGCACGCGCAGCAGCGGCCAAAGCTGGAACGCTATGGCGAGATCCTCCTGCTGGTTGTCCGCTCGGCGCAGTATCTGGATGAACATGAGGAAGTTGAGCTCTCAGAGTTCCATATCCTGCTTCGGCAGGGATCTATCGCGGTCCTGTGCCAAGACCATCGGTGGATCGACGGCACACCTGGTCTGGAACTTGAAACTACCGTCGCCGATGAATTTGTCGCTCGCGACCGCACCTTGCTGACCGACCATAAACTACTGAGCATGGGCGCCGAAGCGGTGCTGTATCGGCTACTAGACGAGATCGTCGACGGCTATGTCCCGGTTCTGCAAGGCTTGGGAATCGATAAGGAACAGATCGAACGTCAGGTGTTCAGCGGTGACGCCGCGGTCACCGAACGTATTTACCGATTGAGCCAAGAAGTCATCGACATGCAGCATTCAACGGCATCATTGCTCGAAGTCGTTCGCTCGCTATCGGACGGATTCACCAAATACGATGTTCCGAATGAGCTGCAGACCTACCTGCAGGACGTGACAGATCACCTGACCCGCGCACACGCCCAGACGGTGGAATACCGGGACGCGCTGTCACAGATTTTGAATGTTAATTCGACACTTGTGGCCCAACGCCAAAACGAGGACATGAAAAAAATATCAGGCTGGGCAGCGATCCTTTTCGCGCCGACCCTGATTGCAGCGATTTACGGAATGAACTTTGACGTAATGCCCGAACTGCACTGGGCGTTTGGCTACCCAGCGGCAGTCGTCTTGATGATTGGATTCGCGGCATTCCTCTACATCACGTTCCGGCGTCGCCGGTGGTTCTAAGGAAACGGATACTCTCATGGACGCGAAAGTAGATCTCAAGAAAACTCTTCCAAGCTATAAGGCCAAACATGAGGTGTTCGGCATAGTCGAGGTGCCCGAACTGCAATATCTCATGATCGACGGGCACGGGGACCCGAACACCTCGGTCGAATATGCTCAAGCCCTGCAGGCGCTGTATCCGGTGGCCTACAAGCTGAAGTTCATGAGCAAACGTGAACATGGCAGGGACTACGTTGTCATGCCCTTAGAAGGGCTCTGGTGGGCGCAAGACATGTCGGCATTTACCGAGCACAGAGACAAATCCCAATGGGACTGGACCATGATGATCCTGCAGCCCGAATGGATCGACAGCACCATGTTTGAAACCATCCGTGAGCAACTGGCCGAGAAGGAACCTCCAGCTGCACTGGACAAGGTGAGGCTTGAAGCATTCGCAGAGGGGCTGTGTGCGCAAACCCTGCATATAGGTGCCTATGACGATGAAGCCCAAACGCTGCACCGGATGCATCGGCAATTCATCCCCGATCAGGGACTGGAGCTGACCGGCAAGCATCACGAAATTTACCTCAGTGACCCGCGCCGCGTTGCACCGGCCAAGCTGCGCACAATCCTTCGCCAGCCGGTACGATCCATCATCGAATAGCGGGTACAGCCGATGACGAGCGGACGCTCACCTGACGAACCAAAGATATGGACCGAGCAAGAACATCTGGTGCGGCTTCCCGATGGGGTCCTGATCCGCGGTTCGAGCCTGCAACAAAGCAAGGTCCTGCCGCCACCTGATTTTGGCGTGTATCTGCTGGGAAAAGATCCACGATTCACCGACCGTGAATACCGGTGGGTGAAATGGCGTGATTTCTCGATTCCTTCATCCACTGCAGGCACCTTGGAGGCGTTACGCCAAGCGTATGGGAGAGCGTCCAAGGAGCGCGTGGAAATTGCTTGTCGCGGGGGAGCGGGAAGAACCGGAACCGCACTGGCCGTAGTGGCTGTGCTCGGTGGGGTTCAGGCCTCCGACGCGGTGGAATGGGTCAGGCATAACTATCATCCAAAGGCAGTCGAGACGCCAGGGCAGCGACGCTGGCTGCTCACGGTCTTGCCTGATCTGCAAATGGACTAGCATCACTGATCCCCAAGCCAGAAGGACTTGGCCTGGTGCAGGGGCACCGCGAGAGAATTTGAGAGAAGATGAAGGTATGAGCACCGATATTGGACTGAACCCGTCGAGCACCGTTGCAGAGGTGCAAGAGGCCTTAGCTGCCTTGGAGAACCCGAAGATGCGTGCAGTTAACGAAAAGCGCGGTGATGATTTCGGCGTAAACCTGGGCAAATTGCGAGCGTTGGCCAAAGCGCTGAAGAGCAACCAGGAGCTTGCCGTCGAACTATGGAAGACCGGGCAAACGACGCCGCGACTGGTGGCCATTCTCATCTGCAAACCGCGTGCATTCTCGCTGGATGACCTTGAACATTGGATCCGTGAAGGCGATCGTCCGAAGGTTCAGGGCTGGTTCCTGAGCTACGTAGTGAAGAAAAGCAAGCACCTCGAAGAACTGCGCCAGCGATTAATGCAGGATCCGGACCCGGTGATCGCCAGTGCCGGTTGGGAGCTCACCGCGCATCAGGTCATCAAGGCACCGGACAACCTCGACCTGGACAAATTACTCGATGTGATCGAAGCCGAGATGAAGCAGGCCCCGGAACGGCTCCAGTGGGCCATGAATAACACGCTGGCGCAGATTGGTATCTCAAACGCAGGACTGCGTGCCCGGGCTTTGGAAATCGGGGAGACGCTGCAGGTCTTGGCGGATTATCCAACGTCGCCGGGTTGCACCTCGCCTTTCGCTCCCATCTGGATCAATGAGATGGTCAAGCGCCAGAAAGACTAGCTGCCGCCGTTAATGGCGCAGAGGCCGGCGGAACCTGTTGGGTTCCGCCGGCCTCTGCGCGTTATGCGCTGTGCTCTAGTGCTGGTGCGTGGTGGCACCCAGACGCAGCACCTTGGATACCAGCCACAGCGCACCGGTCAGTCCGAGCGTGAGCAGCAGCTGGGTCCGGGCCACCGCGTCGGTCATCGCGATGCACACGATAAGCACCATCATGGCGATGGTCGCCAAGGACAGGTACGGGAAGCCCCAGAGCTTCAGCGGAAGTTCCGTGCCTTCGCGCTCGGCGCGGCGGCGCAGGATGTACTGCGTCACCGCGATGAAGCACCAAATCACGATGATTGTCGAGCCAACGACATTCAACAGGATCGGCATAACTGCATCGGGCCAGATCCAGTTCAACCCGACGGCAATGAATGAGAAAGCAACCGAGCTGAGCACCGCCTTGGCCGGTACTCCCTTTCCGGTCACGTGAGTCACCGAACGAGGGGCCATCTTGCGGGTACCGAGCGAGTACAGCATGCGCGAAGCACCGTAGATGTTCGCGTTCATGGCTGAGAGCAGTGCGATCACCACGACGGCGCTCATCAGCAATTCCACGCCAGGGACGTTCAGCACGCCCAAGACCGCGGAGAACGGACCGTCGACGATGGACGGGGTATTCCATGGCAGGATCGCCACGATCACGATGATGGAACCGAGGTAGAAGAACATGATTCGCATCATCACCGATTTGATGGTGCGTTTGATGTTGCCCTGCGGGTCATCGGATTCGGCTGCGGCGATGGATACAACCTCGGTGCCGCCGAAGGAGAAGATCACGATCAGCAGGGCCGCTGCAATGCCGGTGAGCCCGGCCGGCGCGAAACCACCATGCGAGGCGAGGTTGGCCAGGCCAACCGGCGCATCGGTCGGGATGAGGCCGAACAAGACCAGCGCGCCGACGGCCAGGAAGGCGATAATCGCCGCGACCTTGATGAAGGCAAACCAGAATTCGAACTTGCCGTAATTGCCCACGCCCAAGAGATTCGCGCCGGTGAAGAGCACCACGAAGCCCAAGACCCAGGTCCATTGCGGGAAGCCAGGGAACCAGGCGGCGACAATGGCCGCCGCGCCGGTGGCTTCTGCGGCAATCACCACGACCAGCTGGATCCAGTACAGCCAGCCGACGGTGCTTCCGGCGCTGCTGCCCATCGCCTTGTGCGCGAAGGTGCTGAAGGCGCCAGAGGACGGATCGGCCGCGACCATTTCGGCGAGCATCGACATGATCACGATGACCACGGTGCCGGCGATGAGGTAGGAGAGCAGTACGGCCGGGCCGGCAATGGAGATGGCCTGGCCGGAACCTATGAACAGCCCCGCGCCAATCGCTCCGCCCAGACCCATCATCGAGATCTGGCGCTGGCTTAGCCCTGCATGGAGTTTTGGTGAGTTATCCGCCGCGCGGACCTTGGTTTGCATGCTCATACGCTAGCTACCTGTACCTTGCTGGTGACGGCAGCCAAGACGCGGTCAACGTCCTGAACGCTGCCTGAAGAGATGCGCAGGCCTTCGCCCGGGAAGGCGCGGACCACTACATTGCCTTCGCGCAACAGGGCTTCGAGCTCGGCGGTGCGATCCGCCGCCGCTACCCAGACGAAATTCGCCTCGGAAGGTACCGCCGGGTATCCGGCAGCCAGCAGGCCTTCAAGCATCCGCTCGCGCTGTTCGACGACCTCGTCGATGCGCACGCCAAGTTCGTCGGCGGCTTCGAGGGAGGCCACCGCTGCACGCTGAGCCAGATCGGTGACGCCAAAAGGCACCGCAACCTTGCGCAGGTTCTGCGCTACGGGCTTGGGGCTGACCGCATAGCCGATCCGCAGGCCGGCCAAGCCGTAGGCCTTGGAAAAGGTGTGGAGGACCGCGACGTGCGGGTACTTGCGAAATAGCGCAAGGCCGTCGGCGCGGATATCGGAACGGTCAAAGTGAACGTAGGCTTCGTCGATGACCACCAGAATATTCCGGGGGACGGAGGCGACGAACTCTTCCAAGGCGTCCGCCGCAACGACGGTACCCGTGGGATTGTTCGGGTTGCAGATGAAAATGAGCCGGGTGCGCTCGGTGATCGCGTCCAGCATTGCTGGCAGGTCATGCTTGAATTCGGCATCCAGCGGAATCTCGACCGGAACCGCGCCGGCAATGCGCACCAGCGATGGGTACGCCTCAAAAGAGCGCCAGGCGAACATGACCTCGTCGTCTTCGCCGGTGACTGCATGAATGAGCTGGGAGGCGACCTCAACCGAACCGGCGCCCAGGCTGATCTCTGCCGGGTCCAAGTCGTACTGCTCAGCCAACGCCGTGATCAGCTCCGGTGCCGCCATATTCGGGTAGCGGTGAATGCTTTCCAGACCCTCGGCGATGCTCTGCACCACCGAAGGCAGGGGAGCGTGCGGCGATTCATTCGACGAGAGCTTCGAAGCGCCCGGAGCCGCCGATTTTCCCTGGCGGTAAGCCGGCACTGCGGCAAGGGAGGGGCGTTGATTGATGTTCATTGATTCCTCTCTAAAAGTCATGAACCGCTTGGAACATTCCGGTGGTGTACGGTTTGCCCAAAAATTTGAGTCGCACTCAAGATGTCGACATTCCCTGGGCAACTATGGCCCAAAGGGAGGTGAAGCGAGTCACAACAAAAAACTGTAGGTGGTGGCAATCACAGGGCGCAATCGATGCGCAAACGGCTAGGCACGCTGCATACCGTTTGGACTGCGGCGGCGAAGATCACTGGTCGATCTGTATAGTCTTTTCCTCTGGCGGAGAATTTTTTGCGTAGGACTTAACGAGCGGCAAGGTCCTGCCCTGGAAGTGTTCGCGCAAGGCCAAGGAGGAGGAGGTGCGCGCGACTCCGGGGACTTGGTTGATCCGATCGAAGATCGCTTGGAGGTCCACCGCGTTGCGGGCGACTATGCGCAACTGCAAGTCCGAGGTTCCGGTCACCGTATACATGTCTACGATCTCCGGGATCGAATTGGCCAGGGCCGTAGCCACCGGCTCGTGGCCGTATTTCTGAATAATCTCCACCGAGCAAAACGCGACCAGCTGGTAGTCGAAGCCAGCTGGCTGAACTTGCGGGATGATGGCCCGGATTACTCCGCCTTCGTGCAGGCGGGCAAGGCGGCTGGTTACCGTGCCCCTGGCCACGCCGAGGCGACGGGCGCATTCCATGACCGGAAGCATGGGGAACTCGGTGAGAAGCTCGATGAGGTCGGCGTCGAGACGGTCAATACGCACTGCTTAGGTCCTCTGCTGGGTGCAAACATCGGAATGGCTGCCAGAAAAGTTGCGTCTAAGGGCGATATTTCTGATCACCCTTCAAGGGTAGCGCGAAGATCCGTGGCCGAATATTCCCGGCGGGCAGCTGCCCTTGGGGCAAGGGGTGTCGGAGTGGGGCCAGCTAGCCCGATGTAATGCGGCTCACGTTGTAGGCTAAGGGTGACTTGGCCTTTATCGGCCTATCTGGGAGAGGGAAAATGATGAGTACAAGCACGCCACTGAAATCCGTTGCGGGACTGACCGTCTTGATTACCGGGGCGGCGCAAGGCATGGGAGCGATCTTCGCACGAACGGCCTGCCTTGAAGGTGCGCGGCGAGTGATTCTATGGGATATCTCCAGCCAGATGCTTTCTGCCGTCTCCCAGGAGTTGGAGCAACTGGAATCCGGAAGCATCATTGATACCCAGGTAGTCGATTTGCGCAGTCAAGCGGCGATCGTTGCTGCGGCAGATCAGTCGCTGGCCGCGGGCGCGGTGGACGTGCTGGTGAACAACGCCGGGGTCGTCACCGGCACTTCGTTTGCCAGTCATCGTGCGGAACAGATCAATGACATCATGGCGGTCAATGCACTGGCGCCAATGTATCTCACCCATGCGCTCCTGGGGCAAATGGGTCTAGGCGGCAGTCCTGCACGCATTCTCACGATCGCCTCAGCAGCCGCCTTGGTTTCAAATCCGAATATGAGCGTGTATGCCGCTTCCAAGGCAGCTGCCATGAGCTGGAGCGATTCGCTGCGTCTGGAACTGGAACGGGAAACCGATTCCGATATCAAGGTCACCACATTCTGTCCCACCTACGTTTCAACCGGAATGTTCGCCGGGGCGAAAAGCATGCTGTTCACCCCAGTCATGGATCCCGAGTACGTGACGGGCAAAGCATGGGCCGCGATGCTGCGCGGAACGCCACTGGTGCTTCTGCCCTGGACGAGCAAGTTCGGCCAACTGCTGCGCGGAGTCCTTCCGCGCAGTGCATGGGACCTGGTGGCCGATAGGGTGCTGAAGATCTATGGCTCCATGGATGATTTCACCGGACGGGAGAAGCAAACGCCTGTCAATGAGCCGGTTTCCTAGTCCGGTTTGCCGTTGGCACAGAATTCACCATCTGAATGTTTACCTCTTCGCCTACCCGGAGTAGCGTAAGCGTGGTAACCCGGAATGTGACCTCAGGCGGCTCAAGGATTTCTTGGTGGTCACTGCTACGGGATTTCCGATCACCAGGAGCGACTCGCCATGCAAAAGTTCATCCCGAATCTCTGGTTCGCTGGTAACGCCGAAGAAGCAGGACAGTACTACGCAGGTGTATTCCCAAACACCTCCACATTTGTAGAATCCCGGTACCCCACCGAAGGGCTGCTCGACTTTCAAGAACCACTAGCTGGTGCTCCGCTGACGATCACCGTGGAGCTGAATGGAACGCACCTGACCCTGATCAACGCGGGAAATGACTTCACCCCAAACCCTTCGATCTCATTCATAGTCAGCTTTGACCCGGCTAATTATTCTGGAGATGCCGATGCGGCGCGCGCGGCGCTCGATCAAACCTGGGATCAGCTTGTCGACGGCGGCAGCGTCCTGATGGGATTGGATACCTACCCCTTCAGCGCCCGCTACGGCTGGGTACAGGACCGCTATGGCATCAGCTGGCAGCTCATGCAGTCAGACGCCGGGCAAAGCGAATCATTTGTTGTCCCCTCGCTGATGTTCGGCGGGGCCGCGCAGAACCTGGCGGTGCCTGCGGTGGATTTCTACGTTGAACTGTTTGAGAACTCGCAGGTAGGCAGTCGATTCCCCTACCCGGAACCAACCGAGGTGACCGTCCCCGGAGCGGTGATGTTCAGCGATTTCACACTGAACGGGCAATGCTTCGCGGCCATGGATTCCGCCGTCGCGCAACCATTCAGTTTCAGTCCGGGAATCTCCATTGAAGTCCAGTGCGAAGATCAGGCTGAGATCGACAGATTGTGGGAGGCGCTATCCGCAGTTCCGGAGGCCGAGCAGTGCGGCTGGCTGCAGGACAAGTTCGGCGTGAGCTGGCAGGTGGTTCCGAAGAACATGGGCGATCTGATGGCTCGACCCGGGGCCTTCGAAAAGATGCTGAATATGAAGAAACTGGTGATCGAGGACTTCTAGGCACTGGGTTCGGGCCGAGCCCATGCTGGTTGCTGCCGAACACGAATTGCGGACGGTGCCAACACCAGCGATATCCTGACACTGGGCTTCGGTCCAAGCCAAACTTGATGGATGGAGAACACGGGTGGCAAAACGTCGGGCGGTAATCGCCGGAGCCTCCGGATTCATCGGGGAGCGACTGCTACATGAGCTCTCGGCTCACGGGTACGAGCTGAGCATCATCGGACGCGGTGGGCCCATCAGCTGGGCGGACCAGGCTGCGGTCGACGAGTCCGTCGATGGCGCGCAGCTACTGGTCAACCTGGCGGGAAAGAACGTGGGCTGCCGATACAGCGATGCGGCGCGCAGCGAAATTCTCAGGTCCCGGGTTGCGACGACACGGATTTTGCATAGGGCGGTAGCTTCGGCCCAGCATCCGCCCAAGCTGTGGCTGAATGCCTCGACCGCGACCATCTACCGCCATGCGATGGACCGGCCGAACACCGAAAGCACCGGAGAAATCGGTGAAGGGTTCTCCGTAGATGTCGCACGCAACTGGGAACGTGAATTCTTCGCGGGTGAGCTCTCAGCCACCCGCCGGGTGGCGCTGCGCATGGCGATTGTGCTCGGCGATGGACCGGCGAGCCAGAAACTTCTTGGGCTTGCCAGATGGGGCGTCGGCGGGCCGCAGATTGATGGGTGGTGGCCAGTGCACCGAAGGTACCGCGGGATCGGGCCGGACCCCACGGGGCCGGAGAAAAGCGGTTTCCATCCGACGCGGGGCCAACAGCGGTTCAGTTGGATTCACATTGATGATGTCATGGGCGCGATCTGGCATCTGATTGAACATCCAGAAATCCGCGGACCGGTGAACTTAAGCGCTCCGTACCCGGTGACGAACGCCGAACTCATGTCGAGCCTGCGACGCGTCGCCGGGCGCAGGTTCGGACTACCGGCGTATCGTTGGATGTTGGAACCAGCGATGTTCGTGCTCCGGGTTGAACCGGAAATGCTGTTGAAGTCTCGGTGGGTACTACCCGAGACGCTTGAACGCTCCGGCTACGAATTCACGTGGCCCGAACTGCATCCCGCGCTGGCTGACGTCGCAAAATAAACACCGGTGATCCCCGGTGCAAGTTTTTTGCAGAATTGAAAGGAAGCTAGGCATGGCTCGTCTCAAAACAAACGGCATGGCTCCGCGCATACGAGAATTCCGGCTTCCGGAACTGGAAGCCGGAACCGTCGAGGACCTGCTCGGCGGAGGGTATGTCGAGGTGCTTCATTTCACCGGCTATGACCGGAAGCTGCTTGACCTGACCGACGCTCGCCTGGAAGATTGCCTGTTTTCTGAACTGAATATCGGTGAACTCTCCATGCGCAACGCGCGCTATATACAATGCGAGTTCAAGCAGCTCAGCGCGCCAATCGTGGAGGGTGCCGGGGCGACCTTGAATGACGTGCGGATGATCCACAGCCGCTTCGGCTCGGCCGATCTCTCGGATTCCTCGACTGACTCGGTGGTGTTTGACCATTGCAAATTCGGTTGGGTCAATCTTCGCTCCGCGCAGCTGCGGGACGTGCTCTTCCGGGATTGCACCTTTGATGAAATTGATTTGCAGCAGGCCAAGGCGCAACGCGTGAGCTTTGAAAATTGTCGTACCGGGGTGCTGAGCGTGGAGCGTGCAACTCTCAGCTCGGTTGATCTGACCGGGTTGGAAATCTCGCAAGTCCAAGGCATCGAAGGATTGCGCGGTGCCACGATCAGCGAGCAGCAGTTGAGTTCCCTGTCGCATGAGTTCGCCGCATATCTTGGTCTGCGAATCAAGGACTAAGTTCGCTGGCAGACAGCAGGCTTGTGATTCGAGGCTGGCGTTCGGCCAGTGACCGAGCCGTGCTTAGAATGATTTCCTGCATGGCGGCTGCGGCACGAGTCAATGAAACATCTCGGCGATGCGCCAGACCGATGGTCCGCGTCAATTGTGGATCTTTCAGCGCTGTGGCGCTGAGCCCGGGGCGATCAACCAGCACGGTCGCCGGGACAACCGCAACCCCCAATCCGACTTCGACGAAGCGCAAGACAGCGTCCATCTCGGCGCCTTCTAGGATTACGTTGGGGGCCAGGCCCTGTGCACGGTAGGCGTTCATCGTACTTGCACGCAGGTCGTAGCTTTGCGAAAAAACTATTTGAGGAAGCCTCGACAGGGCCTTGAGATCTAGGAATTCCTTGGCCCCGAGACGTGGTTTAGCCGTTGAATCGATGACGACAAGTTCTTCGGATAGCAGCGGGAGACTGGCCAGACTTCTCTCCGCTGCAGAATGCTCCGAGGTAACAACGAGGGCGAGATCCAGCAGCCCGCCAGCTAGCTCATCCAACAGATCCTTCGACCCGGCTTCGCTCAGGTGAAGCTCAATGCCGGGGAATCGGCGGTGAAAGACATCGAGCACTTCGGCAACCAGCGAGACGCACAGGGTTGGGGGCGCGCCTAGCCGAACCCGACCCTTCCGCAAGCCTGCCAGCTCTGCCATTTCGGTGCGCACATTCTCTTCATCGGCGAGCATGCGGCGTGCCAGCGGCAGCAACGCTTCACCGGCGGCAGTCAGCGTGATGTTGCCCCGCGCGCGGTGAAATAGCTGGGAGCCCAGATCTTGTTCGAGGGTGGAAATCTGACGGCTCAACGACGGTTGCGTCAGATGCGGATCCTCGGCAGCTCTTGTGAAGTGCCCCACCCTGGCGATCGTCGCGAAACCCCGCAGCTGCTCTAGATTCATATCCCATAGCATACGGCTATCGAAACCATGAAGATAATTCATTGGACGTATGTTTCTTAGAGGCAGATGCTTGATGTCATGAACACTTACAGCAGCAAAGAACAGCAGATTTCAACCACCGTCCTAGTTATCGGGACCGGCGGTTCGGGACTCCGGGCCGCTATCGAACTCGCCGAACTCGGCGTAGATGTCCTGGCCGTGGGAAAGCGTCCGCGTCACGATGCGCACACTTCTTTGGCGGCCGGTGGAATCAACGCGGCCCTTGGCACCATGGATGAAGAAGACAGCTGGCAGCAACACGCTGCAGACACCATCAGGGAAAGCTATTTCCTCGCCGATCCGCGCACCGTGCAGACCGTGGCCCAGGGCGCGCAACGCGGAATCGAGGATCTCGAACGGTACGGAATGAATTTTGCCCGGGAACACGATGGCCGCATTTCACAGCGCTTCTTCGGAGCGCACAAGTTCCGCCGCACCGCATTTGCAGGGGACTACACCGGACTGGAAATCCAGCGCACGCTGATTCGACGTGCCGAGCAACTGGATATTCCGATACTTGACACGGTGTATATCACACGACTGCTCGTCAAGGACAATCAAATCTTCGGCGCCTACGGCTTCGACGTGAACAACGGAACCCGATACCTGATCCATGCCGACTCGGTCATCCTCGCCGCCGGCGGGCACAACCGCATCTGGCGGCGCAGCTCGTCGCGACGTGACGAAAACACTGGAGATTCGTTCCGCTTGGCCGTCGAGGCCGGTGCCCGCCTGCGAGATCCGGAACTCGTGCAATTTCACCCCTCGGGGATTATCGAACCCGAATCGGCTGCAGGAACCCTGATCTCCGAAGCCGCCCGCGGGGAGGGTGGAATCCTGCGCAACCAGCTCGGTGAACGCTTCATGAAAAACTACGATGCGGAACGCATGGAGCTTTCTACCCGCGACCGAGTGGCGCTCGCGGCCTATACCGAGATCCGCGAAGGGCGCGGAACGGAAAAGGGCGGGGTGTGGCTCGATGTTTCGCACCTGCCGCGCCAGCTGATCATGGAGCGGCTGCCAAGGGTGTACCAGACGATGCTCGAAGAACAGATGCTGGACATTACTCGCGAACCCATCGAGATCGCACCGACCGCACACTATTCGATGGGCGGGGTCTGGGTGGACCCTTACGATCATTCAACCGAAGTCACCGGACTCTATGCGATCGGTGAGGCCTCAAGCGGGCTGCACGGTGCCAACCGCTTAGGTGGCAACTCGCTGATCGAGCTCTTGGTTTTCGGGCGAATCGTCGGACAGGCGGCCGCCACGTATGCCAGGGGGCTGGAATCCCAGCCTCGATCCGCAGAAGCCATCGCCGAAGCACGACGCGACATCGAGGACCTCTTGGCCGCAGATGGCGTGGAGAACGTACGTGCGTTGCAGCGCGCCATCCGCGATGTGATGACCGCGCACGCAGGAGTGGTGCGAGACGAGCAAGGATTGCTTGCCGGCCTGGCGAAACTCGACAAGATCGAACAGCGCATGGCAAACATCGGAATTCATCCCGACATCGCAGGGTTCCAAGACCTATCCCATGCCTTTGACTTGAAATCCTCGGCGCTGGCCGCCCGGGCAACCCTGGAGGCCGCCTTGGAACGCCGCGAAACCAGGGGCTGCCACAACCGCAGCGACTTCCCAGCCATGGATCCCGGCTTGCAGGTGAATCTGGTTTGGTCGCCGAAGACCGGGATCACCCGAGAATCCATCGTGGAAGTGCCAGCAGAAATAGCGGAATTGATCCAAGAGGTCTCCGCCGCAGGCAAGCTCGTCGAATAATTTTCACGATCAGGCAGGCGACCGTCAGACGCCAACTATGCCGCATCTTCGATGCATGGAGGAATTCTCGGCGCGAAAGTCCCGCGCGAGGAACTGGCTGTGCAAGGCAGTTCTTCACGCGGGACTATCTGCAGTGCGCCTAGCGCTCCCGCTGCACGCGCTTCTCGTCCCACACGGGAGTATCGGACTCGTAGACCTTGCCGTCTGAGCCAAAGACCAGGAAGCGGTCAAACGACTTTGCGAACCAGCGGTCGTGAGTCACCGCGAGCACGGTGCCTTCAAAGGAATCGATCGCATGCTCGAGCGCTTCGCCGGAATGCAGGTCGAGGTTATCCGTCGGCTCATCAAGCAACAGCAGGGTCGCTCCGGATAGCTGCAGGAGCAGGATCTGGAAACGGGCTTGTTGGCCCCCGGAGAGCGACTCGAACTTCTGCTCAGATTGGCCAGCCAGACCGTAGCCGTCCAATGCGCCTGCGGCAGCCTCACGGGCAAGCCCCGAACGGTGCTCGTCACCGCGGTGCAGAATCTCCAGCAAGGTGCGGCCGAATAGGTCGGGGCGGGTGTGGGTCTGGGCAAAGTAGCCAGGGCGAATCCGAGCGCCGAGCTTTACCGTTCCCTCATGAGGAACTTCGGCGAGCTTCACATCTGAAACCGGCTCGTGCTCCCGTTCGGGATCGGTGCCGCCGGCAGCCAGCAGCCGCAGGAAGTGGGATTTGCCCGAGCCGTTGGAACCGAGCACGCCAACACGGTCACCAAACCAGATCTCATTGCTGAAGGGCTTCATCAGCCCGGTGAGTTCGAGCTTTTCGGCTACGACCGCGCGCTTGGCGGTGCGTCCACCCTTCAGTCGCATCTTCACGTTTTGCTCTAGCGGAATCGCCTGCGGCGGGCCGGCCTCCAGGAACTTATCCAACCGTGTCTGTGCCGCGTGATACCGGTTAGCCATATCCGAACGGAACGCCGCCTTGGTCTTGTACATGATGACCAATTCCTTGAGCTTGGAATGCTCTTCATCCCAGCGCTTGCGCAGTTCCTCGAAGCGTTCGTTGCGTTCCTTGCGGGCCTGTACGTAGGAGCCGAACGAACCACCGTGGATCCACGCGGTGGCTCCACCATGGCCGGGCTCCAGCGTGACGATGCGCGTGGCCGCGTTGTTGAGCAACTCGCGGTCGTGGCTGATGAATAGCACCGTCTTGGGGGAGCGCTCCATCATCGCTTCAAGCCAGCGCTTACCCGGTACGTCTAGATAGTTATCCGGCTCATCCAAGAGCAGCAGCTCATCGTTGCCTTCGAAAAGCGCCTCCAACACGAGGCGCTTTTGCTCGCCGCCGGACAAGGTGCGCGCTTGGCGGTCTTGGGCACGATCAAAGGGAATGCCCAGCGCTGCCATGCAGACCTTGTCCCAAGTGGTTTCCAGCTCGTAGCCTCCGGCGTCACCCCACTCGATAATCGCTTCGGCGTAGCGCATGTGGACCTTTTCGTCCTCGCTGACCAGCATCTTCGCTTCGCACGCTGCGACCTTGGCGGCGGCAGCAACGACGGCCGGAGCCGCGGTGGAAAGCAAAAGATCCTTCACCGTCGATTCGTCGCGAACCTGTCCCACGAACTGGCGCATGATGCCCATCGAGCCCGAGCGGTTTATCGCGCCCTCGTCGGCTTTGAGATCACCGGAGATGATCTTGATCAAGGTGGTTTTGCCCGTGCCGTTCGGCCCGATTAAAGCGGTTTTGGAGCCGGCGGTAACTTTGAAGGAGACTCCGCCGAGCAACTGGGTGCCGTCGGAAAGGAAGTATTGGATGTCGGAAACGTCGATATGTGCCACCAGCCCATCCTAACCGCGATTGCTATCCCGGCTGCTATGAGGAACTTGCGCATGCCGGTCTATGGCGTGTGCCCGAGGAATACCTAGTCGTACTTGTAGAAGCCTTCACCCGTGGCAGTACCGAGTTTTCCGTGTTCGATGTAGTTGTTTTTGAGCAGTTCTGCGAATTTCTGGCTGGTTTCATCTCCGGAACGTGAAATGTTGTACGCGGTGTTCAGCCCGACGATGTCGTAAATTTCAAAGGGACCCTTGGGAGCTCCGGTGCCCAGTTTCCATGTCTGGTCAATGGTTGCTGCGTCCGCGACGCCATTTACCAGTAGATGGCTCGCAGACTGCAGAAAAGGTACGAGCAACGAGTTGAGCACGTATCCCGGCTGTTCCTTCAGCACCCGAATTGGAACCATCCCAGTGCGTTCGGCGAAGTTCACCACTGCTTCGTAGGCTTCGGCGCTGGTTGACTCGGTGCCCATGACTTCGCCGGTATTGTTTTGCCAAACTCGGTTGGCGTAGTGCAACGCAAGGAAGCGATCGGGCCGGCCGGTGAACCCTGCAATAGCTGAAGGAAGCAACGTCGAGGAGTTAGTGGCGAAGACGGTGCGTTCTGGGGCTGTTTGCGCAAGGTTCCGGTAGGTATCCTGCTTGATTTCCAGGCTTTCTGGTACCGCTTCGATCACCAGGTCCGCATCCTCGACAGCCTCGGCTAAGTCACTGCTCAACCGGATGGAATCGCGTGCTGCTTGAGCTTTCGTGTTGTCGCCGGCGTCAAAGTACTCCGCGTAAACCGGGACTAATTTATCCAGCCTGGCGGCGGCGGCTTCGAGGGCAGCATCATCGATGTCGTAGCCGACCACGGGTAGTCCGTGGTAGGCGGTTTGGAAGATGATCTGGGAGCCAAGTACGCCGGTACCTAAGACTGTGGTGTTGTTCAGGATCATGAGCTCGTCCGTTCTTAATTTCCTTGTGAATTGAATAAGCCGCGCAGGTGCACCGAGATGCCTGCACCCACATTCACTCACATTTAGTTGNNNCAACTAAATGTGAGTGAATGAACTAGCTACAACTTGTTCAACTCCCGTTGCCCGGAATTCACCTCGCGGCCGGATTGATTTGCCAATCTTAAGAGGGAATTTATGGGAAATATCAAGCTTGATGGGGATAGGGAACGTGAACCGAGTTGCAAAGAAATCTGCAGGCATTCTCGCCGCAGCCATAGTGGTGGGCGCAGTAGGCGTTGCGCCATTGACTACGGCGGGGGTCGCAACCGCCGAAACCGGGAGCTACTTTGAACGCACCGCGACCTACCCGGTGTATCAGAACGACCCAGACGGGGCCGCAGCCGAAACTGCCTCCGAAATCTCGACCGTTTCCGAAGACGGCAAAACCCTGATCTACTCTGACGCGCTCGCCCGCCAGGTGGGATTCGTGGATATCAGCGACCCCGCCGCACCGAAGGGTTTGGGAACGCTCCCGCTGCACCAGCTCGGTAGCCCAGAAGACGAGCCAACTAGCGTTGCCGCCTATGGAGAGTACGTTTTTGTCGTAGTCAACACCTCGGAAAGCTACTCGAACCCTTCGGGGCGTGTTGACGTTGTGCGCATCGCTGACCGTACGCTGGTCCACAGCATCGAATTGACCGGACAGCCGGACTCTATCGCGATCTCTGAAGACGGCGCCTACGCGGCGATCGCCATCGAAAACGAACGTGACGAGGACGCCGGAGATGGCGGTCTGCCGCAGGCGCCCGCCGGTGCTATCGAGATCCTGGATCTCGTGGGCGAAAACCCCGAAGCCTGGAGCGTTCGCGAGGTACCGCTGACCGCGGGGCCGCGCGAAGCCCCGATTGCGCTTCCGATGCTTAACGACGCCGGATTCGACACCCCACAGGATCCGGAGCCCGAGTACGTCACCATCAATGCCAAAAACCAACTGGCGGTAACCCTCCAAGAAAACAACGGCGTAGTCCTCATCGACCTGCCCAGCGGCGACATTACCGACGCCTTCAGCGCGGGCAGCGTTGACCTGGAAAACATAGACATCGAAAAAGACGGGAAACTGGATCCCACCGGCTCGCTGAAAGACGTTCCGCGCGAACCGGACGCGATCGGCTGGATCCAAGATCGCTACCTCGCCACCGCCAACGAGGGGGACTGGAAAGGTGGCAGCCGAGGCTTCACCATCTTCGATTCCGAAACCGGCGAAGTTGCTTGGGATGCAGGAAACACCTTCGAGCGGTTGGCGCTCTCCCAGGGGCTGTTCCCGGAGAAGCGCGCAGGCAAGAAGGGCGTGGAACCCGAGGGGTTGGCGATCGACAACTTCAACGGTGTCGACTACGCCTTCGTTGCCTCGGAACGCGGCAATTTCGTCGCGGTGTACGAACTGAGCGATCCAACCAATCCGGAATATGTGCAGACCCTGCCGACCACCAACGGCCCGGAAGGCATCCTTCCGATTCCAGGCCGGGACTTGTTGGCCGTGGCCTCGGAAACCGATGAGGCAGACAAGGGCGTGCGATCGTCGATTACGCTATTCTCCTTCGGTGCAACCGAAGCGCAATTCCCGGCGTTGGCATCCAGCATCGAGAACCTGGTGCCGTTCGGTGCCTTGAGCGGGTTGAGTGAGAACCCGGAAGAGTTGGAGAAGCTTTACGCGGTCAGTGACAGCGCTTATGAGCCACGCATTTACTCCATCGACACCGCGCAGAAGCCCGCGCTGGTCGAGAGCTCCATGGCGGTGACCAAGGACGGTGCCCCTGCCGAATTTGATCTTGAAGGCATCGCGGCCCGTGCCGAGGGAGGGTTCTGGGCTGCGCATGAAGGTCAGGAAGGCGCAGAAAATGCGCTGGTGCGCATTGATGAAGCCGGGGCCGTCATCGAGGAAGTGTCGCTGCCTGCGGAAGTTGTCGCAGAGCTCGGCGGACAGGGACTCGAAGGTGTCAGCGTGCGCGGTGAAGGCGCAGAAGAAGAGGTGATCTTCACCCTGCAGCGCGAAGTGCCAGGCGAAGACTTCGTCCGCATCGGCAAGTATGTTCCGGACTCTGCCGAATTCACCTGGTATGGCTACCAGCTTGAGCCAGCCGGTGACGATGGATCGTGGAATGGGCTTTCGGAAATCACCGAGCTTCCGGACGGATCGTTCGCCGTTATCGAGCGCGACAAACGCAACGGTGAGAATGCTGAGCTCAAGGCCCTGTATAAGTTTGAACTTCCAGAAGGTGTGGCCGGTGAGGTCACCATGCTGGAAAAGGAACTGGCAGTAGACGTGCTTCCGGTGCTTGAAGCGACCAATGGCTGGACCCAGGAGAAGCTCGAAGGCCTGGCCGTCGCCGGCAGCGGTGATGTGTATATCGTCACCGACAACGATGCGGTGGATGATGCCAGCGGTGAAACGGTGTTCGCTAATTTGGGTGCGGCCGAAGAGGTCTTTGGGTTAAACGAGCGCCCTGTTGAGTCGCAGACTCCGGATGAGACCGATACACCGGACGAGTCGGCAGCACCGGAGGCTTCGCCCACGGCCGAGCCTTCCCAACGCCCAGAGGTGAATGAAACCCCGAGCGAAGAAACTACGGAGCCCAAGCAGGAGCAAAGTTCGGAACCGACCAAAGAACCCTCCGAGGAGGAGCCCGAACAGCGTAAAATCGATAGGCTCGCCGACACCGGGGCAAACAGTCTTTGGCTGATTCCGGTCGGCTTGGTTGCCGCAGGCTTAGGGCTCGCAGCCGCAATCAAGAACTCGCGTGCTCGTCGATAGTCATTGAAAAACTAGCAGTTGGCATTGCAAGGCATCGAGTCTGCTTGGAGATCCATCCGAGCAGGCTCGAAATCCTGTTGAAGGCAGCTCGGCCAGGTTGGCGAAGCGCGGAGAAACCTTGACTTTCCACCATGGAAAGTCAAGACTTTCCTTAACGGAAAGTAGGGTGTGATGGACAGTGAAAAGCATGTGGCGGGCGGCTATGAGCCGCGCGAAGCACTCGCGGAAATAGAAGATGCTTCGGAGGCGATGGTTGGTGCCACGGAGGCGCCGCGTAAAATCATGTATGCCGTGCTGGCCTTCGTGGCAACGGTCTGTACATTGGCGAATTACGTGTCATGGCCGGCCTTCTTTGCGCTGTTTTTGCTGATCATTCCCCTGGGTTTCTGGTATTTTCTGTTGATGCGCAAGCGGCCCAAGGCGCGTCCGGTTCTCAGGCATTCAGGCCGCTACATGGGCTATGTTCTTCTGTTTATGTTGACCTTGCAGGTTGCTAACTTCTGGGAACCTGGGTCCTGGGGTGAGGCGGGCCTGAAATGGCTGGCGCTATTTGGTGTTCTTTGTTTGTGCATGACCGGTATGCGCACGGCAACGATCAAGAATCGGCTCAAGGACGCGAATGAGCGCGGTGTCTGATCACGGGGAGTTCAATGAACTGATTCATGCCCCAATCCGTCTGCGCATCTGCGCCAGCTTGGCTCCACTCAAATATGCCGAGTTTGCTCAACTGCGTGATTCGTTGGGAATTGCCGATTCGGTGTTGAGCAAGCATTTGAAGCAGCTTTCCGAGGCCGAATTTATCGACGTGGAAAAATTCTCCAAGGGTGGGAGAAGCCATGTGCGGCTAATGCTCACTCCCAACGGACGGCAGGCTTATGTCCGTCATGTCGCGGCGCTTCGTTCTCTTACTGAAGGTAGCTATTAGTCTTCGGGCGCCCGCGTAGCCAGGCTGTCGGCTTGGGGCCCGGAGGTGAGGTGGCATCACGCTATTGCTTCACGAATGGGAAGCTTGCCACGTTTTCTCATCTTGCCTCAGGCGAGCCGAGCCGTAAAGCGTTTTGGCTCCGCTCGGGATTAGGCATTCTGAAAGCTGATTCGGCCGTTGGCTAGAGACCTTGAGGTTTGGGATTTGCCGTGATTAGAATACTGGCGATTTTCTAGATAGCGGCACGCAGCTGTCTGCAGCGCCGCTATTCGCTTTGCCCCGTGCACGCGAAAACCGTGGCTCCGAAAATTTCAGAACCACGGTTTTAGACGCTGGCTAGCTTGAATGCGAGAGATTAGTGAGCGGCGCTCTTCTTAGTGCTGGAAACAACGACGGCGATAATCGCGGCAACGACCGCGCCGACCAGCAGCAGCTTGCCGCTCTTGCAGGACTTTTTTGGCGCGCCCAGCTTCTGCTGCGCGGTCTTCACTGCGTTCTCAACGGATGAACGGGTGCGCTGTGCGGCCTTCGAATTGCCACTGACGCTTTCGATCAGGCTGGCGCCCGCGTTGCCGATAGCTTCACCGTTCACTCCGTAGATTGCGTTATTCCACGTCTCGCGAAGATCCTTCGGGATTTCTGCCTTGGCTGACTTAGCCAATTTGTTCAGCGATTTCTCGACTTCTTTGAAAGTCTTGGCAGTCTTTGACATTTTTACCCTACTCTCGTTGAGGATCCCGTGGTTTGTTACTTTTTGGTAACTCGGGCCACTCAATCTACCCTAGCCAGCCCGAAGATAACTCTCAATAGTGGAGGGTTTAGCTCATTGCGAACTCACAGCGTACGCGAGGCTGATCTTGAGATGCCCAGGGCAGGCCGTGTACGCAGCATACCCGGGCGTCGACGCTAGTTTGCTGCACCCGGCGCCCACTCCCAGGCAGTGTCAGAGGGGATTCTGCGACCGGTACCCGTTGCTGGAAGGTTTCCCCGGGGCCATGTGTTCCGGACGGCTCGGCGTCCTCTCCTGCCCTCGGCTTGTGGGCTGGCGGGGCTAGAGGTGGGCGGCGCGATTGATTGCGACGGTTTCCTCGCGTGACGGCATGGTATTCATTGAGACGAAATGCTCCATCAGCCGGTCGCGCGTTTCCGGCGCCTTGTCTTTCTCCGCGGCGGCGAGAGCTTGGCCGAGGCCCTCTAGCCCTAGTTCGGTACAGTAAGCCGGGGTTCCGGGCTGCAGTCTCCAGGATTCTGCAAGGACACCGGCGTCGTATGCGTCGAAGCCGCTGTCGTCCACGAGCTGCATCACCGTTGCGCGAGCCTTTTCGGAGTCGCCTGCGACCGGGAGTCGCCTGCGACCGGGAGTGCCAGCCGGTCGGGGCTGCCGGCAGGTCGTCCCATGGTCCGCTGGGTTTCGGCCAGGGCGGCGTTCCACGCTTTCACTACCGGGCGCCCTAGCTGCTCTTGGCTCCACAGGCTCTCGACCTGGCCGTCAACGACGGCTGCGATGTGCCCATTCATGCCGGGGTAGTAGTTCGAGGCGTCCACGACCACAGTGTTCTCCTGCGCAGCCGCAATCAAGTTCTTGAGCACGGGCTGAACGCCGAACGGAACCGCCAGAATGACGACGTCCCTATCCTGCGTCGCGGCCTCCAGCTCGACCGGCTGTGCGCCCGTAGCCGTCGCCTTCGCCGGGATGCTCGTTGGACCGCTTGCAGTTGCGATGAGCACGTCGTGTCCGGCTTCGCTGAGTTGGCGGGCGAGGTTACTGCCAATTGCTCCGGCGCCAATGATGGAAATCTTCACGGGTGTCCCTCTTTCATTCATTTCGAGCATCAGGGCGTGTGCTCTGGATCGGTGGCTGCCGAACGCTTGCGGTTCCGTAAACCAAACAGGACAATTGTTGTACGCGCAGTCATGTACATCTAACGTTCATCATGTACGCGTAAGGCGGTACATCTTTTTATGTTGCGAATTAGGATAGGAACCATGGCAAGTCGCTTGGCAAACCCGCTCACCATCCCGGAAGAGGAAGATTTCGACCTCTTCGAGGTGATGTCAGCCCTCGCGGATCCTGTGCGCAGGGCGATCGTCATGCAGCTTGCGGAAGAACCGGGCCGGGCATGCAGCAACTCGGACTTCGGCGTGTCAAAATCCGCGCTCACCCGTCACTGGCGTGTTCTCCGCGAGTCGGGTCTCATTAGACAAGAGGCGCAGGGAAACAGGCACCGCAACTGGATCCGACGTGAAGAACTCGATCGACGTTTCCCGGGACTCCTGACGCTGGTTCTCGACGAATCGGTCCGCGGCTCCAAGCAGTCCTAGTCGCCGAGCCCGTCTCGCTAAGCGCCGAACCTCTCCAGCGCGCTCCGAGGAAGCTGAGTCGACCGACTGGGGGAGGTGCCCGATGGTTGCCAGCCTGACGGCCAGGACTGAAATCGAGATCCACGAAACCCTGCCGATTTTCGAGGTCGATCGATCCGAAATATGGACGAGCGCCAGTACCGGAAGCGTGCTCCGTTCGGGAATTTGAAGTTTGCGGTGCATCGTGTCGAACCGGTCTGTCCCCGGAGCAAAGGCAAAGCGCTCCGTGGAATGCAATGCAGCGTGGTGCATTCCCGGCCAGGATGCCACTCATCGAACCGTCCCCAGATGGCATTCGAGATCCCTCCAGCAAGCAGCTCGACGGCCGCCGGTATAGTCGTTCTGCGCCAAGTCAAGGACTAGGGATAGAGTGGGTGCGTGACTGAGCAGACTAGCAAAGCAAACCATTGGGTCCGAGCCGCGATCGCCCTGCTTGACGCAGATGCGAACCGCAGCGCAGACACCCACCTCCATGTCTTTCCGCTGCCAAAGCAGTGGGGAATCGACCTGTATTTGAAGGACGAATCGGTGCATCCCACCGGATCGCTCAAGCACCGCTTGGCGCGCTCATTGCTGCTCTACGGTTTGGTCAATGGCAAAATTGGTGAGCACACCACACTTGTGGAAGCCTCTAGCGGCTCCACCGCGGTATCCGAAGCGTATTTCGCCCGCATGCTCGGCCTGCCTTTCATCGCTGTAGTACCCCGGACTACCAGCAGGGAGAAAATTGAACTCATCGAGTTCTATGGCGGACGCTGCCACCTGGTCGATGCCGCCGGCGAAGTGGACCTTGCGGCCCGTCAGCTCGCCGAGGAATCCGACGGATACTACCTGGATCAATTCACCTACGCCGAACGAGCCACCGACTGGCGTGGAAACAACAACATTGCCGAATCCGTGTTCTCGCAGCTTTCGGCCGAACGCCACCCGATTCCTTCATGGATCGTGGTCGGCGCCGGCACCGGCGGCACCTCGGCGACTTTTGGCAGATACGTGCGTTACCGCCAGCATGACACCCAGGTGGCCGTGGCCGATCCGGAGAACTCGTCCTTCTACGAGGGGTGGCGTACCGGAAATATGGCGTACTCCACCGGGCTCGGGTCGCGGATCGAGGGGATCGGCCGACCCAGCGTCGAGCCGTCCTTCGTGCCCGGAGTAATCGACCAGATGATCCAGGTGCCCGACGCGGGCTCGCTGGCCGCCATGTACCTGCTGCGGGCACACACTCGGCACTGGACCGGAGGGTCGACGGGAACCAACCTCTACGCGGTCTTCCAGATCATTGCAGGCATGATCGAACGCGGGGAACAGGGAAGCATCGTCACGCTCATTTGCGACTCCGGCGAGCGCTACGCCAACACCTATTACAACCAGCAGTGGCTGGACGCCCAAGGTTTGGACCTCGCACCGCACCGCGCGAAGCTTGAAGGATTCCTGGACTCCGGACGACTCGAAGGCTAATCGGCGTCCGGGCGCAGCACCGGCATCAGGCCCAAGGTCTTCTTGCGTTGATGCACCGAGAAGTACTTCAGCCCGTGGACTCCGGCGACGAAGTGCCGCCTGGAACGTGCCGGAAGGTAGAGCACGTCACCGAGCTTTAGCGAGATCGAATCCGTTTCGGTGTGCAGCTTCCCGGTGCCTTCGAACACGTGGATGAGTACGTCCAGTTCCGGGCCGCGGTGTTCGCCGATTTCCTGGCTTGGCGCCAGTGCGATGACATTCGCATCCAGGTCGCGGCCCTCCGGTTCGAGCTTCCAGATGGCGCCGTCTACCGTGCTGCCTTGTTCGCCGAGCCAGGCCGTGTTCGTCATGATGCGCGGCACCGGCGTGCTGGCGAGCTTGGTGATGATGACTTCCCAGTCTCCTCCGATCCGTTCGGTTGCCTCCCAGATATAGGTGCCGGGGAGGTTGCGTTCGAATTCCGCGTGCAGGTTCACCGGTTCGTGGTCATTGAGCAGGCTCAGGTACCCGCCGGTGGGCAAGGAGTCGTAGGCCTCCATGATTTTTCCGTGGCGTTCGGGTTTCGGGATGTTCCGCGCATCGATCACGTGACTGCTTGACTGTTCCTCCACTGCAACCTCCAAGGTTTCGCTCGCCTGCCCGCTGGTTGCCTCTAGCCTAGTTGCTTTGAGCCCGGGGCGGCCCGTGGCATATTACGATGAAGCCAGATCAGCAACATCTCCAGTTGGATGCAGGAGCAATACCGTATGAGCCAGGCAACCTCGGATTCAAGCGCCGCGCCCACTGCGAACACCGTGGCGCAGTACAAGGCAAATCTCGCCTCGGTCCGCAAGCGCATCGCGGCGGCCGAACTCGCTGCCGGGCGGGAGCCGGGAAGCGTGCGGCTGCTTCCGGTGACCAAGACGGTGCCCGAGGAGCGGCTGCGGCTGGCGATCGCGGCGGGCGTGGACTGGCTGGGGGAGAACAAGGTGCAGGAGGCCGCGCGCAAGGCCCAGAACCTCGCCGACATTCCGGGTCTCAAATATTCGGTGATCGGCCACCTGCAATCGAATAAGGCCAAGGACGTGGCCCGTTTCGCCGACGAATTCCAGGCCCTGGATAATTTGCGCCAGGCCACCGCGCTGCAGCGCAGGCTGGAACTCGAAGACCGCACCCTGGATGTTTTCGTGCAGGTGAACACCTCTGGCGAGGAAACCAAATTCGGCCTGGACCCGGCAGCGGCCCCAGAATTCTTGCGTTCCCTGCCCGGCCTGGACCGGCTGCGGGTGAAGGGGCTGATGACCCTGGCGATCTTCTCCTCCGAGAAGCAGGCGGTGCGCACCTGCTTCACCACGCTGCGCGAACTGCGCGACCGGCTGCGCGAGCGGGCGCCCGAGGGGATCGGGTTGGAAGAATTGTCCATGGGGATGAGCGGGGATTTCGAGCTGGCCATCGCCGAGGGCGCGACCGTGGTGCGGGTAGGGCAGGGGATCTTCGGTGCTCGTGCGCTGCCCGATTCGCATTACTGGCCGGGCTTTGCCGGTTAGCGGTTAGCCAGCTGGCGCTTTTCTCTCGTAGGCTGAGCGTTATCAACCGGTGGATTCCGGCCCCTTGTTTGCAGGAGGAAATTAATGCCTACCGTCGCCGAACACATGATCGAACAGTTCCACACCCAGGGTGTCAAGCGCATCTACGGGGTCCCGGGGGATTCGCTGAACGGGCTGACCGATGCGCTGCGCGAAAACGGGGAGATGGAATGGATCCATCATCGCCACGAGGAGGGCGCAGCCTTCGCCGCGACCGCCGAAGCCGAACTCACCGGGGAGCTGGCCGTCTGCGTCGGCTCCTGCGGGCCGGGAAACCTCCACCTGATCAATGGGCTCTACGACGCGCAGCGCTCCCGGGTGCCGGTGCTGGCCATTGCCGCGCAGATCCCCACCGACGAGATCGGGTCAAACTATTTCCAGGAAACCCACCCGGTAGAAATCTTCCGCGGCTGCTCGGTCTACGCCGAACAGGTCTCGGACCCCAAGCAGCTGCCGCGGATGCTGCGCATCGCCATGCGCGAGGCGATCGAAAAGCGCGGGGTTGCGGTGCTGGTGATCTCCGGGGACGTGGCGCTCTCCCAAATGGAACGCGCCGGCACCCAAGCGATCGTCAAGACCAGCCCGCGGGTGCTGCCCGCCGACGCGGAGCTTGCCCGCGCCGCGCAGCTGCTTGAATCCTCGGCCAAGGTCACCATCCTGGCCGGGGCCGGCACCGCCGGGGCGCACGCGGAGGTGATGGAGCTGGCCGATCGGCTCGCCGCCCCGATCGTGCACTCGATGCGCGGCAAGGAGCATATCGAATACGAGAACCCCTTCGACGTGGGCATGACCGGACTGCTCGGCTTTGCCTCCGGCTACCGGGCGATCGAGGAATGCGAGGTGCTGCTGATGCTCGGCACCGATTTCCCCTACCAGCAGTTCTACCCGCAGCATGCCAGCATCATCCAGGTCGACCTGCGCGGGGAACAGCTCGGCCGGCGCACCACCGTGGATGTGCCCCTGGTGGGCACGGTGAAGGACACCGCCGCGGCGCTTTCGGCGCTACTGCCCCGGCAGGGCAAGCGCAAGCACCTGAATGACGCGCTGGAGCACTACGCGAAAACCCGCACCAAACTCGACGAGCTGGCCACCCCCTCGCGCGGCAAGGCGGCCATCCACCCGCAGTACCTGGCCCGGCTGATCGATCTGGCGGCGGACCAGGACGCAATCTTCACCGCCGATGTGGGCTCCCCGGTGATCTGGGCGGCCCGCTACCTGAGCATGACCGAAGACCGCCGGCTGCTCGGCTCCTTCAACCACGGCTCGATGGCCAACGCCCTCTGCCACGCCCTCGGTGCCCAGGCGATCGACCGCACGCGGCAGGTGATCGCCTTCGCCGGGGACGGCGGGCTGACGATGATGCTCGGCGAGCTGCTGACCGCCACGCAGAATAAGCTGCCAATCAAGGTGGTGGTCTTCAACAATTCCTCGCTGAACTTCGTGGAACTTGAGATGAAGGCCGCCGGCTTCGTGACCTATGCCACCGAGCTGGAGAATCCCGACTTCGGTGCGGTGGCCAACGCCGCGGGACTCAAGGGATTCCGGGTGGAGGACTCCGCGCAGCTAGAGGCCACGGTCAAAGAATTCCTCGCCCACGAGGGGCCGGCGTTGCTGGACGTGGTCACCGACCGGCAGGAAATGTCCATGCCGCCAAGCATCAAGGTCGAGCAGGCCAAGGGCTTCGCGCTTTATGCCATCCGCACGGTGCTCTCCGGGCGCGGGGACGAATTGTTCGATCTGGCCAAGACCAATTGGCGCCAAATGTTCTAGCACCGGGATCTATGCCTATGCTTGAAGCCGGACCCGCGTGAGCGGGGCCGGCTTTCGCAGCGAGCACCACCAAACAGAAAGAGGCGCAGGCGCTTTGATAACTTCGCAACCGGCCGCGGCCCAGGCGGCAACCACCGAGGATTTCGCCCGGAACCTGGCGAGCGTCAACCAGAAGATCTCCTCCGCCGCCGCCCGGTCCGGCCGCGAAGCCGGTGCGGTGCGCCTGCTGCCGGTCACCAAAACCATCGAACCTGCCCGGCTGCGTCTGGCCATCGACGCCGGGGTTGACACCCTGGGGGAGAACAAGGTCCAGGAAGCGCTGGCCAAATACGAGGAATTCTCCGCCGACTACCCGGAACTGCGCTATGCGGTCATCGGGCCACTGCAGGGCAACAAGGCGAAGTTCGTAGCACGCTTCGCCCACGAGTTCCATGCCCTGGATTCGCTGAAGCTCGCCGAAACCCTGCAGCGCCGCCTGGAAGCCGAGGACCGCAGCCTCCAGGTCTTCCTCCAGGTCAACACCTCCGGGGAAGAGACCAAGTCCGGGATCGACGCCGGCCAGGTCGGTGCGCTGCTCGAAGCCATCGCCCCGCTGGATCGGCTCATCCCGCGAGGGCTGATGACCATGGCCGCGAACACCACGAACGAGTCCTCCATCCGCGCCAGCTTCGCGCTGCTGCGCACCACCGCGGCGCAGCTGCGCGACGGCGGCGCCCCCGAAGGCTTCGACCAGCTCTCCATGGGCATGAGCGGGGACTTCGAGCTGGCCATCGAGGAAGGCGCCACCGTGGTGCGCGTGGGTCAGGGGATCTTCGGCGCCCGCCAGTACCCGCAGGCGAACGCATGAGCGGCTTTGAGCTAGATACCCGCCCGGTCGCCGCCGTGGTGCTCAGCTCCCAGCTGGCCTATGGATCGGTGGGCAACAACGCCATCGCCCGAATGATCGAATTGGCCGGGCACCGAACGGTGGCGGTCCCCACGGTGCTGCTCAGCAATCTGCCGCACTATCCCTCGGTGGCCGGAGGCCCCATCTCGGATCAGTGGCTTGGCGCCATTTTGGAGGACCTGCTCAGCCGCGACGCGCTGCGCGATGCCAGCTACGTGGTCGTCGGCTATCTCGGGGCGGCCAGCCAGGGGCGGATCATCGCCGACTGGTTCCGCGCCGCCCGGGCCCGCTACCCGAAGCTGCGGCTGATCCTGGATCCCGCCTTCGGGGATACGGATGTCGGGCTCTACGCGAGCGAGGAGGTCGCTTCCAGCTATGCCGAGCATCTGGTCGAAGACGCTTGGCTGATGACGCCGAACTGCTTCGAGCTCGCGCTGCTCACCGAAACCCAGATCCATGACGAGCAAGACGCGGCCAACGCGGCCTTGGACCTCATGGATGCCGGCCCCGCGCATGTGATCGCCACCTCCGCGCCCACCGAAGATGAAGATTTCATCGGCTGCTTGCTCGTGATGGACGAGGAAGAGCTCGAGCAGTTCGACACCGGCCGGATTAGCACCGAGGCCAAAGGGGCCGGGGACTGCTTCCTGGGCCAGCTCACCGGTGCGCTGCTTTCCGGCCTCGCCCTGCCCGAGGCCGTGGCCCGCGCGGTGGCCGGCACCTCCGAGGCATTGGCCGGGGTGCATCCGGCCTTCGCGGTGCAAGAGGCCTGAGATCACTTACCCACAGTTCGCCGATGCGCGCCTAAAGTGTCGGTCCGGCCCCCGACACTGGAGCTAGGGCACATCTAGTGTCCGGTCGTCGGGCAGGACGACGTGGAACACGCCGAGGAACATCTCACATGAAGAATTTTTAAACCACATCGACCATCCTCGAGGCTGTGGACAAGTTTTGGCCGACCGCGAGAAATCGCGGTTTAAATGACCGTTAATATCCACAGTGGCTGTGGACGGCCCGGTGGAGGAATGACATACTTGTAATACATCATCTTGTGGCCGCTTGACCGGCCAAACACAAGATGTAGTATTGAACCCGTTGGTGAGTGAAACACCGAAAGCACCCCATAGACAGCATTTTGGGGCATCCGAGAGGATGGCCGGAAGCACCAGGAAATGGTGGAGTCCGAGCCAAAACAAGGACTTTTAAAAAGGGGAAACAGGGAAATGGCAATCACCGTTTACACGAAGCCGTCCTGCGTGCAGTGCAACGCTACATACCGCGCTTTGGACAAGCAGGGCATCGAGTACAACAAGGTAGACATCTCGCAGGATGCCGCCGCCCTAGAGCACGTCCGCGGCCTTGGCTACCAGCAGGCTCCGGTCGTTATCACCGACAACGATCACTGGTCGGGTTTCCGCCCAGACAAGATCGCTACCTTGGCCGTAGCCAACTAGTCGGCATCCGGGCCCCGCACGGGGTCCAAGGGAACTTACTCGTCGACCACCTAGCGGAGGCGAAGAAATGCCACCAGCAGCAGTTGCCGATCGACGGCAAAACGCTGAGGCTCACGAAGCCAAGGTATACACCGATACCAACTTGATTTACTTCTCCTCGGTATCGGAGAACACCTTGCGCTTCGTGGAAAAATTGAATTTCAGTGCGGCTCGCATCCCGGTTTTTGCAACCGAACCGCAACTGATCGCAACGGCACCGTATGTATTGCTCATACCAACCTACGGCGGCGAAAGCGGGAAGCGTTCAATCCTTCCCCAGATTTTGAAATTTCTGGGTCACGAAGAGAACCGCGCAAACTTGCGTGGCGTGATTGGCGCAGGGAACACGAACTTCGGCGAGTACTACTGCATCGCGGCCAAGAAAATTGCCGCCAAATGCGACGTACCCGTTTTGTACACATTCGAACTCATGGGAACGCCGGAAGATGTTCTCAACGTCAATGAAGGGCTTGAAACCTTTTGGGCACCAGCGTCGCACAAGAAGAAGTAACGATGAATGACACCAAAGAGCTCCCAGCAAATATGCAGGGCCTGAGCTACAACGATCTGAACGCCATGCTGAACCTCTACGGTCCAGACGGCAAGATCCAATTCGAGGTGGACCGCTACGCAGCCCGCCAGTACTTCTTGGATCACGTGAACAACAACACCGTCTTCTTCCACGACCTGGATGAGAAGCTCGAATACCTGGTGAAGCACGAGTACTACGAGCGTGAAACCCTCGATCAGTACTCGATGAACTTCATCCGCGATCTGTTCAAGCGCGCCTTCGCGAAGAAGTTCCGCTTCGAGACCTTCCTCGGCGCCTTCAAGTTCTACACCTCCTACACGCTGAAGACCTTCGACGGCAAGCGTTACCTGGAGCGCTACGAGGACCGCGTGTGCATGGTAGCCCTGCACCTGGCCCGCGGCGATGAACAGCTGGCAACGAGCCTGGTCGATGAAATCATCGCCGGCCGCTTCCAGCCCGCAACACCCACCTTCCTCAACGCCGGCAAGGCGCAGCGCGGCGAACTCGTCTCCTGCTTCCTGCTGCGCATCGAAGACAATATGGAGTCCATTGCCCGCGCGGTAAACTCCTCGCTGCAGCTCTCCAAGCGCGGCGGCGGCGTAGCACTGTCGCTTACCAACTTGCGTGAGCACGGTGCACCGATCAAGCAGATCGAGAACCAGTCATCCGGCGTCATCCCAGTGATGAAGCTTCTTGAAGATTCCTTCTCCTACGCAAACCAGCTTGGTGCACGTCAGGGCGCAGGCGCGGTATACCTCAACGCGCACCACCCAGATATCCACCGTTTCTTGGACACCAAGCGCGAAAACGCCGACGAGAAGATCCGTATCAAGACCCTCTCCCTCGGCGTGGTCATCCCTGATATCACCTTCGAACTTGCCCGCAAGAACGAAGACATGTACCTCTTCAGCCCGTATGACGTGCAGCGCGTCTACGGCGTGCCGTTCAGCGAAATCTCGGTCTCCGAAAAGTATGAAGAGATGGTCGATGACTCGCGCATCAAGAAGACCAAGATCAGCGCCCGCGAATTCTTCCAGACCTTGGCAGAGATCCAGTTCGAATCCGGTTACCCGTACATCATGTTCGAGGACACCGTAAACCGTGAGAACCCGATTGAGGGTCGCATCACGATGTCGAACCTCTGCTCGGAGATCTTGCAGGTATCTTCGGCTTCCGAGTTCGCAGATGACTTGAGCTACTCGAAGGTCGGCAAGGACATCTCCTGCAACCTCGGCTCGATGAACATCGCCAAGGCCATGGACGGCAAGGATATCGCCGGCTCGGTGGATATCGCGATTCGCGCCCTGAGCGCGGTATCCGATATGTCCTACATCGCTTCGGTGCCATCGATTGCTGACGGAAACAAGAAGTCGCACGCCATCGGACTGGGCCAGATGAACTTGCACGGCTTCCTAGCCCGTGAGCACATCTACTACGGCTCCGAAGAAGGCATTGACTTCACCAACATCTACTTCTACACGATCCTGTTCCACGCATTAACTGCGTCGAACAAGATCGCCATGGAACGCGGTGAAACCTTCGACAACTTCGAAAACTCGAAGTACGCATCCGGAGAATTCTTCGACAAGTACACCACTCAGCAGTGGGCTCCGGCCACCGCGCGAGTGAGCGAACTCTTCGACGGAATCCACATTCCTACCCAGGAAGACTGGAGTGCGCTGAAGGATTCGGTCATGAAGCACGGAATCTACAACCAGAACCTGCAGGCTGTGCCGCCAACCGGTTCGATCTCGTACATCAACAACTCGACTTCCTCGATCCACCCGGTCGCAGCGAAGATCGAGATCCGCAAGGAAGGTAAGATCGGCCGCGTGTACTACCCGGCTCCTTACATGAACAACGAGAATATCGACTTCTACGAAGACGCTTACGAAATCGGCTACGAGAAGATCATCGACACTTACGCCGCTGCAACCCAGCACGTGGATCAGGGCTTGTCCTTGACGCTGTTCTTCAAGGACACCGTGACCACTCGTGACATCAACAAGGCGCAGATCTACGCATGGCGCAAGGGCATCAAGAGCCTGTACTACATCCGCCTACGCCAGCTTGCGCTGGAAGGCACCGAGGTTGAAGGTTGCGTCTCCTGCGCACTGTAATGCCTCAAGTTTTTGACTGAGTCTCTTCGTCATTAATGTCACCAATCAACCAATAAGCGACACTGTCGCTTATTGGTTGATTGTCGTTAAATGCCTAGTCAGATTGGTATATAAAGTTCTAACGAATCGATTCAAAGTTCGTCACTCGGCCTGATTCGCGGTACAGTTGTAGGCAGACTAATTCTATTTTTAGCGTTTCGATGAGGGGCAATGACCGAGAAGATTAAGCTCGCCAACAAGGTTGAAGCAATCAACTGGAACCGCATCCAGGATGATAAAGACGTAGAGGTTTGGAACCGTCTCGTCAATAACTTCTGGCTACCGGAAAAGATTCCACTGTCCAACGACATCCAGTCGTGGGGAACTCTGACCGAAGCCGAGAAGCTGCTCACCATGCGCGTCTTCACCGGCTTGACCCTGCTCGATACCCTGCAGGGCACCGTCGGCGCGGTCTCGCTGATCCCGGATGCGCTGACGCCTCACGAAGAAGCCGTGTACACCAATATCGCCTTCATGGAATCGGTGCATGCAAAGAGCTACTCTTCGATCTTCTCTACCTTGGCTTCCACCAAGGAAATCGATGAAGCTTTCCGTTGGTCCACGGAGAACGTGAACCTGCAGAAGAAGGCTCAGATCATTGAGAGCTACTACCACGGTGAAGACCCACTCAAGCGCAAGATTGCTTCAACTTTGCTCGAGTCCTTCTTGTTCTACTCGGGTTTCTACTTGCCGATGCACTGGTCCTCGCACGCGAAGCTGACCAACACCGCAGACCTGATCCGCTTGATCATCCGCGATGAGGCCGTTCACGGCTACTACATCGGCTACAAGTTCCAGAAGGGTCTGGAAGGTGCAAGCGAAGAGCGCAAGCAGGAGCTGAAGGACTACACCTTCGAACTCATGTATGAGCTGTACGAAAACGAAGTTCAGTACACCCACGATCTCTATGATCCGGTAGGCCTGTCCGAGGACGTCAAGAAGTTCTTGCACTACAACGCCAACAAGGCCCTGATGAACCTAGGCTACGAGGCAATGTTCCCGGCAACCGTCACCGACGTATCGCCAGCGATCCTTGCGGCGCTGAGCCCGAACGCCGATGAGAACCACGATTTCTTCTCCGGCTCCGGTTCCTCCTACGTGATCGGCAAGGCAGTGAACACCGAAGACGAGGACTGGGACTTCTAAGCGCTTAGTCTCTTCCCGGCGATGGCCCCGTTTCTCAACGGGGCCATTGCCATACCCGAAGAAATACCCCGCCGACCAGCTGCATATCGTGGATACTTGGACAGTAACGGATTCACTGATGAACGAACGCGGGGGTGAATGTGCAGATCGAATCAGCATCCAATGATCTGGGCACATTAGACGAGCAGCAAGTGCAAAGGGTTCGACGCAAATCGATTTCGGTACTTGCAGCTGGACAAATCCTTGGTGGGCTAGGCGGCGGCGCCACCTTGACCCTGGGGTCCTTGTTGATCGTCAGCATCTCGGGTCTGGACTCGCTGGCAGGCATGGCCGCCACGATGAATACGCTGGGCGCGGCGCTCATGGCAATTCCGCTGGCGTTGATGGCGCAGAAGCATGGGCGACGGATATCCCTCTCGAGCGGTGCAGTACTGGCGGCAAGCGGCATTGTGGTCATTATTGCCGCCGCATTCCTCGACTTCTGGCCGCTTTTGATGCTGGGCATGCTGATTCTTGGCACAGGCGCCGCAATGAACCTGCAATCGCGATTCGCTGCCACGGATCTTTCCACGAAGGCCACCCGCGGACGCGATCTTTCGGTAGTCGTCTGGTCGACGACCATCGGTGCGGTCATCGGTCCGAATCTCTTTGAGCCTGGCGAGGTTATCGCCCAGTACATCAACCTTCCGCCCTATACCGGCGGATTCCTGATCGCCATGTGTGCACAGCTAGCCGGTGCACTGGTCTATTGGATCGGGCTCCGGCCCGATCCGCTGCGAATAGCGCAGCGTCAGGCTTTGGGTCGGCCGGATTCCGGGCAGGCCCGCCGCCGTGGATGGCATATATTGCGTACGTCCGTAGCCGCGCGCCGGGCGGTGCTCACCGTGGCCCTGTCGCATATGTATATGGTGTCGATGATGTCGATGACCCCGATTCATATGCAGCACCATGGCGCAACGCTCACCTTAATCGGTTTCACCATATCCATGCACGTGGCTGGCATGTACGCCCTGTCGCCGGTCTTCGGGTGGCTGACCGACAAATGCGGTTCACGGGTGATCATTCTGGCAGGGCAGGCGCTACTGATCTCCGCCAGTGTCCTGGTTTGGACCAACTCCGCAGATCATGTGGTTACCACCATAGCCTTGCTTTGTTTGGGCTTGGGCTGGTCCGCCGCAACGGTAGCGGGATCAACCATGATTTCCGGTGCAGTGGGAATCAACGAACGCCCGCAGCTGCAAGGAACTTCAGATCTTTGCATGAGCTTGGCTGGGGTGATGGGCGGGCTCTGCGCCGGACCGATTCTAGCCGCTATCGGTTTCCAAGGACTGGCTCTAGTCCTCCTAGCCCTGGCGATGATCATGATCACCTTAAATATCAAAAGGTCCACGTCGGAGACTATCCACGAATAGAAATTAGTGCGAAGGTGAAATTCACGGACATTCGCTGAAGGGATAGCTCGCATGGTACCTAGAACTCGATGCGTCATCGTTGGCGGTGGCCCTGCCGGCATGGTGGCCGGACTCCTCTTGGCGCGTAGCGGAGTCCCCGTGACGGTATTTGAGAAACATGGGGATTTTCTTCGTGACTTCCGTGGCGACACCATCCACCCATCCACGATGTTGCTGCTCGAGGAACTTGGATTGATGGAAGAGTTTGAAAAGATCGGCTACAGCAAGGTGTCCCAAGCGCAATTTCCGGCACGAGACGGTGCCCGCGCCACGGTTCTCGACCTATCCAAGCTCAACCATCCCTATCCGTTTATCGCGATGGCTCCACAGTGGGACTTCCTGGATCTATTGGCTCGCGCCGGTGAATCCGAAGCGAATTTTGACCTGCGCATGAATTGCGACGTGACCGACGTGCTCACCGTGGGGGAACGCATTGTGGGCGTACGTTATTCGGGGCCCGACGGAATCGGCGAAATGCACGCGCTGTTGACCATCGCGGCCGACGGCAGATGGTCGAAGATCCGTGATGCTGCGGGGCTCGCTATTAAAGAGTTCGCCGTGCCAATTGATGTCTGGTGGTTCAAGATCCCCGGAGCATTGAATCTAAAGAATGTTTTGTCCCCGGCCTTCACCGCGGACAGATCTTTCGTGCTAATTCCACGGCCCGGGTACGTTCAGACAGCGATGCTCTTGCCGAAGGGGAAAGACGCAGAGCTGCGTGCTCAGGGTACCGAACCGTGGCACCGGGCGATTATCGAAGCCGCTCCCGAACTTGAAGAAGGGGTCCCGGCGCTGAGACTTCAGGACGCTAAATTACTGGACGTGAAACTCAACCGCGCGATACGGTGGTGGCGCCGCGGGCTGTTGTGCATCGGGGATTCGGCACATGCGATGAGTCCGGTTGGGGGAGTGGGCGTGAACCTGGCGGTTCAGGATGCAGTCGCGGCGGCTCGAATACTTGCCGAGCCGCTCAAAGCCGGAACGATTTCGGATCGGGATGTGGCCGCTGTCCAGAGTCGGCGCATCCTCCCGACCGTCGTGGTCCAGAGCACTCAGCGGCTGATGCACCTAGGATTGCGGCGGTTGATGAAAACAAGCAATGACGTGCTCTTGCCGGCATCTATTGCGAGAATCTTGCGTACCTTTCCCAAGATCACTTCGATTCCAGCCCGGCTTTTGGGGGTAGGAATCCTGCGCGAACGCCCGCCGGAAGCTGCAAAGCGAAATTTAGCGGAACGCTAGGACCCCTAGAAACACCAATGGTGCAGTACCATCCGATACGGACGGTACTGCACCAAAAGTTTGGCTTTTGCTAAAGCTTAGCGAGCCTGGATGTTGGTTGCCTGTGGGCCCTTTGGACCGGCTTCCAGGGTGTACTCAACGTTCTGGCCCTCTTCGAGGCTACGGAAACCGAAGCTCTGGATTGCGGAGTAGTGTGCGAACACATCTGCCGATCCATCAGAAGGAGCGATGAAGCCGAAGCCCTTTTCAGCGTTGAACCATTTTACGGTGCCAGTAGCCATGTTTTTATTTCCTTATTTATTCATTGGCCACTACGTGACCTTGTTGCCGAGTCGAAATCCGAAACGGAAAATTAGTGGTTACCTCGAGCAGTACTATGTTGGGCGATTTCCATGCCGTCGGTATCAGCGATCGAATGCTGATTTTGCCGATACCGGCCAAAACGGAGGTCGCTACGCACGCTAAATGTCCTTGCGGTCCATAGACATGACTGTGGAATAATGGCCAGAGTCAGTGGAGTAGAATTTGGAAGCCGCATCGTGGAAACGCTGAGAAGCGCCTGGACGAGCTGTAAGCGGTGAAGAAGAGAAGATGAAAATTCGTTTCGATAGGAGTTCGCTAATTCCGAAGAATCGTTGAACCGATTTGCTGCACAGACGATTTGCTTGTCTTGCTACAAATCTAAACTGCTAACATTCGCTGGCGGATGACTCACACCTGCAAACGTCGAGGTAACAAATTAAGCGTACCATCATTTTCCGGGCTTGTCCTACAGCCGGCCTCTCATCGCGAGCCAGGCTGTAGGGCAAGGGCGCTCAGAGCTCCATATCGGAGTACCAGTGATCGAATGGGTTGGCGGGTTCGTCTTCGTCATCCAGGTCGTCGACTCCGTCAAAGGATCGGCGAATCGAATCGTCGCGGACGCCCCCTTGGAATGCCAAAGATTCCCCGGGATAATCGGAGTTTTCGCCTAGCCGGACAAATAATGGACCAGTTGGCAGGACTCCCTGCTCGTACATTTCGTGGTGCATATGGTTGGTCATTTGCCGCCACGCTCCAGAGCCAAATGCCCGGAAATCGTGTCCGGTGAAAGAAATTTGGAAATCCGGCAAATTAGTTTTCACGGCTCCGGGTGCAATCGAGATTTCCTCGCTTGCCTCGATGCCCGCGTGCATTCTAAATAGCGTCCCCTCCTCAGGGTCGTCCATCGTCTCGATCCAATACCAGATCTGGTCCTTGGCTTCTTCGGCTTTGGTTTCTGGCAAGAGCTTCTCGGCCAGCGCCTTTGTTGCCTGCCTGAGTTTGCCGACGCTTCTGGATGCGAGCGGTACCGAAACGCTGAGCAAGGCCGAGCGGGGACCATGCGTAAAGCCGGAGTCCTCAACGTGGGGTGGCATTGGACGTAGGCATCCGCTGAGCATTGGCGGTGGCACCCTGTCGCAAACGATGGTGTGCATCGCCGAATACATCTCGGCAAAATCTGAAAGCTCATCTTCTATGCCCAACGTCGCAGCAAGCGCACCGTAGGTTTGCAGATCCTTGGTGATCCTGTCTCGCAGTGAGTCTTTCCTGTTTTCGAGGATCGCTTCGTACGAGTCATCATCGACTTCGCCGCTAATGATCCGTTTGATAGCGGCCAAAGGGAGTCCAAGATGCTGATGTTGGCGAATCTGCATCATGGTTTCAAACTGAACCGAGCTGTACTTTCGGTACCCAGTGAACTGATCGACCCGAGCCGGATTGAGCAGGCCGAGCTTCTCATAGTGGTGAAGCGTCTTCACCGTCACGTTCATTAACGCGGCAAATTCTCCGATGCTGTACTCCATGTGGACATCGTATTCTCTGCCCTTAGGGGAGGGTTCAAGCCGAGAGTCACTTTTTTGCTAATTTTTTCTTGGCCGATTCCATAACTAGATCAGCATTGATGGCGGCACCTGCCATAGTTCCGGCGGCGGTCGCCAAACCAATCATTGCCCCTAAGTTCGAGGCGTTGCCGGCTGCGTAGACTCCAGGTACGCTCGTGGCTCCCATCTCGTTGACCGAGATGAACTCTCCCATGGGGTTTTGGCTCAGGTGCCCGCCTAGCTGGAGGAACAATGACGCGTTCGCTTTCATCTGGCTTGCCACCACTACGGCCTGAGCGTCCAGGGTGCTTCCGTTGTCCAAAGCCAAGGACTGCACCTGCCCTTCATCGCTGACGGCTATGTCGGTGACCTGCGCGTCGACGATTTCTATTTCCACTGCGGCGAGCAGTGCGCGGTTTTCTGATGTCAGCGATTGCGGGGCGTGATTAACGTAGGTGACAGTGCCGCTGAGCTGGCCAAAGAGCAGGGCCTGATGTGTGCTCATTTCACTGACACCTAAAATGGCGATCCGCTGATCGCGCACCTCCCACCCGTGGCAGTACGGGCAATGCAGGGCCGAGGTTCCCCAGGCTTTTCGCAGTCCTGGGATCTCGGGCAAGGTATCGGTTAGTCCGGTAGCCAGGAGAATTCGTGCGGCCTGCCATTGCGAGGACTCGGTGGAAACTGCGAATCCTTCTTCGAACGAACCGCCCAGCGACTGAATGCGGGTGGAGGCAAACTCGACTCCGTAGTCCCTTGCCTCTTTGCGGCCTAGCTCCAATAGCTCATGGGGGCTGATGCCTTCATGGCCAAGCACATTGTGTGCGTGCGCTGAGACGGCGTTGCGTGGATTGCCTTCATCGACCACAAGGACTTTGCGCCGGGAACGGGCCAGCGCGATGGCTCCGGCTAGTCCTGCGTTGCCGCCTCCGATGATGATGGCGTCGTATTTTTCCATGGTGCTCTCCTTCGCGGGGTTTTTGATTCGCTATCCAACCTATCGATACATTGCATTGATCGTGTATGTTTTTGCGTATGACGCAAGAACTGGATTTAGACTCGGTCATCCGACAGCGCATTCGTGCCCTTCGCCAAGGTAAGGGGTGGTCCCTGGAGGCCCTTGCGAACCGGGCCGAACTCAGCGTTTCGACGCTGAGCCGGATCGAAACCGGCAACCGGAGGATCGCCCTGGACCAGCTGGTGCCGATCGCCAAGTCCCTGGGCACCACTTTGGACGAGCTGGTGGCTCCCGCCGATGGAAAAGGCGTGATCATCGGCCCCGAGCCGATCTCTGTACCGGGAATGACGATGTGGAAATTATCGGACGACGACGCAGTCAACGGGGTGGTAGTCACGAAGATCCGCTACGACCCGCAGCAGCAGGTGATCCCAACGGAGGACAGGGTCCACCCGGGCAAGGAATGGTTCACCGTGCTCTCCGGCGAAGTGCAGCTCAGGCTCGGCGAACGAGTCTTCCACGTGAAAGCCGGGCAGGCGGCACAATTCGACACCATGACACCGCACTCGATTCGTGCCCTCGGCGGTATCGCCGAGGTGCTGAGCATGATGGACAGCGCCGGCACCCGCGCGCACCATCACGACGGGCAATCGGTCTAAGCCGCATCGCGGACCAAGTTTGGTTAGGCTGTGATCAAGAACCATTTAGCTTGCAGATCGGGAGATCGATTCATGACACACCAGCTCGAAGAAGAACTGGACAAGATCCTTGCCAACGGCGACTTCTACTTTGAAGAGCTGGGAGAAGGGCGCTATCGGTCTTCCTGGCATACCCAGGGAGCGTGGAATCCTCACGAACAGCATATGGCCCCAGCCTCGGGGATCTTGACGCATGCCTTGGAGAACTTCCAGCCTCGCGACGACATGCGCATCGCCCGGTTGAGCTTCGAAATTCACGGGCTGATCCACGCCGGTGAATTCGAGGTCACCACGCGGATGATTCGCCCGGGCCGAACCATCGAACTGATCGAAGCCGAAATGACGGCCAAGGGGCGCACCAGCATCGTCGCCAGAGCCTGGCGAGTGATTACCGCAGACTCAACCGCGGTTGCGGGAACTGAAGATGCCGAAGTGCCGGGTCCCGAGGACAGCGAGCCGCAGAATATTTCCGCGCAGTGGCCCGGCGGGTACATTCGCTCCATCGAATTCCGCGCCGCTCCCGGCCGCCGCCCGGGTAAGGGCATCGCCTGGTTGCGGACTCCTTATGCGCTGCTAGATGGTGTGCCGGCTTCGCGATTGGCAAGTTTGATCGGTTTGGTGGATACCGCGAATGGCGTGGCGCCCCGCGTCGAGCCTGGCGATGGCAGCTGGATGTTCCCGAACCTGGATCTGCAGATCCACATGTACCGTGCGCCCGAAGGAGAATGGCTCGGCCTCGAGGTGCAGCAGAGCTACGGCACCGACGGCATTGGCCTGACCTCCACCGTGCTCCACGATGTCAATGGACCCTTTGGCCGCGCCGAACAGATACTGACCGTGCGCCAGCTCTAAGCGTGAGTAGCCGCTAATTCGGCCAATAGCTTCTTCAGCTGCGCCTTGGGCATGATGGTGAAGCCCTTGGCACGGTAGGTTTCGCGATCTGCGCCGTGGGCGCGGAACAGCGCATAGCCGCGCTTGACCAAAAACAGCACCGGTTTGCGGCGCTCGGACACGTCGCGGATGAAGCGTCGAATCGTGGTCAGCAGCGCCGGTTCGTCCACGTAGTAGGCCTGAACATTGATTCCCTTGGCGCGCAATGGTTCCAGCACCTCGGAGAGGAAAATTCCTTCGGCGATAATCGGCCCGCCGGTTCCATGCACTTCACGATGCCCGCTGTAGCTGGAGGTAGCAATCGAATAATTCGGCACCTGCGTGCAGCCTTGGCGCAGCAGCTCATCGACCGCGTTCAGGGCCGCGTGCTGATTCCATGTACGTGGATGGTCCCAATCGATTTCGCCGTATCCGGTGCGCGGAAAAGATTCTGGGTGCCCATCTTCGCTGATCTGCCGGTAGAACTCGTCCAGCGGAAGGTGCGGATTGCCGAAACGGTTGGCAAGGTATGACTTGCCAGAACCGGATGGACCGCCGAGCAGGATCACGGGGGTGGAAGAATTAGGCACCAGATTATTATCACGCAGAATCTCGCGGAACCCGAATTCTGAGCCTCTCATCACAGCCCCCGAAGGATCTTTTCAGCCTTGGTGAACCGGTGTACGAAGCGGACTGAATTAGACTCTGAATATGACCCTTTGGAATCCCGAATCGAGCGCGCCGCTGTCCTACCAGTTTGAGGAAGCCAGCGGGGATCCCGAAGCTGACTTGGAGCGCGGGGTTCAGCTGCTACGCGAGGTGCAGGGCGGTACGCGCGGCCCGCTGCTGCGTTTCTATCGGCCGGATCCAACGCTGGCCTTTGGCCAACGCGATGTCCGCCTGCCCGGGTTTCAGCGTGCGGCCGAGGCGGCTGAGGCACGCGGCTTTGCCCCCTTGGTGCGCAAGGCCGGGGGACGGGCGGCGGCATATCATCGCGGCACGTTGATCGTGGATCATATCGAACCGCATGCCGAAGCGATTATCGGGCAGCAGCAACGCTTTAAGGTTTTTGCCGACCTCTACGCCCGAGCCTTTCGCCGGCTCAAGATTGACGCGCATGTGGGGTCGATCCCGGGTGAATACTGCCCCGGGGACTACTCGGTCCACGGACTGCCCACAGCTGGGTCACGCAGCGAGGTCCCGGTAAAACTTATCGGTACCGCGCAACGGGTGATCTCCGGGGCCTGGCTGTTCAGCAGCGTCTTTGTCATCGAGGATTCCGCCCCGCTGCGTGCGGTGCTCGACACCGTGTACCGGGCGATGGAAATCCCCATGGAGCCCTCCACTGTGGGTGCCGGCGACGATCTGGTCTCCTCGGTCACCGTCGAGAGCTTTATCGAGGCATTACTCGCCGTCTACCGGGAGCACACCGAACTGCTGGAGGCCTAGACTCCTCTCAGCTGGTGCAACAAGTGAAGCCCGGCGCTTTCCCAGGAGGGAAAAGCGCCGGGCTTCGAATGTTTAGTGCGGTCTACCGCAGGGCCTTAGGCGCCGACGCGCTCGACGACTTCTTCGATGCGCGGATTGGTAGCCGCAGTGCCATCGGGGAAGATCAGGGTCGGCACGGTCTGGTTGCCGCCGTTGAAGGACTCCACGATCTCGGCGGTACCTTCAACGTCTTCGATATTCACCTCCGTGTACGCCACGCCCTTCTGATCCATCAGCCGCTTGAGGTTGCGGCAGTAGCCGCACCAGCTGGTGGTGAACATGGTGACCCCGCCCGCAGCAGGAACATACTTCTCAAGATTTAATTCGTTGCTCATACTTCATGCAACCACGTGAGCTATCGATTTGTTCCACATTGCACCCGCGGGCCAGAAGAATTTTGCGATGCGCTATTTCTCCGCACCCAAGCTCCGGGCGCGGACTACACTGGTGCCCACCGGATAGGTTCGAAGAGAGGCGAAAATCATGTGCGGACGCTACGTCATGGCCAAGGCGATCGGCGACCTTGTTGCGGAGGCCGAAGCCGAGGCGGATGACAATCTCCAGCTGCGCCACTCATGGAACGTCGCCCCCACCACGGATGTGCCGATCGTGCTCGAGCGGCTGATCGACGATGCCCTGCACCGCCAGGTCCACGTGGCCCGGTGGGGGCTGGTGCCCGGCTGGGCCAAGGAACTCTCGGTGGGGGTGCGCGCCTTCAATGCCCGCAGCGAGACCGCGGCCAGCAAGCCGACTTTCCGAGCGGCGGTCAAAAAGCGTCGCGCAGCCGTCCCGATGCAGGGGTACTACGAGTGGAAGAAGGAAGGCAGCAAGAAGCGGCCATTCTTTGTGCACCGCGAGGATGGGAAACTGATGTTCTTCGCCGGACTCTACGAATGGTGGAAGGACGAAAACGGGGACTGGATCCTGTCCACCTCGATCCTCACCATGGATTCACCCTCCGCCGAGGAACCCGGGGTGCTCGGCGAGCTTGCCGGGCTGCATGACCGGCTGCCGATCCCGCTGGATCCGGAGCAGCTCTCCCGCTGGCTGAACCCGGGTGAAGCCGACGGCGAGGGGCTGATCGAAGAGGTCCGCGCGCAGGCCTACGACGTGGCTTCCACCTGGAGCCTGTACGAGGTCGACGCCGCGGTAGGCAATGTGCGCAATGATTCGGCAGAGCTCATCGAAGAGCACAAGTCGCTGTTCTAGCCCTGGCCCCGCCGCGCGGCACGCCGACCGAGCGACAGCCCGGCACCGGCGCCCAGCATCGCGAAGCCGAACCCCAAGGCGAACTTTCCGAAAATCGCTGCGGCGCTCGCCGAGATCTGGCCTTGGAGCTCAGCGGTGCTCAGCGGAGCGTAGGCGAACCAGCCAAAGGTTTTCACCTGCACGTTATCCCACCACAGCAGACCACCACCGGCGATCAGCAGCAGCACACCGATGCCGAGCGGGATCCAGGGTGTCATCCGGCCGAGCCAGGTGCCCCGGGAGAGCAGAAAGCCGCAGCCCGCACCGCAACCGGCGAGCCCGAGGCCAAGCAGCAGCTGTCCCAGCAGCATGGTGGCGCTGGGCCCGAAGTAAAACGTATCTTCGCGCAGCGACACATAGGACCCGGAATAGATCGTCACCCCCTGCTGGCCGTCCCACCAGAGCAGTGCGCTGCCGGCGAGCAGCAGGAGAATTCCGAGGCCGAAGGATAGCGCGGGGATCTTGCGCGGTGTCGGAGCTGTAGATTCTGGCATGGGAACCATCTTTCCACGTCCAGCCATTTACCGCTTGTCTCTGGAGTTAAAAACTGCCGGCCAGCTTGGAAGCTGGCCGGCAGTCAAGGAAGGCTGCGCGGTTTAGTGCCCGCGCGCGATCCATTCTTCAAGATTCGGAGCCTCGGCGCCGATGGTGGTGGCATCTCCGTGGCCGGTGTGCACCACGGTCTGCTCGGGCAAGACGAACAGCTTGGTGCGGATCGACTCGATAATCGTCTCGAAGCTGGAGTAGCTGCGCCCGGTAGCCCCCGGACCGCCGTGGAACAGCGTGTCGCCGCTGAACAGCACACCGAGATCTTCGGCGTAGAAGCAGGTGGAACCCGGGGAGTGGCCCGGGGTATGCAGCGCGGTCAGTGTCGTTTCACCGATGGTGAAGGTATCACCCTCCTGGATTTCGGCATCCACCTTGCGCTCGGGATAAACGTTCTCCCAGAGCATCGTATCGGCCGGGTTCAGGTACAGCGGTGCCTCGACCGCATCGGAGAATTCGACCGCGGCGCGGATGTGGTCGTCGTGTCCGTGGGTGAGCAGGACGGCCATCACCTCGCGGTCGCCAACCTGCTCGAGGATCTTCTCCACGTCATGCGCCGGGTCGATGACCATGACCTCGGAATCAGTGCCGATGATCCAGACGTTGTTATCGACCTCCCAGGTGCCGCCGTCCAGGGAGAAGGTGCCCGAGGTGACGACGTTCTCGATCTGCGCGCTCATTAAAGCTCCACCACCGAACGCAGCACGGTGCCTTCGTGCATCTTGTCGAAGGCTGCCTCGATCTCGTCCAGCTTGATGCGCTCGGTGACGAAGGCATCCAGGTCCAACCGGCCCTGCTTGTACTGCTCAACGAGCATCGGGAAGTCGCGCGAAGGCAGGCAGTCGCCGTACCAGGAGGACTTCAGCGAGCCGCCGTGGCCGAAGACGTCCAGCAGTGGCAGTTCCAGCTTCATCTCCGGGGTCGGCACCCCAACCAGCACCACGCGGCCGGCAAGGTCGCGGGCGTAGAAGGCCTGCTTGTAGGTCTCCGGGCGGCCCACCGCGTCGATGACCACGTCGGCGCCGAAGCCGCCGGTCAGTTCCTTGATCGCTTCGATCGGATCGACCTTCGAGGAATCGACGGTGTGGGTGGCGCCGAGCTGCGTGGCGGTCTCCAGCTTCGTCGGGTTCAGGTCCACGGCGATGATGGTGGTCGCTCCGGCCAGCTTGGCGCCGGCGATCGCTGCCACGCCCACGCCGCCGCAGCCGATAACCGCTACGGACTCCCCGCGCTTGACCTCACCGGTGTTCATGGCCGCACCGATGCCGGCCATCACGCCGCAGCCGAGCAGGCCCACGGCGGCGGCGTCTGCGTCCTCGTCCACCTTGGTGCACTGCCCGGCGGCGACCAGGGTCTTCTGGGCGAAGGATCCGATGCCCAACGCCGGGGAGAGCTCGGTGCCGTCCTCCAAAGTCATCTTCTGGGTGGCATTCGCGGTATTGAAGCAGTACTGCGCCTGCCCCTTGGCGCAGGCGCGGCACTGGCCGCAGACCGCACGCCAGTTCAGGATTACCCGGTCGCCCACGGCCACATTGGTGACGTTCTCACCGATCTGGCTGACTACCGCGGTGGACTCGTGGCCCAGCAGGTACGGGTAGTCGTTGCCGATGCCGCCGAGCTTGTAGTGCAGATCGGTGTGGCAGACACCGGCGGTCAGTACATCGACAATGACCTCTCCGGGTCCCGGGTCCGGAACGATGATATCGACGACCTCTACCGGGGCGTCTTTGGCGCGGGAAATAACGGCTTTGACCTTATGCGGCATGGATTTGCTCCTGAGTTTAATTGTTCGTGTGTCTTGATGCTATCGGTGTGCTCCAAGCTAATCGAGTATTCGGGACACAGTGACGTAAGAAGTTTCGCGCGCGGCGTAGTCGGGGCACCGACCGCGCTGCGCTCGGCTATGGCGATGCGGCGGATCAGGCCGTAATGAGGAGCAGCAGTGATCCGGCCGCGGAGCCTGCTGCACGCAGCACATTAACCCGGTGCCAGCGGGGCCAATAGCGCGCCCACGGTAGCGTTGCGCGTTGCAGGGCCCGGTTCAAGGGAACGCTGAGGAAGATGGTGAGCAGGGCTCCGGACAGCACCAGTGCCGAGCCCAGTGCAGGGACCAGGAGGCCCTGCACTAAGGCGTATGCGGTGTAGCCGAGACTGCCGAAGAGGCTAAGGAAAAATAAGCTGAGAAAAGCGGGACGTTCGGCGTGCTGGTTCAGCGAGATCATGAAGTCGCCGGCTGCCGAATCCTGGACCGAGGCCAAGGCCGGGAGGACCGTCAGCGCGAAGGCGGCATAAAAACCTGCAACAATCCCGGCGCTGCTAATAGTTGTTATGAGCAATGTGGCCGCTAGCCATTCGGGGATCATGCCACCGTCCCTGACCGGGGTGTGAGAGCTGGGAGGGGAGCCGTTTTCCTATGCGTGGTATTCATTCAAGCGCACGGATCGCAGATGCAGAATGTTTGAAACTCGACAAAACATGCGTCATCGTCCAATCTGAGGGAGTGACCGCTCAACATGCCTTTCCGGCGGGGCCGCGTGCCCGTGATGGCTTCATCCTGCGCATGAGCATGGCAGGGGACTGGGAAGTCGAAGTCCAAGATCGCTGCGCGTTGACAATCCTGGCGGTGCGTAGCGGATCTTGCGCGGTGCAGCGAGGCGAAACAACGATCCAAGCCGAACCGGGAAACCTAGTGGTCATTCACGGGACGGCGCCCTATCGGGTGTTTGCTGACAGCGCACGGCCGCGTGCCGCCGCCGTTGAAACATACCTAATTGGACCAGGCCAGCAATGCCTCGGCCCTGCGGCGCGGCCGGTCACTGAGACGCTGCGCCACGGCGTCCGTTCGTGGGGTAACGCCCGCGACGGGGCGGACCAATTGCTGGTCTGCACCTTCACCACAACCAGTGCGATTACCGACCTGATCTGCGAGGGGCGAGCGCTATGCCTGATAGAGGATGCAGCGCTCTGGAATTGGGTTGAGCTGCTGCACCTTGAAGCCGAGCGGCAAGGGCCTGTGCAGTCGCTGGTCTTGGATCGGCTTTTGGATATCCTCGCGCTCCAAGTGCTGCAGCAAATGCCGGGGGCCGGCATGGTCCCGGGTGCAAAACCGGGGATTTCAGCCGCGGTGGGGGCAATGTGGTCCGATCCGGCGGAGCCCTGGAGTGTGGCACTGCTCGCCGGGATCGCTGCCATGTCCCGTTCGGCCTTTTCCGCGGCGTTTCATGAAGCCATGGGAATGCCACCGGTTGGATACCTCACCCGGTTGCGTTTGGCGCTGGCCTGGGATGCCCTGCAGAACACCAATTCTCCATTGGGGCAGATAGCCCGTGAGGTCGGGTATTCCTCCTCTTTTGCCCTGAGCGCTGCCATTCGTCGGGTCTATTCGGCAAGTCCCTCTGAAATTCGGATGCTCCGTAGGAACGGTTGAACCCTCCGCCGGCTCAACCGTTCCTCACGCTGCGCAACGTCAAGGTACGCCACTTGGCGGCGTGAACCACGGGCCAACGAACGTGGAGTTCCTTCCCGGTCGGACGGGTCTCACTTTAGGTAATAGGCCAGCGGCCGTAAAAGTTTTCGGGCCGGTAGCCAACTTCGTCTCAGAGCTTTCCTTGCCCTGGACTTGCGTGCTTCAGGGCGCGGACCCGCGTAGCACCAGAGCCCTAGACGTGGACGGGGCTTTGATACTTCCCCGACGCTAAAGTGTCCGTCGAGCTGACTAGCGTAGCTGTTGTTCGAACACGTATTCGAATAAGATTGAGTTAGTAGGGTTGAAGGAGTTGCACGTGGGCATTTTTACCGAGTCGATCCAGGTTTCCTGCGCCCCAAGCGGGGTGCCTTTGCGGGTTTCCTGGCAGGGTTGCGAGTATCGGCTGGTCGCCGAGCCGCAACGGTGGTTCGAACGCCGCAAATGGTGGGACGAAAACCTGCGCATACCCCGCGGAATTGGCGCTGGACTAGCGGATTACGAGATCTGGCGGCTGGAGATCACCCAAGCTGCGGGCCGCGGCCCCACGCGGAGCATTGACGTCAGTTTTGATCCGCAATCCACGCGCTGGCGGCTGATCCGGGTGAATCAGGAGTTGCCGATCAGCGCCTGACCGGGCATAAATGCACATCTTTCGAAACTTTGTTCTAATGGTATTCCTACGCTGTTTCGAAGGATCCGCCCATGAGCTTCACCCACCTGAACGTCACCTCCTCCTATAGCGCGCACTATGGCGTCTCCAGCCCGCCCCAGCTGGCGGCCGCCGCCCGCGCGCAGGGAGCCGAGGCGCTGGCGCTCACCGACCGAGACGGGCTCTTCGGCGCGGTCAAGCATGTCGGAGCCTGCCTCGCCGAGGGGCTGCGCCCGATCCTCGGAGTGAACCTCGCGGTACTTGACAGCCAGGGAAAACCCGACGGACGCATTATCCTGCTCGCCCGCGGAAACACCCAAGGACGCGGATACGCCGCACTGTGCCGCGCGGTCTCCGCGGCGCACCAGAACCCGCGCGGAATCATCGGGCTGAGCCAAGCCGACCTGGCGCAGCGGCTGGCCGGCGGGCAACTGATGCTGCTGCTCGGTGCCGAATCCGACGTGTCGCGGGCCATCGAGCGCGGCAAGTACTCTCAGGCCCGAGCGCTGATGGCCCACTGGAAGAAGCTGGCCGGCGGGCAGCTGCGCGCAGAAATCACCACCCACCTCTCCGCACCCGGCAAGCGCTACAGCCTGGGCTTCGCCAGCAAGCTGCTGCGCTTCGCCGCGGAGCTTGGCATCGCCCCGGTGCTCAGCAACGCGGTGCGCTATGCCGACGCCGACGGGGCGGTCACCGCCGACATCCTCGACTCGGCCCGGGTGCTGGGCAGGCTCAGCGCGCTGGAAGAGCTGCAGCCCACCGGGCAGGGATGGCTGAAAACCCCGGCCCAGATGCATCAGCTAGCCCAAGACCTCTCCCGGGTGACCGAACGTGCCTGGGCCTATAGGCTCCTGCGCAATACCGAGCAGCTCGCTAACTGGGCGGCGCTGGATGCGCATACGGATCTTGGCTGGAAGCGGCCGGTGATCCCCGAAGCGACAATCATCGGCTTGCACCGTCCGGCCCAGCAGGAACTGACCGAACGAGTCTTCGCCGCCGCGCCGCGTCTGCTGCCGAACACCAAGCGCAGCGAGATCGAAAAGCAGCTGGGCCTGGAGCTGGGGGTGATCGAAAGGCTGGACTTCGCCGGCTACTTCCTCACCGTCGCCGAAACCGTCAACCTGATCACCGGCATGGGCGTGCGGGTGGCTGCCCGCGGCTCCGGCGCCTCCTCCCTGGTCAACTACCTGCTGGGAATCAGCCAGGTCAACCCGCTGCAGCACGACCTGGTCTTCGAACGCTTCCTCTCCGATACCCGCACCACCTTGCCGGATATCGACATCGACGTGGAATCCGCGCGCCGCCACGAGATCTATCACAAGATCTTCGACACCTATGGGGAGGAGCGCGTGAGCCTGATGAGCATGCAGAACGCCTACCGGGCACGCGGCGCCGTACGCGACGCCGGAGCCGCCCTCGGCCTGGAGCAGGAACAGGTCGACGAGATCGCCAAGCAGCTCTGGCGCTTCTCCGCCTCCTCCTTCCGCGAGGCGCTGGAGGAAAAGCCGGAACTCGCCCCCTTGGCCAAGCGCATCACCTCCGACGGGCAACTGGACATCCTCATCGACGCGACCGAACGCCTGGACCGGCTGCCGCGGCATATCTCCATGCACCCCTGCGGGGTGATCCTCTCCGACGCGAGCCTGCTGGACCGCACCCCGGTCCAGCCCTCCGGGATGGGGCTGCCCATGAGCCAGTACGACAAGCACGATATGGACCTGATGGGGCTGATCAAGCTCGACGTGCTCGGAGTGCGCATGCAATCGGCGATCGCCTACACGCTGGAGGAGATCAAGCGCCTGCATCCCTCGAAGCAGGCGGTCGCCCGCGCCGGGGGACACCGGCAGCCGGAGTACATCGAAGCGGACGGGCAGATCGACTTCGCCCGCGTTCCGCTCGATGACCCGATCACCTACGAGCTGATCCGCTCCACCCACACCCTGGGCTGCTTCCAAATCGAATCCCCGGGCCAACGCGAACTGATCGGCAAGCTCGCCCCCACCGAATTCAACGACCTCATCATCGACATCTCGCTCTTCCGCCCCGGACCCATGCAATCGAATATGGTCAAGCCCTACCTGGAGCACCGCCACGGTTTCGCTCCCGAGCAGTTCCTGCACCCGGATCTGAAGCCCGCGCTCGCCGAAACCCATGGGGTCACCGTCTTCCACGAACAGGTGCTGCGCATGCTCCATGTGATGACCGGCTGCACCCTGGGGATGGCAGACGTCTACCGCCGGCATCTGGGCAACCCGGCCCAGGAACCCGCGGTCGAAAAATTCTTCCGCACCAGCGCTGCGCAAAAGGGCTACGCGCCGGAGATCATCGACAAGGTCTGGAAGGTGCTCGCAGGCTTCGGCTCCTTCGGCTTCTGCAAGGCCCACGGGGCGGCCTTCGCCGTACCCACCTACCATTCGGCCTGGCTGAAGGCGCACCACCCCGAGGCGTTCCTCGCCGGCATCTGGGAGCACGACCCGGGCATGTACCCCAAACGCCTGCTGGTCTCCGAGGCACGCCGGATGAACATTCCCATCCTCCCGCTGGACGTCAACCGCTCCACCGGCCATTACCGAGTCGAACGCGTCTTCGAACATGCCGTGCACGGCACCCCGATCGTCCCGCGCGCCGCCGGAACCATCCGCCCCGGCCAATACGGCATCCGCCTGGCCTTCCGCGACATCCACCAGCTGAGCGAACGCGAGGTCACCCGGCTGGTCGCCGGGCAACCCTATGACAGCCTCGCGGACGTCCGCCAACGCGCCGGCCTGTCCCGGCGCAGCTACCAGAACCTTGCGGTGCTCGGCGTCTTCGACTCGCTCCTTGCCGGCACCAGCAGGGCGGACACCATCGCCCACACCCAATCCATGGCGCACGCCAGCATCCCGGCCAAATACCGGCCCGGCCCCGGGCAGCTCGCCCTGCCGCTGGGCGCCATTGAGCACATCAAGGCCACCGGCAAGCAGCTGAGCACCGAAGAGGTAGTGCGCACCGAACTGGACCTGCTGCACCTGGACGTGAGCGAACACCTGATCACCTCTTACCGCACGCGCCTGGCCCACCTGCCCATCACCCAGGCGGTGGAACTGCTGCACCTGCGCAACGGCGCCGAAGTGCTGGTCGCCGGGGTGCGTATCGCCACGCAGACCCCGCCGATGCGCGGAGGCAAGCGGGTGGTGTTCATATCCGTGGATGACGGGACCGGCTGCGTGGACGCCACCTTCTTCGATGACACCCAGCAGCGCACCGGCCCGCTGCTCTTCTCCACGCGCATGCTGCTGATCCACGGCATCACCCGGCGCACCGGCCCGCGTGGCATCTCCCTGCAGGCGCTGAACGCCTGGGACCTGCACGCCCCGGACACGCTGCCGGGCGCCGGGTACCTTGACTCGGCGGCCCGCCCGAAACCCAGCTACCGGCCCAAGCTCGGCCAAGGCGCCACGGGAGGGCAGGGCGTGGGCGAACTGGCCAAGCGCATGAACGCCGAGGGGCTGGACCAGCGCGGGGCTTAGGATCATTGCATGAGCACCAGTCCAGACAACCGGCCGCGGCGCCTGCGAACGGAAATTCCCAAACCGCTGGATCCGGCCCTGGTGGCAAGCCTGAGCGCGGCGGACCTCGGGCTGCGCCGCGGAGCCGTTGCCCTGGCTGCGCCGTCGCCGCGCTGGGCCGAGGTCTTCGCCGGTGTGGCGAACGTCTTGAACGCGGCCCGACCCACAGGTATCGGGGCCATCGAGCATATCGGCTCGACCGCCGTTCCCGGGCTCGCCGCCAAGCCGATCCTCGACCTCGCCATCGGGTTCGAGGCGGAGGCAAATCTGGACCGCATTCATCCGTGGTTGCTGAGCCTGGGCTTTCTCTGCCTCGGTGAAAAGGACGCCTCCCGCCCGGATTTGATGTATGGATTCGAAATCGAACCGGGAATCCGGCTGGTCAACGCCCACGTCATCGAGCACGGGGCGGCGGAGTGGAGTAGCTACCTGGCCTTTCGGAACTACCTGCGAACGCACGCAACCGAACGCGAAGCCTATGGCGCGCTCAAGCGGCGCGTGGCGTTGCAGAACCCCGGGGACCGCATCGGCTACCTCGCCGGCAAAGCGGAGTTCATCCATGCGCGGCGCTCGCACTGAAGAAGACTGGCCACCAAGCAAGCCGCAGCCGCTATACCGACGTCACATGCCCGTCTGCACCAATGACGAACGACGGATTATGCACAAAATCCCAGCGGAACCCGTCCGGATCGGCTACGCAGGCACTCATCCCGCCCCATGGCTGCACCGTCGGCTCGGACACCGAGCTAGCCCCGGCATCCAGCGCTCGCCGGTAGTGATGTTCGACCTCGGTATCGGAGCGCACATTGTGGCCCAGGGACACCGGGGGAGCCTTCTCGCCGTGGCCGATGTTGCCGTATTCGCTGGGCATCTGCGAGACATCCCACAGCGCGAGCATCAGTCCGTGTCCGGCGCGGACGAACGCGATCTCCGGGTGGGCCGGCTGGACCAGCTCGAACCCCAGTCCCTCGGTATAGAACCTTGTTGAAGCACCGACATCGCGCACGCCGAGGGTGATTGCGCTGATGGTCGGTGGGGCCGACTTGTTCATGGCTCAAGCCTAGGACTCGCGTCCGGCTTTCGGAAGAGTTGGGAACCTCTCCACCAAGCCCTTGTGGCTTCGATGCCCATGTCCGTGCGTGACTTCAGAGTTGCGATAGTGCATCGCGAATCGGCCTTCACACTATAGGAGCCTGAGTCGCAAAGTCACCACTTGGAGAACGGCATGAACCGTGGCTTATTGGTGCTGTGGATAAACGAGTTCATTGCGCTATTTTGGTCGTACGATACGCGTATGGACGAATTTGCCAGCTCCCTGCCAAATTGGGCCAAGCTCCTAGTAGTCATAGCTCCAGCGGCCACACTAGTGATCGCAGCGCTCGTGGCAGTAGCTGCCTTCGGGACCTTGTGGCTACGGCTACGCGTCGATCACTCGGACCAATGGTGGAAACGGGTCGAGTATGCAGTGAACCTTGCAAATAAACGGGATGCCCCGCTGGCCGGGGAAGCCCATGCGCTACTTCAGTTGCAAGTGGCACCAGAATCTCCCGGGGTGGCAGGTGGGCCAGGGGAGGTGATTGTTCATTGGGTCAAAGCCCGAGGGTTCTGGAAGGTTCCGTCCAAGGAGAAGAAATATGTTCGACGGTTGATGGAAAGATTCCTGGACCTCGAAATGGAGATCCACATCGAGGATTCGCCCGATGAAAATACAGGCCCGCCGAGTACAATCAGTTCAACTGACAGTATGAATTTTGTGGAAGGGGACGAGACCAGATGAAGGTACCGGCCAACGACGCACGACGATTTCGGGTCAGGGGCTCAAGAAGCGAACGTGCCGAGGCAATGGCTGAGAATGAGGCATCGCTGGTTCCCGTCGGCGAGGGCCTCTATGTCCTCAAAAATGCACAGGGCAAGGTATTGAGTCGTCCGCTTCCGGAAAACCGCTTCCATATCCTCGCTGATCGCGCACGCGATATTGCAACTCTGAATGAATCCCTGGGCGATGGAAACAATGAGCGAACCGCTGCCTTACTCAACTACAAAGTGGTGTCTTCCGGCAAAGCCAGTTAGCAGCGGAGGCTCCAGCGGCACAAGCCGCGACGGATCGCATATCGCTTCGGCTAAGTGCCAGCTCTTCGCTGTCTACCGAGGGCGCCTGCTGGAAAGCGAATGAGTTAATAAGCCCATGCTTTCCTGAATCCGCTAGCCCGAGAACTATGCTGTGGTGCATTTGAATATTGTTCGCGCCGAGAAGACGGCTATTGACCACCGGCGCACCTCGCCCATATGCGGGTTTGAACACCGTTGCCTCCTCCTGGGATCCCAGAGCGTGCTGGCGCGGGACCGCTTTACATCGCCGTACCCGAATTTTCCCGGCTCTCAACGGAACGGCCGGGCGGCGTGGGATAAATTGCGCGAGCTTCTCTACAGGTAATTCCACTGCTCGGTCGGCGGCAGCGGGCGATGGGTGGTGTGCGGCTGCTGGCCGTAGGGATCGGGGAAACGTCCATGGTGTGTGCGGGCCAGTGCTTTGCCGCCACGCGATGCACCGGTGCGGTGGGACCCGTCGCCGGCGTTGGCGTCCGCCGGCGCCTCGGCGCTGCGCTGCCGCTTATCCGGGGTGGTTGCCAGCTGGGCTTCATTCCACTGCCCAGTGCCGGGGATACCGCGAATCAGCGGGGAGCACCACGCGCCCAGTGCGGCGAGCATCACCAGCGTGCCGAAGAAGATCAGCGTGGGTCCCATGCCCAGCCACTGGATGCCGATACCGGCGCACAATGGCGCCAGCGGCAGGGCCGAGAGTGCCATGAAGGTCACCAGCGCGCTGGCCCGACCGGCCATCTCTGCCGGGATCACCGCCATGAAGTACCCTCCGGATCCGGCATTCAGCGCCGGCACGCTGAGGAAGGACAGCGCCAGCATCGCTCCCATCCACCACAGGCTGGAGCCGAACCCCATGAGCAGGCTGCCCAGCCCTAGCGTTGTGAGGCAGAAGCAGGTCAAGGGGCCGGTGCGGAAACGGTCGATCAGCTCGGTGGCTAGCAGCGAGCCGAGCAGCATGCCCACGCCCATGCACGTGGCGACCAGCCCAATCACCCACGGAGCCTCGCCGCGCTGCTGCAAGCCATAAATCAGCGTGGTGGCAACGCCGTTGGTGCCCAGGTTGACCACGACAATCAAGATGAGCAGAGTCCGCAGCTGGGGCCGGGCGAAGCACCAGCGCATCCCCGGCAGCACTCCGCCGGCGATGCGCTCGGCGGGCTGCTTCGAGGCACCGGGCCTGCTGCGGGCGCTGCGCAGCGGGACGGCGAGCATCCGCCCGGCCACCGCCGAGATGAGCTGCAGGACGCTGACCAGAAGCAAGGTGAGGCCCGCGCCGAAGCTCAGCAGCATCCCGGCCAGCGGCGCCGAGGCCAGGGCCAGCGTCGCATCGCGGCCCTGGTTTGCCGCCATTGCGCGGCCTAATTGCCCGGGGTGCACCGCATCCTTCAACGCGGCGTTGCTGGCGCTCGAGAAGTATCCCGAGCGCAGCTCCATCAGTACATGAGCCACGCAGAGGAGCGATGCTCCGAGAGTTCCGGTCCAGGCCGCCACCGCTAACGCCCCGGAGAGCGCCGCGCCGGTCAATCCGCCGAGCACGATCATCCGCGTCCGCTCGGCCCGGTCCGCCATCGCTCCGCCGGCCATGGTCAGGCTCGTGCGGGCGAGCAGCCCCAGCGCCGCCAATGCGCCGGCTTGGGCGGGGGAGCCGGTGGCCGCGAGCAGCAGCAGGGGAGGGCGAATTGGTAGATGCCGCCGGCCAGCAGGGCCGAGGTGTCCGCGGCCCACCAGCGCCGGTAGGCAGGTTGGGAGGAAAGCCGGGGAAGCCGAGTGGCCTCGGGTGCAACGGCGGGTAGATCCGGAGCTGGGGTGAGCGTCGTGAATCAACCATAAGTCCGCAAATAATATTGCGCAATAGAACTTGCGCAATTTAAATTGGGGAATTGCTATGCTGTGCTCATGAGCCACAACGAGCCGCCGGTCACATTCACTACACCCATGCTCAAAGCCATCGCCAACCCCCTGCGGCGGCAGATTCTTGACACGCTTTCTGCCATGGAAACGGCTCGTGCGGCAGATCTGGCGCTCACCCTGGGGATTCCGGCAAATAAGGTCAGCTTCCACCTGCGCGAGCTGGCCAAAGCCGAGATGATCGTCGAAGTCCCCGAGCTGGCTCGCGACAAGCGCGATCGCGTGTGGAAGCCCGCGGCGCGCGGGTACACCACCGGCGAGGTAGGGGAGCGGCCGGAAGATCAAACCGGAACCGCCATGGATGCATATCTGGGGCAGGTCATCCACGATGAGCAGCGGCGCCTCCAGGCTGCCTTGCGCCATGCCGAACAGCACTATCGGGGGCAGGAGCCCGGGCCGGTCAAGGCGCAGATGCAAACGAGCAACCTCATGCTCACCCAGGATGAAATGCAAGAGCTCATCCGCCGGATGGAAGAGGTGGTCCCGGCCTTCCGCGAGGACTTGAAGAGCGGCAAGATCGCCAGCGCCCAGCCGGTGGAATCACGCCAGGTGTGGCATGTCATGAGCCTGTTCACCGAGGAGTCCTTGTTGAATGAGTCATATGGCGAGGATCAAACGCCGTAAAACCTGTAGTGAAAGCACGCTATGTCGGCGACCTGAACTAAACTGGATGATGGCTGGCTGTGGCCAAGGTATGCCACAAGCTATGAAGCCATCACAGATTGAAAGGCAGAACCCGATCTCATGAGCGAGCAGCGCACTCTCACCATCGATGGCGAGCAGGTCCAGGTGGACGCGGGAACAACCGGTTTGCAGTTCTATGCCAAGGATAAAGACGTGGTTGTCATGCACGTCGACGGCGTATTGCGCGACCTGGCCCGCGAGCTTGAAGCAGGCACCACCGTCACCCGTGTCACCATCAGCGATCCGGAAGGGTTGGAGGTGCTGCGCCACTCGACCGCTCACGTCATGGCCCAGGCCGTGCAGCAGCTGCGCCCGGACTCCAAGCTCGGCATCGGCCCCTACATCACCGACGGCTTCTACTTCGACTTCGATGTCGAAGAGCCGTTCACCCCGGAAGATTTGAAGCAGCTGGAAAAGATGATGCAGAAGATCATCAACCAGAACCAGCTCTTCGCCCGCCGCGAGGTCACCCCCGATGAGGCCAAGGCCGAAATGGCCGACGAGCCCTACAAGTGCGAGCTGCTGGCCAAGGCGGACTCCGATGACACCTCCGGCGAGGGCGTCAACGTCGAGGTCGGCGCCGGCGAAACCACCATCTATGACAATGTCGACCGCAAGAGCGGGGAGACCGTCTGGAAGGACCTGTGCCGCGGCCCGCACCTGCCGAACACCAAGCTGATCAAGAACGCTTTCGCGCTGACCCGTTCGGCCGCCGCCTACTGGCTGGGCAGCGAGAAGAACAAGCAGCTGCAGCGCATCTACGGCACCGCCTGGCCAACCAAGGAAGACCTCAAGGCCTACCAGGAGCGCCTGGCCGAGGCCGAACGCCGCGACCACCGCAAGCTCGGCGCGGAACTTGACCTGTTCTCCTTCCCGGATGAGCTGGGTTCGGGTCTGCCGGTGTTCCACCCCAAGGGCGGCATCATCAAGCGCGAGATGGAAGACTACGTGCGCGATCGCCACGTCGAAGAGGGTTTCCAGTACGTGGGCACCCCGCACATCTCCAAGGACGGGCTCTTCCACACCTCGGGCCACCTGCCGTATTACGCGGACACCATGTTCCCGGCGCTGCACATCGATGAGGAACGCGACGAGGACGGCAACATCACCAAGCAGGGCCAGGAGTACCGGCTGAAGGCAATGAACTGCCCGATGCACAACCTGATCTTCCGCGGCCGTGGCCGCTCCTACCGCGAACTGCCGCTGCGCCTGTTCGAATTCGGGCATGTGTACCGCTACGAGAAGTCCGGCGTGGTCCACGGACTGACCCGTGTGCGCGGCTTCTCCCAGGATGACAGCCACTCCTATGTCACCAAGGAGCAGGCGCCGGCCGAGGTTGAGCACCTGCTGAACTTCATGCTCTCGCTGCTGCGCGACTTCGGCATGGACGACTTCTACCTGGAGCTATCCACCCGCGATCCGGAATCCGATAAGTTCATCGGCACCGCAGAGCAGTGGGAGGAAGCCACCGAGGTGCTGGAGCGCGTGGCCACCGAATCCGGCGTCGAGCTCGTCGCCGATCCGGGCGGCGCGGCCTTCTACGGCCCGAAGATCTCGGTGCAGGCCAAGGACGCCATCGGCCGCACCTGGCAGATGGGCACCGTGCAGTACGACTTCAACCAGCCGGCCCGCTTCGGCCTGGAGTACCAGGCGGCCGACGGTTCCCGCCAGGAGCCGGTGATGATCCACGCGGCGAAGTTCGGCTCCATCGAACGCTTCCTGGGCGTGCTCACCGAGCACTACGCCGGTGCCTTCCCGGCCTGGCTCTCCCCGGTCCAGGTTCGCGCCATTCCGGTGGCTGAGGCCTTCAACGACTACCTCGGCGAGGTTGTTGCGAAGCTGAAGGCCCAGGGCGTGCGCGTGGAGCTTGATGACTCCTCGGATCGCTTCCCGAAGAAGATCCGCAACGCTTCCAAGGACAAGATCCCGTTTGTGCTCATCGCCGGTGGAGAGGATGCCGACGCGAATGCGGTCTCCTTCCGCTTCCGCGATGGCAGCCAGGAGAATCAGGTTCCGGTCGATGACGCGGTAGCCCGCATCGTCGAGGCCATCAAGAGCCGCGACAACAGCAACTAGTACGGGCAAGGGAGTCCATGGGTATGCAACACCACGCAGATCGGTCCGTCACCGACGATTTTGAACTCGCCGGCGTGCCGGATTCGTTCCAGCGCCTGTGGACTCCCTACCGCATGGCCTACATCAAGGGCGGGCAGGACCAGGTCAAGGACGAGGCCAGCTGCCCGTTCTGCGCCGGTCCGAAGCGCACCGATGAAGAAGCGCTGATCGTGCACCGCGGGAAAACCTGCTACGTGATCCTGAACCTGTTCCCGTACAACCCGGGGCACCTGCTGGTCTGCCCCTACCGCCACGTGCCGAACTATACGGACATCACGCTGGCGGAGACCGCGGAGATGGCGGCCCTGGCCCAGCAGTCGATGCGCGTGCTGCGCCAGGTCTCCAACCCAGCCGGCTTCAACCTGGGCATGAACCAGGGCGAAGCCGGAGGCGCGGGGATCGCCGCGCACCTGCACCAGCACATCGTGCCGCGCTGGAGCGGGGACGGAAATTTCTTCCCGATCATCGCGCAGACCAAGGCCATCCCGCAGACCCTCTCCGAGGTCCGCGAGGCCATTGCCGGCGCATGGGAAAGTGAAAATCCAGCCTAGGATTCGCCACTGCTTGAGCCGGGGCGGCAAGAACGTTGAATCGTTCTTGCCGCCCCGAGTCTTTTAATGCCGTTCTGCCCCGCCTTATCTGGTGATTTGCTGGATCAAATCCGCAGCTACGTAGCTAGACTGAGGCTGTCCGCTCAAGATCCACCCGCAGCGCCGGAGGCAATCCATGAACCCTAGTGCCGGCGCTGCGTCCCAGCCGCTGCCAAGTGCCGCAGAGCCACGCGAAATGCCGGAGGCGTCCTGCGGGCCAAGAATGGTCAAGCACGAAGTGGCAAACCTCGCGGCCCTGTCCTGGGGCGATAACGCCGGATCCGCCAAGCATCGTGGCGACTTCCCGCCCGGGTGCGCGCCATGACACCGACCGGAACCCTTGAGGAGCTGCGTGCCTGGATCATCGGCGGGACAGAGCATGAAATGCGTTTCGCGGTCCAAGGCGCCGCGCGGTATTCCATCGGCACCCTGATCGAGTTGCTCGAAGAGCTGCAATTTGACTACGACGAGGCGTGCGACAAGTTCCTGCGCGGCTGGCTGGAAACACTCAGCCCGCTGGAGCGCCTAGCGGCCGCGGTGCGCACCCGGCACTTCTACCAGCTGGGTCTGTGCGCGATCCCGCAGGCGGCGGATCGCGCACTGCTGCAGGTACTGGACTCAGTGGAGCCAGCCGTCGAGGAGCTGGCCGAAAACTTCGAATCGACCCATCGCCGCGCCAGCGATCCGGATCCCTCTTTCACCAAGCGCTACACCTCGCGCCTTCTGGCCTACGCAGGGCAACTGCGTTCGGTGGCAGCGGATATTGGCAACGATGCGCCGCTGCTGCGACATATCTCCGCTGAGGTGGCGCGCCTGGAGCGGGCAAATCCTGAAGGGAGCGGACAGCCGGAAAAATACCGGGTTGCGGACGCCCTGGACGCCGAGCCTAAAGTCCCATTCAAAAAACGTGTTGACTAGTGCTTAAACGTGGAATCTCAATGTTACGCACTAACCGATAATTAGGGGATGAATCTACCTGTAGTCGTTTGTGACGCAACACGGGAGGTAATAAAGCAAAGCGCTCCTACGATTACTGGCATAGCACCATTGTGCAATCACGTGTTCGAAAGGAATTTCCCGAAAATGTCATCAGCAGATCAGCGTCGCGATACCGTCGTCGGCTCCCAGCGCGTCAAGCGCGGCATGGCCGAAATGCTTAAGGGCGGCGTCATCATGGACGTTGTCACCCCGGAACAAGCACGCATCGCCGAAGATGCCGGTGCGGTGGCAGTGATGGCACTTGAACGCGTTCCTGCCGACATTCGCGCCCAGGGCGGCGTCTCGCGGATGAGCGACCCGGACATGATCGACTCGATCATCGCCGAGGTCTCCATCCCGGTGATGGCCAAGGCCCGCATCGGCCACTTCGTCGAGGCGCAGATCCTGCAGTCCCTCGGCGTGGACTACATCGATGAGTCCGAGGTCCTTTCCCCGGCGGACTTCGAGCACCACATCGACAAGTGGCCATTCACCGTGCCGTTCGTCTGCGGCGCCACCAACTTGGGCGAGGCCCTGCGCCGCATCAACGAGGGTGCGGCAATGATCCGTTCCAAGGGCGAAGCAGGCACCGGCGACGTTTCGAACGCCACCGGGCACATGCGCAAGATCCGCGCCGAAATCGCCAAGCTGGCGGCCCTGCCCGAGGACGAGCTCTACGTGGCGGCCAAGGAACTGCAGGCCCCGTACGAATTGGTCAAGGAAATCGCGCACACCGGCAAGCTTCCCGTGGTGCTGTTCACCGCCGGTGGCATCGCCACCCCGGCCGACGCTGCGATGATGATGCAGCTGGGCGCCGACGGCGTATTCGTCGGCTCGGGCATCTTCAAGTCAGGCAACCCGGAGCAGCGCGCCGCTGCCGTCGTGAAGGCCACCACCTTCTACGACAACCCGGATGAGCTGGCCAAGATCTCCCGCGGTCTGGGCGAAGCGATGGTCGGCATCAACGTCAACGAGCTGCCAGAGCCGCACCGCCTCTCCGAGCGCGGCTGGTAATAGCTGCCAACTGACACTCTCCGGGGTCACGCTGCCTGTAATTGGTGGCGTGGCCCCGGTTCGTTATGCCCGTCGCTGCAGGGAGATGCGTCGATCAACGGATAATTGCGGTTGGCAGATGGTGAACTTCCGACGAGCACGAGACGCAATATGAATCTGCACTGGAGGCGGGCACAGCTTGGCACGACCCGCCCGCACAGTGGCGAGTCCACGTAGTTCATTCGAAAAAAGGGGCTACTTCGTTTCATTCGGGTGGCTCGTGTCAACCTGTTCCAGGAAGACCGTGCGCTCGTGGACATAGAACCAGATGCGGGCCGCGCCCTTCGCTGTCCGCTTATGTTGCCACCGCTCGTGCGACGTCTCCCCGCGGGAGATCATGCCGAGCTCGTCCTTGAGCCCATAGTTCAACCGCCAAGGCATTTTCGTCACGCGAGTGGTCGAGCGCGAGGACTAACCCGACGTTGCGCTGGCCCGGTGCGTTCTGCGGATTCCCGTAGTGCCCAATGAGTCGATCAATCTGTTCCTCGACGGATAGCCACGGCTTCATGTACACCGCCATGGGCCTGCCAACAAAGAAAATCAGCCCGCGCCTTGCGGCAACGGGCTGATCATGATGACTAGAAGTCTAGCGCAATGAGCTTGAGCACCTGCCTCTTCTGGAGGCGAATGCGCCGTTGCCAATGCGAACGACGATCAGTTCTTGCCAGTCGACAGCCGGCAACCGCCGAGGGTTTTCGGCCTTCGCGAAGAGTTCCGTGCAGGCGCCGGTGCCGAGCTTGCAGTAGCTCCGAAAAATGGCAGACTGAGCCCATGACACAGATCATTTTCGACGCGGCCGTCACCCTGAATGGCTTCTTGGCCGATGAGAACCACAGCCTGCAATGGCTCTTCGACGTGCCCGGTGCCGGCGAACCCGATCCGGGACTGCTGCCGCAGAACGTGGGCGTGCACGTGGAGGGCGCCAACACCTACCTATGGGTGCTGGAACACGAAAATCTGCTGGCCGAACCGGCCAAGTGGCAAAAGCTCTACGGGGACAAGCCCACCTACGTCTTCACCCATCGGCAGCTGCCGATCCCCGAGGGGGCGAACGTGAAACTAGTCAGCGGCTCGGCCTCCGAGCAGCTGCCGGAGCTCCGCCGCGCGGCGGGCGAAGCTGATATCTGGGTGCTCGGCGGAGGGGAACTGCTCGGCCAGTTCCTCGATATCGATGCGCTCGATCGACTCGCGCTGACCATTGCTCCGGCGACGGTGGCCGGGGGAGCGGCCCTGCTGCCGCGCAGCATCGGCAGCGAGCGGCTGGAGCTGGCCGAGGCGCGCCAGGCTGGCCCCTTTGCCCGGCTGGTCTACCGGGTCAAAACCCTGGCCTAGGGCAAACAGGAGTTAAACGGCTGTGGCGGGACCCGGTGAAAACCGGTGTCCCGCCACAGCCGCAAGCCGCAATCTAGTTCCAGGAACGCAGAATCATATGCCTTCCGCGGCCGAGCAGACGCAACCCATTGGAGCTGAAGAATTCGGCACTGCCCGGGGTGCACGCGGCCAGCAGCTCCTGGGTTTTTTCCTCATCGGGCGGATCCAGCGGGTTGATCAGCGAACGCGACAGCCCGTGCAAGAGCGCGGTCCCCACGCCCTGGCGCCGATAGCCGGTGCCCACCGCCAGGGAATGCACCATCAGCTGCCCGCCCAGACCCTGCTGCACGAATCCGCGTCCGACGATATCCCCCTCCTCGGTGCGCGCCACCGCGTGCTCCACGCGGCGCAGCGCCGGGTGGCCGCTGGAGAGCTGTGTGGAGGTCTCGCGCCACAGATTCGTCACCTTCAGCTCGGCGGCATCCGGGCCGGTGGCCTCGGGAACGTTGTTGCCCAAACGGATTTTTCCCTCCCAGCGATTCATCGGGATCGCCAGCCGTCCGGCATGCCAAGCGATCTGCGCGCTGTCGGTGAAGCCGGCTTCCTTCAGCCCCTTGGCATCGGACCCGGAGTTCACCCAGGCCTCCACCCGTTGGGCACCCAGCCGCATTCCCTCGGCCAGCGCCGGACGCAGGCCCGCGGGCTCGGCCTGCTCGGGGAAGAGCAGCACCAGGCGCTTGCGCACCGGCTGCCAGGCCCAAGAACAGCCGTGGGTGGTAAAGATCTTGCCGCCGGTGGCTACCGCGAGGGCCTGCTGCCAATGGCTGAGAGCTTCCTGCGCGGAGGCAATTGTCGTCATTATTCTGCGTTCACCAATCCTCGACGGCGCAACAGCGGTTCGACCCGTGCGCTGCGGCCGCGGAACATTTCGTAAGACTCAAGTGGATCGCGCGTATTTCCACGCGCGAGCAATTCCTCACGGAACCGCATTCCATTTTCGCGCATTAAGCCCCCGTTTTCCTCGAACCACTGCACAGTGTCGGCATCCAGTACTTCGGACCAGATGTAGGAGTAGTACCCGGCCGAGTAGCCGTTGGCGAATATATGCTGGAAATACGCGGTCCGATAGCGTGGCGGGATCAGTTCTGGGGTGAACCCGAAGTTGGTTAATGTCTCACGCTCGAATTCTTCCGGGTCGGTGATGCGCGTGCCGGGCTCCAAGGTATGCCAGGCCCAGTCGAGCACGCTGGCCGCCAGGTATTCGGTGGTCGCGAACCCCTGGCCCCACAGCTCGGCCGCGCGGATCTTCTCAATCAGCTCATCCGCCAGCGCCTCGCCGCTCTCATGGTGCCGCGCATAGCCGCCGACTACCTCGGGATGCAGCACCCACATCTCGTTGACCTGCGAGGGGAATTCGACGAAGTCCCGCGGCACCGAGGTCCCCGAGAGCGTCGCATACTTCCCGTCGGAAAGCAGACCGTGCAGGGCATGGCCGAACTCGTGGAAGAGCGTATTGGTCTCATCCAGGGTCAGCAGGATCGGCTGCCCGGGCCCCGGGGCCGGGATATTGAGCGTATTGGTGACGATAGGGCGTTCGTGAAGATCCGCGGCGGCGTCGCGGATCGAGGTCATCCAGGCCCCGCCCTTCTTCGTTTCGCGTGCCAAGAAGTCTCCGCTGTACAGGCCCAGCGGGCTCCCGTCGGCATCGAATACCTCCCACACCCGCACCTGCGGATGGTAGGTCGGCAAATCGAAGCGTTCGCTGAAGCTGAGCCCATAGAGTTTTCCGGCGGTGGCGAACACGCCCTGGTGCAGCACCGAGTCCAGCTCGAAGTAGGGGCGCAGGGCCGCCGAATCCACCGCATAGCGCTCGCGCAACACCTGATTGGAATAGTAGGACCAGTCCCAGGCGTTCAGCTGACCGCCGGCCAATTCGCGCAGCGTTTCCGCTTCTGCATCCGCGTTCCGCACCGCGGCCAGGGTCAGCTCCTTCAGGCGCGTGGCCACCGCCTGCGTGGAGGGTGCCGTCGCGTCGGCCAGCACGGTTTCGGCATGGTTGGCATAGCCAAGCAGTGCCGCCCGATCGGCCCGCAGCGCGGCCATCTCCGCGGCCAGTGGCAGCGTTGAATTTTCGCTCAAGCCGCGGCTGAGCGACGCTTCGAATACCTTGCGCCGGGACTCCGACCGAGCCAAGGATGCCAGCACTGGCTGCCCGGTGGGGGAAACCAGCGGCAAGAGGCATCCGGACTCGTGCCCGGCGGCTGCGGCCGCGGCGCGGGCGGAGTCCAGCTGGGCCGGTTCCAGGCCTTCAAGCTCTTGGGCATCGGCAAAGTAGACCGCGTGGGCGTTCTGGTTTTCCAGCGCCTTGCTGGAGAACTCGGTGGACAGTTGGGAAAGCCGCGCATTCAGCGACTTGAGCTCTTCCTTGGCTTGCGCGTCCAATCGGGCGCCAGCAAGCTCGAAAGATTTGAGCGTCTCTCCGGCCAGCCGGGCATCTTCGCCCTGCAGTGTTTCCAGGTCTACACCGCGCAGCCGCGCATAGAGATCCGGGTTCAGCTGGATCTCGTCGCGCTGTGCGGTCAGGATGCCGTTGAGTTCGGACTGGATCTCGCGCAGCTCTTCGGTGCCGTGCGCCGAAAGCACGCTGAAATAGGCCATGAGCGTGCGGCGCAGCAACTGCCCGCTGCGTTCCAGCGCGAGGAAGGTGTTCTCGAAGCTCGCCGGGGCAGAGTCGGCCACGATGGCCGCTATCTGTCCAAGGTGCTCCTCGGCACCGGCATGGGCGGCCTGCAGGTAATCTTCGGCAGTGATATTCGCGAAATCTGGCCACTGGTAGGGCAGCTGGCTGGGGTTCAGAAGCGGGTTTGGCATAGTGCCAGATAACCACAGGACACGTGATTTAGCTTGCATTAACACGGTCGCCCAGCCGCTAGGCTGGAGCCCATGAAGCAACGCGCGCTCCCGGTGTTCCTCGCATTCCTCCTGCTCACGAGCTGTTCTGCGAACACCTCCGGTGAGCCGACGCCGACGGCCAACGCACCGCAAAGCAAGCCAGCGCCCGTCCCAAGCACCCCCAGCCCTCCTCCCGAACCGCAGGAGCTCTCGCTGATGGCCACCGGGGATGTGCTGCTGCACCCGCAGCTGCTTGCCGAGGCGGAAACGGGCGATGGCCATGATTTCGCTCCGCTGCTGGCCGGGCTGGAGCCCTATGTGCAGGACGCGGACGTAGCCTTGTGCAACCTGGAGACGCCGATCGGCACCGCGCCGTACTCCGGCTACCCGATGTTCAGCGTCCCGGCGCAGATCGTCACGGACCTGGCCAAGCTCGGCTACGACGGCTGCACCACCGCCACCAACCACACCGTGGACAAGGGCACCGCCGGGGTCAACCGCACCCTGGACACCCTGGAGCAACAGGACCTGTTCGCCACCGGCTCCTACCGCACCGCCAAGGAGGCCGCGGAGCCGCCGATCATGACGGTGGATGGGGTGAAGTTCGGGATCATCGCCAGCACCTATTCGCTGAACGGGATGCGCGCGGACGCCGACTGGCAAGTGGATACCGGGGTGGGCGCGGCCAAACTCATCCAGCGGGCCAAGCAAGCGGCCAAAGATGGGGCCGAAATCGTTGTCGCCGCGATCCACGACGGCGCCGAATACAGCAGCAAACCCACCGAGGCGCAACGCCGGCTCGGGCGCGCCCTGGCCGAATCCGGCGCCTTCGACTTCATCTACATGCACCACACCCATTCGGTGCTGCCCATCGAGAAGCACGCCGGGACGTGGATCGTCTACGGCCTGGGCAACTCGGTGGCCAAGCATGCCACCCCCACGATCCTGAACCGCGAGGGGATCAGCATCAAGGCCACCTTCACCCGCGACCCGAAGGAGGACTGGGGGCTCAGTGAGCTGGCCTGGGTCCCGCATCAATTGAGCGAGTCCCCGGTGCGCTGGTGCCAGGTCGCCACCGCCGATGACTGCCTGCCGGCCGCCGACGCCAAGGCTTCGCTTGCGCGCACCACACAAACCGTGAACGCCTTTGATGCATTCGACGACGGACTGGTGCCATGGGAAGTCGACTAGCCAGTTGCCCCGCGCCCAGATCTACGGTGGCCTCCAAGGCCGTGGGCCTTGGAGGCGCCCAGGTCATCGCAACAGCTGTCCGAGGCGTACTGCGGTTACTCTTGCAATTTTTTGGCAGCCTCAACTTATAGGATCAAATCATGGCCGAAGACCGCATCGCGAAATTGGAAGAAGAAATCTCGGAACTGCGAGATCTGCTGACTTCTCTCACGCTCAGCGTGCAGTACCGGGAAGATATGGCATTCGAGGCCGCGCTTGCCTATAACCAAGTCGCCGGGCAAACACGAGCCGCCTTGATTCTGGTGTTGGGCTCCATCCAGAGTCGCGCGCTAGGAGAAGCACCGCGGCAGGTCAGCCAGCCATCGATGCTGGAGCCGTTCCCTGTTCTCGCCGAAGCCCAGGAGCCCGGGAGCATTGACTTGGCCGAAGCGATCCGGCTGGTTGCCCGGCTCGTCGGAAACCAGGAGCAGGCCTTCAACGTGTTCAAAGCGCATCAGGCCAGCGGCTTCGGAGCCGAGGCGTACAGGCGCCTGGGCTTGGGACTGCGCTGATTGAAGGCGATGGGCCAACCCTGCTTATCCAGGAGTCCCTGGGTCGCAATCCGCAGTCGAAGACCGTCTTTTAATGAAGTCCACCGCCTTTTGATGCGGGACTAGTGCCCGAAGCTGTCCGAGTCCATCTTCGGGCCGTCCCCGGAATCCAGCGCATCAATCGCGCGCATTTGCGCATCCGTCAGCTCGAAATCGAAGATGTCCAGATTCTCCGCCTGCCGCCGCGGATCCGCCGACTTCGGCGCGGCCCCGCGACCGGACTGCACATGCCAGCGCAAGGTGATCTGCGCCGGGGTTTTCCCGTAGTGCGCCGCCGGGGCGCTAATCGCCTCGGCCTGCAGGAATGCACCCATCCGGCCCAGCGGGGTATAGGCCACCGTGCGCACCCCGTGCGCGTCATTGGCAGCCAGCGTCTCGGCGTTCAGGTGCTCGGGGTCGATCATGATCTGGTTCACCGCCGGCAGCAGCCCGGCCTCGCGTACCGCCTGCAGATGCGCCGGCTTGAAGTTCGAGACGCCGGCCGCGCGGATCTTTCCCTGTTCGCGCAATTCGATGAGCCCGGCCAGCGCGTCGGTGAAGGTGCCCTGGTCCGGGTTCGGCCAGTGGATCAGAAACAGGTCCAGGTAGTCCACACCCAGGCGCTGCGCGGAATTCTCGAACGCCTGGCCCACCCCGGAGAACGAATGCCAGCGCTTGTTGAATTTGCTGGTCAAGAACACCTGATCGCGCGGCAGCCCGCTGGCGCGCAGCCCGGCGCCCACCGCCTCTTCATTCTCATAGTTTTCGGCGGTGTCTACATGCCTGTAGCCCAGGCGCAGGGCGCTGGCGACGGCGTCCCGCGCTTCGTTCCCGCGCATCGGCCAGGTGCCTAGGGCCAGCGCGGGCATATCCACTCCGCCTGGCAGTTCCAGGGTTTGGTACCGGTCGTCCATCGGGTATCTCCTTGGCGAATCGGGTGCGTTAACGGCCAGCGGATTTCGCGCCGGACCTCAAAAGCAAGCTACCAACATTGCCCGCCGGCGGCCAACGTGTCCACGACACACCGGGAAACATGCGCCGCGTCACGTGCCACCAGGCACTACCGTTGATCCGTCGCTGAATTTCCGGCGCCACTTCAGCCCAGCAATATTCGAAGGTAGATTCATGACGGTTATCGGCGTGCTCGCGCTCCAAGGCGACTTCCGCGAACATCTCAACGCCCTGTCCGGGCTCGGGGTCAAGGCCAGCGCGGTGCGTACCGTCGAGGAGCTGGCGGCGGTCGATGCGCTGATCATCCCGGGCGGTGAATCCTCGGTGATCGACCGGCTGACGCGCAGCTACGGGCTGGCCGAACCGATCAAGGCGCGCCTGGCCGCCGGAATGCCGGCCTATGGCTCTTGCGCGGGCATGATCATGCTCGCGGACCGGCTGGACAACCCGGCGGTTTCAAGCATCGGCTTGCAGCAGCAGACCCTGGGCGGGATCGACATGCTGGTGCGCCGCAACGCCTTCGGCCGGCAGGTCGACTCCTTCGAATACCCGCTGGAATTCGCCGGGCATAGCCTCGAGGCGGTGTTCATCCGCGCACCCGAAGCCCTCGAAGTCGGGCCCGACGTGCAGGTGCTCAGCACGGTTCCGGCCCCCGAAAGCCGCGCACAAGGTAGAATCGTTGCAGTACGCCAGGGGAATTTGTTGGCCACCAGCTTCCATCCGGAAGTTACCGGTAGCCGCGCTATCCACGAATTTTTCATTAATATCACGCGAGGAGACGCTTAAAGCATGTCAGGCCACTCCAAATGGGCAACCACTAAGCATAAGAAGGCCGCGATCGACGCCAAGCGCGCCAAGGCCTTCGCTAAGTACATCAAGGGCATCGAAGTCGCCGCTCGTGTCGGCGGCGCCGATATGGCCGGCAACCCGGCCCTGGAACTTGCGGTCAGCAAGGCGAAGAAGAATTCGGTCCCGATCAACAACATCGACCGTGCCGTCAAGCGCGGCGCCGGGCTGACCGGCGAGGTCGTCGACTACACCGAGATCATCTATGAGGCACGCGGCCCGCAGGGCTCGGCGCTGCTGATCGAGTGCCTGACCGACAACAAGAACCGTGCGGCCTCCGAGGTCCGCGTGGGCATCAACCGCAACGGCGGCTCCGTGGCCGACCCCGGCTCGGTTTCCTACCTGTTCGCCCGCAAGGGCGTCGTCCGCCTGCCCAAGGGCGAGCTGACCGAGGATGACCTGCTGATGGTGGTGCTCGATGCCGGCGCCGACGAGATCCTGGACGAAGAGGAGAACTTCGCCATCGTCTGCGATCCCTCGGATCTGCGTGCCGTGGCCGCGGCTTTGGACGAAGCCGAGATCGCCTACGAAACCGACGAGATGGAATTCATCCCGTCGATGAAGGTGGACCTGGACGTCGAAGGGGCGCGCAAGTTCCTGCACCTGTACGACGCGCTGGAAGAACTCGATGACGTGCAGAGCGTCTACACCAACGCCGACCTCTCCGACGAGGTCCGCGCGGCCCTCGACGAAGAGAACTAAGCACCGGCTTGGCCCTGCGCATCGTAGGCGTCGACCCCGGCCTGACCCGTTGCGGGCTGGCCGCGGTCGACGTCGCCGCCAATCGGCAGGTTGAACTGGTTGGCTTCACCGTGGCCGGCACCCCGACGGGCACTCCGCTGGACGCGCGCCTGCTGGCCATCGCCGAGGCGATCGACGCCTGGCTCGAACTGCACCAGCCCGACGTGCTCGCCTTGGAACGCGTCTTCGCTTCGGCGAACGTGTCCACGGTGATAGGCACCGCCCAGGTGACCGGCATCGTGATTCTCGCCGCGGCTCGCCGCGGCATTCCCGTGGCTCTGCACACTCCGACCGAGGTGAAGGCCGCGGTCACCGGCAGCGGCCAGGCCACCAAGGTTGCCATCGGCAAGATGGTCGCAAAGATCTGCCGGCTCGACGAGCCGCCCAAGCCCGCCGATGCCGCCGATGCGGTGGCCCTGGCCATCGCCCACGGGTGGCGCGGTGCGGCGGTCGGGTCCAACGCCTCGGCCTCGGCCTCGGCCACCGCCGGGCGGGTCGGTTCGAACCAGCTCACCGCCGCCCAGCAGGCGTGGATCGCCGCCGAAGCCTCGTCGAAGCGCCGGGCAACCCGCCGCTAATCGCCATTCGTAGGTATCTTCGATAAGCTGGGATCGTTCGAACATATTTTTGAGGAGTGGCATGATCAGCTCACTGACCGGCACGGTCCAGGCGGCAACCCTGAATTCCGCGGTTATCAACGTCAACGGCTTCGGCATGCTCGTGCACGCCACCCCCGCCACGCTGTCCACCCTGCACCTGGGCCGCGAGGCCACCGTGCACACCTCGATGGTGGTGCGCGAAGACTCGATGACCCTTTTCGGTTTTGCCACGCCCGATGAACGCGAGGTCTTCGAGGTGCTCATCGGCATCTCGGGCATTGGCCCGCGCACCGGATTGGCGATCCTGGCGGTGCACACCCCCGAAGAGGTCCGCATCGCGGCGAACACCAAGGACACCGCCGCCTTCACCAAGGTCTCCGGCATCGGACCGAAGGGCGCCAGCCGCATCGTGCTGGAGCTGAACGGAAAACTCGTACCTACCGGAGTGGATACCGCAACAGGCCGCCCGGGCACCGCCTCGGTGTGGGAGCCGCAGGTTATCGAGGCACTCACCGGCTTGGGCTGGACCGAAAAGGATGCCCAGTCCACGCTCACGGCGCTGGGCAAGGCGAATCCAGAGGTTGTCGAAACCGGCAACGTCTCCGAAATACTGCGTGCGGCCCTGCGCAGCATGTCCACCGGCGCCCGCGCCCGATAGGATGACCCCGTGAATGAGTCCACGCAGCTGACAAACGCCGGAAGCGAACCGGAAGAACGGGTGATCGAGGCCGCCCTGCGCCCGCGGAACCTGGATGACTTCGTCGGCCAGGGGCGGGTGCGCCAGCAGCTTTCGCTGGTGTTGGAAGCGGCAAAAATCCGCGAGCGAACCGCCGACCACGTGCTGCTCTCCGGACCTCCGGGGCTGGGCAAGACCACGCTGTCGATGATCATCGCCGCCGAAATGAACGCCCCGCTGCGCATTTCCTCCGGCCCTGCCATCCAGCACGCCGGCGACCTCGCCGCGATCCTCTCCTCGCTCACCGAGGGGGAGGTGCTCTTCCTGGATGAAATCCACCGCATGTCCCGTCCGGCCGAAGAGATGCTCTACATGGCGATGGAAGATTTCCGTGTGGACATCATTGTCGGCAAGGGGGCCGGAGCCACCGCGATCCCGCTGGAAATTCCACCGTTCACCCTCGTGGGTGCGACCACGCGCGCCGGGCTGCTGCCCGGGCCGTTGCGTGACCGCTTCGGCTTCACCGGGCATCTGGAATTCTATGCGGTCGAAGAATTGGAACTGGTGCTGCGCCGCTCGGCGATGATGCTCGACCTGCGCGTGACCTCCTCCGCATTCAGCGAGATCGCTAGCCGTTCGCGAGGCACCCCGCGTATTGCCAACCGCCTGCTGCGCCGCGTGCGCGACTGGGCGCTGGTCAACAAGCTCGAGCAGATCGATGCCAGCGCCGCAGCCGCTGCCCTTGAAATGTATGAGGTCGACCCGAGGGGGCTGGACCGGCTGGACCGTTCGGTGCTCGAAGCGCTGTGCAAGAAGTTCGGCGGCGGCCCGGTGGGGCTATCCACCTTGGCGATCGCCGTCGGAGAAGAAAGCGAGACGGTGGAAACCGTCGCCGAGCCCTTCCTGGTCCGCGAAGGCTTGATGGGGCGCACCCCGCGTGGCCGTATCGCGATGCCCGCGGCGTGGGAGCATCTGGGCCTAGTGATGCCCAAGGACGCGATTTTTGCCGGAGCCCAAAACTATGAAACCGATGTGGATTAGGTGAATAACTCTACTCTGCCCGCGTAAATGGCTAGGCGATTTGCTTTCAGCCATTAGACTGGAGACGCCCGACACATGCCCCGATTTTGGCATGCCCGGGCGTCTTAATTCTTTTAACGAATCGTTAGCAGGTATTACACGTGAATTCCCTCGTCCTTGCCCAGGCAGCCGGTGGCGGCTTCAACCCATCCATAATCCTGATGGTGGCGCTGTTCGCAGTGCTGATCATCATGATGATCCGCGGCCGCAAGAAGGTCTCCAAGCAGCAGGAAGCCCTGAAGACCAAGTCGGTTCCGGGCGCCAAGGTGATGACCAACTCGGGGATCTTCGGCACCATCATCAGCATCGATGAGCAGGATCGCGTGCTCGTCGAGGTCGCCAACGGCGTCGTGCTCACCTTGCACCGCCAGGCCATCTCCACCTTCCTGGACGCCGATGCGCCCGCCGCCCCGGCCGAAGACGCCGAGCAGGCTCCTGCCGTCGCCGAATCCCCAGAGGAAAGCCTGCGTCGTTTGAACGGCGAAGGCAAGGACGACCGCAACGCCTAAGGCAGGCACCATCGCGGTGGTAAACCATCACGCCACCAGTTCAAGAAAGCACAATAGATGTCATCAATTGGACCTGTAAAACAGGCACGCAAGGCGTTGCTGTGGTTACTGGTCGTCTTCATCATCGCAACCGGAGTCCTAGTTGCTGGTGTATCGACGGGCCAGACCAGCGCCGCCCCGAAGCTTGCGCTAGACCTTGAAGGCGGCACCCAGATGATCCTGGCCCCGCGGGTCAAGGGGGATGAAAGCATCGGCCAGGAGCAGCTGGACCAGGCGGTGGAGATCATCCGCCAGCGTGTAGCCGGCTCGGGTGTCTCCGAAACGGAAATCACCACCCAGTCCGGGCGCAACGTCGTCGTTTCGATGCCCGGTACCCCGGACGCCGAAACCCGCGAGCTGATCCAGGCTTCGGCCAATATGGAATTCCGCCCGGTGTTGATCACCGGTTCCTTCGAGGCTACGCCCGAGGAGCAGCGCACCGCCGAGGCGGACGTGCCAGAACCAAATGGCGAGCCGGAGAACCCTTCGGACACCAACTGGATCAGCAAAGAGATCTACCAAGAGTTCGAAGCCTATGACTGCCCCACGGTGCTCGCGGAGCGTGAAACCACCGAGCAGGATCCTACTAAGCCCACGATCTCCTGCGACCCGCGCCAGGGTGTGAAGTACATCCTCGGCCCGCAGGAAATTCCGGGTGACCAGATTTCCGATGCCTACGCCAATCTGGCGCGCGGCGTGCAGGGTGCGGTCACCGGCGAATGGGTCGTGGTCATCGAGTTCAACAAGCAGGGTGCCGAAACCTTCGCGGAAACCACCCAGCGCCTGATTGCCTTGCAGGGTTCGCAGAACCAGTTCGCGATCGTGCTCGATGGAACGGTGATCTCCGCTCCGACCACCAACGCGGTGATCTCCGATGGCCGCCCGCAGATTTCCGGCGGCTTCACCGAAGAATCCTCCCAGGCGCTGGCCCAGCAGCTGAAGTACGGCGCACTGCCGATCAGCTTCGAGATCCAGTCCGAGCAGCAGGTTTCCGCCACCCTCGGTAGCGACCAGCTCAAGGCCGGCCTCATCGCCGGCGTCATCGGCCTGGTCCTGGTGTTCATCTACTCGCTCTTCCAATACCGCGCACTGGGCCTGGTGACGATCTTGTCGCTGCTGGTTTCCGGCGTGCTCACCTATCTGGCGATCGTGCTGCTTGGCTGGGCGATGAATTATCGCCTGTCGCTGGCCGGTGTGGCGGGTCTGATCGTCGCGATCGGCTTGATCGCGGACTCCTTCATCGTGTACTTCGAACGCGTGCGTGATGAGTTGCGCGATGGCCGTTCGCTGGCCAGCGCCGTGGACGTGGGCTGGTCCCGCGCCAAGCAGACCATCCTGGCCTCCAAGGCGGTCAACGTGCTGGCCGCCGTCGTGCTCTACGTGGTGGCGGTGGGCAACGTGCGAGGCTTCGCCTTCACCCTGGGCCTGACCGCAATCATCGACCTCGTCGTCGTTTACGGTTTGACCCACCCGACGCTGATGCTGCTGGCGCGCACGAAGTTCTTCGCCGATGGACACCGCCTCTCCGGGCTGGATCCATCCTTGCTCGGCGTGGTGCCGCTGTACCGCGGCGCGGGCCAGGTCCGCCGCTTCAACGAGAACGTTGAGACGAACCGGGGCAAGAAGAACTCCAAGGCGAGCGGCGAGGCTGCCAAGCGCATGACCATCGCCGAACGCCGCCGCGCCGAAGCAAACCGGGAGGAGAACAATGAATAAGCTCGCAGAGTGGGGCAACCAGCTCTACACCGGGAAAACGTCCTACCCGTTCACGCAGAAGCACCGCCTGTGGTTCCTGATCGCAGCGATCCTGGTGATCGCCTCGATCCTGGTCCCGGTGGTCAAGGGCGGCTTCAACCTGGGCATCGATTTCCGCGGTGGCTCGGAATTCATGGTTTCCGGAGTGCAGAATACCGACATCAGCCTCGGCGAGGACGTGGTGAAAACCGCCGCCTCCGGCGCCGAAGCCACCGTCACGAATATCGCCCCGGGCACCATGCGCGTGCAGACCGAACGGCTCAGCGACGACCAGACCATCACGGTGGCCGGCGAGCTGGCCGAAACCTATGGGGTGGACTCCAGCGAGGTGACCAGCAACTTCATCGGCCCGACCTGGGGACAGGACGTCTCACGCCAGGCGATGCTGGGCCTGCTGGCTTTCGTGGTGCTCGTCGGGTTGCTGATGGCCGCGTACTTCCGCACCTGGAAGATGTCGGTCGCCGCCATCGGGGGCCTGTTCGTGGTCATCATCATCACCGCCGGAATCTATTCGCTCTCCGGTTTTGAGATCACCCCGAGTGCGATCATCGGCTTCTTGACGATTCTGAGCTATTCGCTCTACGACACCGTGGTGGTGTTCGACAAGGTCCGCGAGAACACCAAGGACTATGAACAGCAGCAGAAGCGCACCTTCCAGCAGCTGGTGAACCTCGCGGTGAACCAGACGCTGGTGCGTTCGATCAACACCTCGGTGGTGGCGGTGCTGCCGGTCGCGTCGATTCTGTTCATCGGCTCCTACCTGTTGGGCGCCGGTACGCTCAAGGACCTGTCCTTGGCGCTGTTCATCGGCATCATCATCTCCAACCTGTCCACGTTGTTCGTGCAGGCGCCGCTGTACAGCTGGCTGCGCCACCGCGACGAGGACGTGCGCAAGCACACCCAGAAGCTCGAAGCGCTCGACGCCTAGGCATCCGGTCGCTTCCACCGCAGATTCCGTGCGGAGAAGCTGAACGACTAGTGCCTCGGATCCACCGATCCGAGGCACTTTCTCGTCTCGGAAAAGTTCGCGTAATTAGTTGTCACCGCGCGAACGTGCTATAACGAATGAACTAAAACAATGCATGGAGCCGGCCTCACGAGCTTGGCACCTAGCACCGTTATGACCGGCGACGGTGGGAAGGAGCGAGGCATGGCAAACACGCCGAACCTGAACAATTCGAAGCGGCGCTCGATCTCACGCCTAGTACGTTTTGCGGGCCGAGGAAGCACACCGAGCACCTCGCCGACCTTGGAGCCGCTGCTGCGCACGGTGAAGTCCAAGCATCCCAAGGCGGACCTGGACCTGCTGATCCACGCCTACGAAGTGGCCGAGAAGCACCACGAGGGGCAAAAGCGCAAGAGCGGGGACCCCTACATCACCCACCCGGTGGCCGTAGCGACGATCCTCGCCGAAATGGGGATGACCGGTTCGATCCTCGCCGCCGCGCTGCTGCACGACACCGTGGAAGACACCGACTATTCGCTGGAATCGGTCACCAAGGAATTCTCCGAAGAGATCGCGATGCTCGTGGACGGCGTCACCAAGCTCGACAAGGTCACCTACGGGGACGCGGCCCCGGCCGAAACCGTCCGCAAAATGGTGGTCGCGATGTCCCGCGACATCCGCGTGCTGCTGATCAAGCTCGCCGACCGGCTGCACAACGCGCGCACCTGGCGCTACGTGTCCCCGGAGTCCAGCTCCCGCAAGGCGAAGGAAACCCTGGAGATCTTCGCGCCGCTGGCCCATCGGTTGGGCATGAACGCGGTCAAATGGGAGCTGGAAGACCTCTCCTTCGCCGCCTTACACCCCAAGGTGTACCAGGAGATCGTGCGCATGGTGGGGGACCGCACCCCGGAACGCGAAAAATACCTGGCCAGCCTCCGCGAACGGCTGAACAGCAAACTCGGCGAGCTGAACGTGCACGCCGCGGTGACCGGGCGCCCGAAGCACTACTACTCGATCTACCAGAAGATGATCGTGCGCGGCAAGGATTTCGACGACATCCACGACCTGATGGGCGTGCGCATCACCGTCGACTCGGTGAAGGACTGCTACGGCGCGCTGGGCGTGGTGCACGCCGAATGGAATCCGCTGCCCGGACGGTTCAAGGACTACATCGCGCTGCCGAAGCTGAACCTCTACCAGTCGCTGCACACCACGGTGATGGGTCCCGAAGGCAAGCCGGTGGAGATCCAGATCCGCACCCACGAGATGCATCTGCACGCCGAGAACGGGGTGGCCGCGCACTTCCAGTACAAGCACGGCGAACGCGGCGATTCGATGCTCTCCGCGGAGAAGAACATGGAATGGCTGCGCTCGTTGATGGAGTGGCAGGAAGACACCACCGACTCCGAGGAATTCCTCGACGGGTTGCGCTACACCATCAACTCCGCCGAGGTGTACGTGTTCACCCCGAAGGGCGACATCATGTCGCTGCCGGTCGGGGCCACGCCGATCGACTTCGCCTACTCCATCCACACCGATGTAGGCCACCGCACCATCGGCTCACGGGTCAATGGCAAGCTCGTTCCGCTGCACACCGAATTGAAGCAGGGCGACGTGGTGGAGGTCTTCACCTCCAAGGCCGAGGATGCCGGTCCTTCACAGGACTGGCAGAACTTCGTCAAATCCCCGCGCGCCAAGGCGAAGATCCGCGCCTACTTCAGCAAGGAGCGCCGCGAAGAAGCGATCGAAAAGGGCAAGGAGCTGCTCACCAAGGAGCTGCGCCGCAATCAGCTGCCGCTGCAGCGGCTGATGACCCACGAGCTGCTGACCACGGTGGCCACGAACCTGCACCACGTGGACATTTCGGCGCTTTACCAGTCCGTGGGCGACGGGCATACCAGTGCGCAGAACGTCATCGAGCATCTGGTGGCGCTCACCGGCCCGCCAGCGGGCGAACAGGTCGACGAGGAAGCCACGGTCACTCCGAGCCTCGCCAAGCCCACCACGGGCAACGACGCGGGCGTCATCGTCCAGGGCGTGGGCGATGTGCTGGTCAAGCTGGCCCGCTGCTGCACCCCGGTGCCCCCGGATGACATCGAAGGCTTCGTCACCCGAGGTGCCGGCGTCTCGGTGCACCGCACCGACTGCCTGAACCTGGCTCAGCTGGCCCAGCAGCCGGACCGGCTGGTCTCGGTCGCCTGGGCGGAGAAGCACCACGGGGTGTTCGTGGTCGAAATCCAGGTGGAGGCGCTGGACCGCAAGCAGCTGCTGTCAGATGTCACCCGGATCCTGTCCGAAAGCCACCTGAACATCCTCTCGGCCAGCGTGCAGACCAGCCGCGAACGCGTGGCGATCTCGCGCTTCTCCTTCGAGATGGGCGATCCGAAGTTCCTGAGCCACGTGCTCAACCAGGTCCGCCGCATCGATGGCGTGTACGACGTCTACCGCACCACCGCCGGCAGCCGCCGGTAGGCAGCATTGAGCCGAACCCCGCCACCGCGACCCGAGGTCAGCGGTGGCGGGGTTCGCTTTATGCCGCGCGCGCCTGGTAGGACTGCACCAGCCGCAGCGCGCGTTCCACCGGGGGAGCGGAATCGAGTCCCGCGAGCCGTTCGCCCACGGCGGCCAGGTTCAGGAACGGATCCTGGAGCCGCTGGATCTGGTTGAGCACGCTCGTCGCGATCGGCAACGGGTCGAAGCAGGCCACATCGCACACGGTGCGCAGCAATCCGGTGAGCTTCACCCGCTTGCGGTTCACCAGATCCGCCTCCTCGATCGGCAACTGCACAAATTCGAAGCTCAGCGAATTTCCGGGGCGGTAGGGCCGATGGTAGGCATTCGAAGAGATGCAGATCGTATTCACATGGGGCAGCAATCCGTGGATCCAGGCCGCGGTTTGCTGGCAGAACACGTCGTTTCTGCCCAGCTGGCGCCCGGCGAGGAACGCGGCGATGCCGGCGCGGGCGCTCGAGTCATAACGGAACCTGGTCTCCACAAAGCACCCGCCAATGGATTCGCGCAGCAGCCCATGGGTTTCCATGGCTCCGAGCTCATTGCGGGTGAAGGGTTCGCCGACGAGGAACAGGTCTTCGGGGATACGCAACGCGGCGACGCGCTGTCTTGTAACTTTCTCCATGAAGCTACTGAACCAGCAAGCGCCGCCGCGTAGGGGGTGTTCTGCCGAACTGTGGATTCTACTCCAGGTCGGCTGCCGACTTTTCCAGGGTGTTCAACCACATCTGACGGGCGTCCAAGGCCTCCTGGGCCTTGGCGATCCGCTTGGCGTTGCCCTGCTTCTTCGCCGCGTCAAGATCCGCTTCGAGAGCCGCGATGGTCTCCTGCAGCTGGGTGAGCATCGAATTCGAGCGGGCCTTGGTCTCCGGGTTGGAACGGCGCCACTGCTCGTCTTCGGCGCCCTTGACACCCTCTTCGACCTGGCGCAGCGCCGATTCGACACGCTGCAGGTCCGCGCGCGGAACCTTGCCTGCCTCTTCCCAGCGGCCGCGGATGACATCGAGCTTCTGCTTGGTGATGGTCAGATCCTTCACCGGCAGCAGCGCGCGGGCCTCTTCGAGCAGGGCCTCCTTCACCACGAGGTTCTGCGCGTATTCGGCATCGACCTTCGCGTTTTCGGCGGCGCGGGCCTGGAAGAACACATCTTGTGCCGCGCGGAAACGGCCCCAGAGCGCGTCGTCGTCCTTGCGCGAGGCGCGGCGGGACTTCTTCCACTCGTCCATCAGCTTGCGGTACTCGGCGGCGGTCCCCGCCCAGTCGGTGGAGCTCGCCAGCGCCTCGGCGCGCGCGATCAGCTCTTCCTTGACCGTTTTGGCCTGCGCGTTGGTCGCGTCCAGCTGGGAGAAGTAGGCGCGGCGGTGCCGGTCGAAGGTGGTGCGGGCGGCGCGGAAGCGCTTCCACAGGGCATCTTCGGTGGCACGTGGCAACCGCACGGAGGAACGCTGGGTTTCCTTCCACGTGTCGAACAGCTCGTTCATCTCAGAGGACGCGGTCTTCCACTGGATCTGCTCGGGACGCTTCCCGGCCAGTGCCTCCGCCTGCTCGACCAGTCCTTCGCGGACCTTGAGCTGCTCGGCGCGAGCGGCCTCATTCGCCTGGCGCTGTGCGGCGGACAGGGTGCTCACCGCGCCGCGCAAGGACTCGATGCGGGCCTCGATGGCGCGGATGTCGCCGACCAGGTGGCGTTCGGCCACGGTCGCTGCGAGGGTGTCGAGGGTTTTGGGCATGTCGCCGCTGGGCGCCTTGGCCGCGACCCGCTGTTCGAGCAGCATCAGCTGCGAGACGACGTCATCGTACTTGCGCACGAAGTAGGCCAGGGCCTCTTCTTCGCTGGCGTCCGGGTACTGCCCGACCGGATGCTCGGTGCCGTCGATGATGACAAACACGTGCCCATCGTCGGTCACACGGGCAAATTTGGCCGCTTCTTCGAGGGGAGTGCTGTGGTCGACGGGCTGAGCCACTACCGGCTTCGCCACTGGCTTATGGGCCTGTGGCAAGGGGATGTTCGGGCTGTCGTCGGATTTCTGACTGGTGGTCACCGCTGAAACTCTTTCGCTTTACTGTTCGCTTGCTAGAGGTAACTCTACCTGTGACCTCCGTTTCTTAGTAAGCCGACGTGCACAGTAATCCAATGTGTTGCGTCGTAGGATAGATGGGCAACCAATTTGTACTAAGGAGTTTCATGGCACGCAAGGCCTCACTATCAGGTTTCCCCGAATGGCTTCCGGCCGAGCGGGCCGTCGAACAGCATGTGCTGGACACCTTGCGTCGCACCTTCGAACTCCATGGCTTCGCCAATATCGAAACGCGCGCGGTGGAAACCCGCGGGCAGCTGCTGCGCAAGGGCGAAATCGACAAGGAAGTCTACGGGCTCTCCCGGCTGGCCGCCGAAGCTGAGGACAAGAACGACCCCAACGCGCTGGCGCTGCACTTCGATCTGACCGTGCCCTTCGCCCGCTACGTGGTGGAAAACGCCGGACACCTGGCCTTCCCGTTCCGCCGCTACCAGATGCAGAAGGTCTGGCGTGGCGAGCGCCCGCAGGACGGGCGCTTCCGCGAATTCACCCAGGCGGATATCGACGTCGTCGGCGAGGGCAGCTTGCCCTTCAGCTACGACGTGGAGCTCGCGCTGACCATCGCGGATGCGCTCTCCGCCCTGCCCATCGGCGACTTCCGGCTGCGCGTGAACAACCGCAAGCTGGCCGAGGGCTTCTACCGCGGGCTGGGCCTGGAAGACCCGGACGCGGTGCTGCGCGCCATCGACAAGCTGGAGAAGATCGGCGAAGACGGCGTCGCCAAGATCCTGGTCACCGAGCTCGGGGCCAGCGAAGAGCAGGCCCGTGCCGCGCTGGCGCTCGCGGCGATCCGCACCCTGGACACCGGTTTCGTCGCCCAGGTGCGCGCCCTGGGCGTGGAGCACGAATTGCTGGACACCGGGCTCGACGAGCTCGCCCAGGTCATCGACGCCGCCTCGAAGCGTGCCCCGGGCAAGGTGATGGCGGATCTGTCCATCGCCCGCGGGCTGGATTACTACACCGGCACCGTCTATGAGACGGTGCTCGTCGGACACGAGTCCCTCGGTTCGATCTGCTCCGGCGGACGCTACGAATCGCTGGCCTCGAAGGGCAAGAAGAACTACCCGGGGGTGGGCCTGTCCATCGGTGTCACCCGGCTGATCTCGCGCATCCTCGCCGAGGAGCTGGCCAGCGCCGCGCGCGCCGTGCCCTCGGTGGTATATGTCACCTTGGCCAACGCCGATTCCTGGCACCAGGCCCAAGACGTCGCCTCCGCGCTGCGTGCCCGCGGCATCGCCTGCGAGGTGGCCTCGAGCGCCGAGAAGTTCGGCAAGCAGATCAAGTACGCTGACCGCCGCGGGATTCCGTTCGTCTGGTTCACCCAGGAGGACGGCACTCACGAGGTGAAGGACATCCGCTCCGGCGAGCAGCTGGCCGCGGATGCCGCCAGCTGGAAGCCGCCGGCCGAAGATCTGCACAACACCGTCAACTAGCTGCGGTGCACTAAACTCGTCATCGAGAAGAACTGAAGAGATTTCACGTCTCAACCGACCGAAAGGATCGTAGTGCTACGCACTCATCAGCTGGGCGAACTCCGCGCCGAGCACATTGGACAGCAGGTCACCCTCACCGGTTGGGTCGCGCGTCGACGCGACCACGGTGGTGTGGCGTTCCTCGATTTGCGCGACGCCTCCGGCTTCGCCCAGATTGTGGTGCGCGACGAAGAGGACTTCCACCCGCTGCGCAATGAATTCGTGCTGCAGATCAAGGGCACCGTTGAGCGTCGCCCGGAAGGCAACGAGAACCCGAACCTGCCAACCGGTGAGATCGAGGTGATCGCCGATGAGGTGATCGTGCTGAACACCGCCGCGGCGCTGCCTTTCCAGATCGATGAGCACGTCGAGGTCGGCGAGGAGGCGCGGCTGCGCCACCGCTACCTGGATTTGCGCCGGCCGACCCCGGCCCGCAACCTGCGTCTGCGCTCCGAGGTCAACCGTGCCGCGCGCAACCTGCTGCACGACGAGGGCTTCGTCGAGATCGAAACCCCGACGCTGACCCGTTCCACTCCGGAAGGCGCCCGCGACTTCGTCGTGCCCGCCCGACTGAGCCCGGGCGCCTGGTACGCGCTGCCGCAGTCCCCGCAGCTGTTCAAGCAGCTCTTGCAGGTCGGCGGCTTCGAGAAGTACTACCAGATCGCGCGCTGCTACCGCGATGAGGACTTCCGTGCGGACCGCCAGCCGGAATTCACCCAGCTGGATATCGAAGCTTCCTTCGTCGAGGAAGATGACATCATCGAGCTCGGCGAGAAGCTGGTCAAGGAAATCTGGTCGTTGATCGACGTTGAGATCCCGACCCCGATCCGCCGCATGACCTACGCCGACGCGATGTCCAGCTACGGTTCGGACAAGCCGGATCTGCGCTTCGGCCTGGAACTGACCGAGATGACCGAGTACTTCGCGAACACTTCCTTCAAGGTCTTCCAGTCCGCCTATGTCGGCTCCGTGGTCATGCCAGGTGGCGCCGCGCAGCCGCGCCGCACCCTGGATGCCTGGCAGGAATTCGCCAAGCAGCGCGGCGCGAAGGGACTTGCCTACGTGCTGCTGAAGGAAGACGGCGAGCTGGCCGGCCCGGTGGCGAAGAACCTCTCCGATGAGGAGAAGGCCGGGTTGGCGCAGGCCACCGGCGCGAAGCCCGGTGACTGCATCTTCTTCTCCGCCGGCGACAAGGCCGAATCCCGGGCATTGCTCGGTGCGGTGCGCGTGGAGATCGGGCACCGCACCGGGTTGATCAAGGACGGCGACTGGGCGTTCGTGTGGATCGTTGATGCGCCGATGTTCGAGCCAGCCTCCGCGGCCGTCGCTTCCGGCGACGTGGCGGTGGGCGCCGGCGCCTGGACCGCAGTGCACCACGCCTTCACCAGCCCGAAGCCAGAGTTCATGGACACCTTCGACACGGATCCGGGCTCGGCCCTGTCCTACGCCTACGACATCGTCTGCAACGGCAACGAAATCGGTGGCGGTTCGATCCGTATCCACCAGCGCGACGTGCAGGAACGTGTCTTCAAGCTGATGGGCGTGTCCGACGAGCAGGCGCAGACCCAGTTCGGCTTCCTGCTGGAGGGCTTCAAATTCGGCGCTCCGCCGCATGGCGGCATCGCCCTGGGCTGGGACCGCGTGCTGCAGCTGCTCACCGGTTCCGAGTCGATCCGCGACGTCATCGCCTTCCCGAAGACCGGTGGCGGATTCGATCCGCTGACTGCCGCTCCTGCGCCGATCACCCCGGCGCAGCGCAAGGAAGCGGGCATCGATTTCAAGCCCGAGAAGAAGAAGGCCGAGGCCCCGGTGGCCGAAGCCGCCAAGTAGGTTCATAGTTCAGCTTCGCGGACTACAGCCGCAAGGAGCAGGTTGAAACGATTATTCGTTTCAACCTGCTCCTTTCTTGTTTTCGAACAGCTGCGGTGTCGTTGGACACGGGATAATTTTTGAACTAGGTTGAATTTTGACCTAGTTATCTGAAGGCAGTTCGGAGCAGCCAATGTCCCCGGAATCTCCCAGCGGAATCATCGAAGAGTACCCAGAAGCAGACCGCGCATGGGCCCAAACTTTCCTGGTTTCCATCGCTTGGAACGACCTCTCCAACGAGCAATGCCGCAACGAGCTGCGCAATCAGCTTGCTGCCGTGCACGATAGCGGTACCGGTGCCGACGAACTGTTTGGCGATCCGTGGAAATACGGCGTGCAACGTGCCCAAGCAACGCTTACGCCCCAGCAGCGGGCCAACGCAGAGCTCACGGTGCAGACCGGTACCGCGCTGCTCGCCGTCGTTGGCATGCTGGCCGGGCTGATCTGCGTGGGCTTCGGCCTATGGATTGGCTTCCGCGACGGATGGGCGAATTATTCATGGCACTACTGGCAGCTGGCGGCCCTGGCCGGAGGGGTTGGCATTGCCGCTTCGGCCCACCTTTGGTGGTTCTACCGCTTGAAGGGGCGTTTCGAAGCTTCCTGGCTGATCGGTATTTCCGGGTGCCTGGCAAGCATCGCCGCGGCTATTGGGATCGCCGTCCTTGGCGGCGAAGGCCACCTGCCGGTGCCAAATTGGCTGGCGCCGCTCCTTGGGGCGGCGGCAGCGCTCGGCTCCTGGTTCCTGCCCTTCACCAGGGCCGAGGAAAAACCCTCAGCCAGCACGGCGGCAGCCCTTGATCCGAGCGGCTGGTTCGACGAGGTAGCGCGATTGCTGCGTGGCCGCTACGGAATGAACGCGAAGGAAGCCCGGGAGGCACTGGCTGCGGCACGCCAGCATGGTTCCGATCTCGGTGCGGCAGGCAGCAGCGTGGACATGCTCGAGGAATTCGGGTCACCCAGCACCTTTGCCATCGGGCTGGCGGTGAATACCGAAAGTGCGCTCAAGCGGCGCTGGCTGCTCCGTCGCCTGCTGCCGCTGGCCGTCGCATGCGTCTATGGCATGAGCCTCATTCCGGAGCTGCTGGAACCAGGGATCAGCGGTTGGAAGATTTTCATCGCGATAGCATTCATGGTGTTCATCGGCATCTCGCTCTACCAGCTGCGCCGCGCCGATCGGGCGGACTACGTCCAAGCCAAGCTTGCCGAACGCCGGGCGCATGCCCAGGCGGTGCAGGAAGGCCGCGATGAGTAGCGAATTTCCCGGCTCCTGGCAGCGCGCGATGCTGCCGATGCTATTGCTTGCCGAGCTGTCCGGCGGTCAAGCCCATGGCTATGCGCTGTCCAAATCCTTGCAGGAACGCGGATTCGGGCCGATCAAGGGCGCGACGCTCTATCCCGCACTGGCCAAGCTGGAAGCTTCCGGACTGCTCGGAACACGGTGGGAGGAAGGCCAAGGCGGACCGGGGCGAAAAGTCTACGAGCTCTCCGCCGCCGGCCGCTCCGAACTGCAGGCGCAGCGCGCCAGCTTCGACCGGCTCGTGCACCTGGTCCGGGCCACGGGCCGCTAGGCCAGCTCTGCGGAATCCACGATTACCGTGAATGGGCCGGAATTTGTGAGGTTGACCTCCATCATCGCGCCGAACACCCCGGTCTCCACGCTGGCGCCGAGGTCGCGCAGGTAGTCCACGAAGTATTCGTAGAGCGGTTCGCTGTGCGCGCCGGGCGCCGCCGCCGACCAGGAGGGGCGCCGGCCCTTGCGCACCGCGGCGTAGAGCGTGAATTGGCTGACCACCAGCAGCGGCGCGCCAAGCGATTCGCAGCTTGCCTCATCCTCCAAGATGCGCAGCCCGTAGATCTTCTGCGCCACCTTGCGGGCGGTAGCCTCGTCATCCTCGTGCGTGATGCCTAGAAGCACCACGAGCCCCGGGCCCGGTAGCTGCCCGACGATCGAACCCTCGACTTCGACGCTGGCCCGGCTGGCTCGTTGTAATACTGCGCGCATGTGATCCTTTCTTCGCAGCTACCAGAGTATCGGTAGGCTGGGGGAGTGAACGATTTGCTGGATGCCCTGGACGACGGTTCGATCAAGCGCCCGCGCCCGCCGCTGGCGGTGCGCATGCGCCCCAAGACGCTCGATGAGCTGGTCGGCCAGCAGCACCTGCTGGGCCCCGGTTCCCCGCTGCGCCAGCTCGCCGAGCACCCGGAAACCGGGTTGGCCGGCCCGGCCAGCGTGATTCTCTACGGCCCGCCGGGCATCGGCAAGACCACCATCGCGCATGTGATCGCCCGCGCCACGGACCGCAAGTTCGTCGAGCTCTCGGCGATCACCGCCGGGGTGAAGGATGTGCGCCGGGTGATCGACCAGGCCAAGGACGACCGCGACCTGCGCGGGATGACCACGGTGCTGTTCCTCGACGAGATCCACCGCTTCAACAAGGCCCAGCAGGATGCGCTGCTGCCCGGGGTGGAGAACCGGGTGGTGGTGCTCGTCGCGGCCACCACCGAAAACCCGTCCTTCTCGGTGATCTCGCCGCTGCTCTCGCGCTCGCTGCTGCTGACCCTGCGCCCGCTGACCGACGCGGATGTGGCCGCGCTGCTGGAGCGGGCGGTTGACGATGAGCGCGGCTTCGATGCGCAGGTGATCCTGCCGGCCGAGCAGCGCGACGCGATCGTGCGCCTGGCCCAGGGCGATGCCCGCCGTTCGCTCACCGTGCTGGAAGCCGCCGGCGCGGTGGCCTGGAATGCCGCCGGAACCGCGGGGCAGCCGCCGATCGAGATCGGCGACGAGCATGTGCAGCTGGCCATGGACCAGGCGGTGCAGCGCTACGACAAGGACGGGGACCAGCACTACGACATCATCTCCGCGTTCATCAAGTCGATCCGCGGCTCGGATGTGGATGCGGCCCTGCACTATCTGGCGCGCATGCTTTCGGCCGGGGAGGACCCGCGGTTCATCGCCCGCCGGCTGATGATCAGCGCCTCGGAGGATATCGGCATGGCCGATCCCGCCGCCCTGCCGCTGGCGGTGGCCGCCGCGCAGTCGGTGGCGCTGACCGGGATGCCGGAGGCCCGGATCATGCTCGGGCACGCCACCGTGCACCTGGCCACCGCGCCGAAGTCCAACGCCGCCTACAACGCGATCAACGAGGCGCTGGCCGACGTGGCCGCCGGCAAGGGCGCGCTGGTCCCGGACCATCTGCGCGACGCGCACTACCCGGGGGCCAAGGCGCTGGGCCACGGGGTGGGCTACATCTACTCCCACGATGCCCCGCATTCGATCGCCAGCCAGCAGTACCTGCCCGATGACCTGATCGGCACCGACTACTACCGCCCCAACGCCAACGGGACCGAACGCTCGCTGGGCGATCGGCTGGCGCGGCTGCGCGAGATCATTCGGCGCAAGGACAAGAAGAAACGTTAGCGAGCTTCGTTACAGCTCACCTGCTGGCCGGGGTGCATCGTGTAGACTTGATCCTTGGCTGGCAAGCCATGCCACCCGCGCGAGTCATCGTTCGGGAGGCAAGGTTGCAGTGGTCGAGGGCCGCGACGCCCCAACACTCTCCGTCCCGGAGGCCAGTAGATCCCGTCGCTAAAACGAAAAGGACACACATATGGCTAACGCCCGTGCCCGCCGTACCGTGCGCCTCTCGCGCGCACTCGGCCTTGCCCTGACTCCAAAAGCTGAAAAGTACATGGAGCGTCGTCCCTACGGTCCCGGCCAGCATGGCCGTGCCCGCAAGAAGCAGGACAGCGATTACGCGGTTCGTCTGCGCGAAAAGCAGCGTTTGCGTGCCCAGTACGGCATCCGCGAAGTTCAGATGCTGAACGCATTCAAGGAAGCCAAGCGCCTCGGCGGCCAGACCGGTGACAACCTGTTGGCACTGCTCGAGTCCCGCCTGGATGCCCTGGTGCTGCGTGCAGGCTTCGCCCGCACCATCCAGCAGGCCCGTCAGCTGGTTGTGCACCGCCACATCCTGGTTAACGGCCAGCGCGTGGACCGCCCATCGTTCAAGGTGCAGCCGGGTCAGCTGATCCACGTGCACGAACGCAGCGAGAAGATGGTTCCATTCCAGATGGCAGCAGCAGGTGAGCACTCACAGGTGCTGCCAGCAGCTCCTGCCTACCTGGACGTGAAGCTGGAAGCCTTGCAGGCTACCTACCTGCGCGCTCCTGAGCGTGCAGAGATCCCAGTGACCTGCGAAGAGAACCTCGTGGTCGAGTACTACGCACGCTAAATCTAGCGCGTGTTCAATGGCCCGCAACCGACTCGGTTGCGGGCCATTGGCTTAACTACCTATATCAGCTCGCGGTTCGCTAAGCTGGACTGGCAGCAAACACCCAAAGCAGAAGAGGAAGCACATGTCGGGTTCGGATATTGCAGGGCTCATCGCAGCCGGCGTCTTTGCCATTCTGGTGGCATTGTTGGCGGTGCCGATCATCAAGTTGGGCAGGGTGTTTGATGAGCTTCGCAACTCGATCAAGGACCTCTCGGACGGGACGACCCCGCTGATTGGCGAAGTTGCCAATACCGTCGCCACGACCAACGACCAGCTCAAGAAGGTCGACGCGATCACCTCGAACGTCTCCGATGCGAGCGCCAACGTCTCCGCGCTGTCCTCCTTGGTGGCAGCCACCGTGGGCAAGCCACTGATCAAGATCGCCGCATTCACCTCGGGTGTGCAGGCAGCGATCAATGCGAACACCAGCGGCAAGGGCCGCCGCAGCCGTTAGGGGAGACTAGAATGAAAAAGCTTTTGTGGGTTGTTATCGGCGTGGGCGTCGGAGTCCTCGCCACCAAGAAATACACCGAAGTATCCTCCGGGGCGGCCCTGAACCGTCAGGTCGGCAAGTACGCCGACCGCATCTCGGAGGTAGTGGGGGCATTCCGCGAAGGAATGAACTCCCGCGAAGTAGAATTACGTTCCGCCTTGGGCGTGGACACCGCTAAGTGAAGGGATCATCCGTAACACGATGAAAACGCAGGAAATTGCACGCCGCTGGGTCGACTTCTTCGTCGCGAAGGGGCACACAGCGGTACCCAGCGCCTCGCTGGTCTCATCTGACCCGTCGCTGTTGTTCACGGTGGCCGGCATGGTCCCATTCATCCCTTACCTGACCGCCCAGGAGGAGGCGCCGTACGCGCGCGCCACCTCGGTGCAGAAGTGCATCCGCACCGGAGACATCGAAGAGGTCGGCAAGACCGTACGCCACGGCACGTTCTTCCAGATGTGCGGCAACTTCTCCTTCGGCGATTACTTCAAGAAGGAAGCGATCCACTTCGCCTGGGAGCTGCTGACCGGTTCGCTCGCGGACGGCGGCTACGGCCTGGATCCCGAGCGCCTCTGGGTCACCGTCTACGAAGACGGCGCGGAGAAGGACGAGGAAGCCCGGCGCATCTGGGAAGAGCAGATCGGCATCCCGCGCGAACGCGTGGTGGGCACCGGCAAGGAAGACAACTACTGGAACACCGGCCAGCCCGGCCCCGGCGGTCCCTGCTCGGAGATCTACTACGACCGCGGCGCCGAGTACGGCCTGGACGGGGGACCGGCGGTCGACGAAACCCGTTTCATCGAAATCTGGAACCTGGTCTTCATGCAGTACCGGCTCTCCGCGGTGCGTTCCAAAACCGACTTCGACGTCGCCGGCGAACTGCCCAAGCGCAATATCGACACCGGCCTGGGACTCGAACGCCTGGCGATGATCCTGCAGGGCGTGGAGAACATGTACGAGACCGACCAGCTGCGGCCGGTGCTCGACAAGGCCGCCGAGCTGTCCGCGGTCAGCTACACCTCCACCGAGGACCCGGAAGATCCGAACCACGCCAACGACGTGCGCCTGCGCATGATCGCGGACCACATCCGCTCCTCGCTGATGCTCATCTCCGATGGCGTCACCCCCGGCAACGAGGGCCGCGGCTACGTGCTGCGCCGGCTGATCCGCCGCGCGGTGCGCGCCATGCGCCTGATGGGCGTGGACTCCGAGGTGCTCCCGGAGCTGCTGCCGGTCTCGCGTGACGCGATGAAGGGCGTCTACCCGATCGTCGAAGAAGACTTCGCCCGCATCGGACGCATCGCCTACGCCGAGGAGCGCGCCTTCCGCCGCACCATCGCCTCGGGCACCACCCGGCTGGACGACGCGCTGAAGCAGGCAAAAACCGCGGGCCGCGAGCTGACCGGCGACGACGCCTTCGCGCTGCACGACACCTTCGGCTTCCCGATCGACCTGACCCTGGAGATCGCCGCCGAGGCGGGCCTGGCGGTGGACGAGAAGCGCTTCCGCGAACTGATGACCGAACAGCGCACCCGGGCGCAGAAGGACGCGAAGTCCAAGAAGGCCGGGCACGCGGACCTGTCGGTATTCACCAAGCTCGCCGAGGCGGGCAAGGTGGAGTTCACCGGCTACGACACGCTGGTGGGCGAATCGAAGATCCGCGGCATCGTCTCCGGCGGCCAGGTGGTGAACTTCGCCGAACAGGGCCAGGAAATCGAGCTGGTGCTCGACGAGACCCCGTTCTACGCCGAGGCCGGCGGCCAGGCCGGCGACATCGGCCTGATCACCGGCGACGGCTTCGTCCTGGAGGTCACCGACGTGCAGGCCCCGATCAAGGGGCTGAACGTGCACAAGGTGATCGTGCGCGAGGGTGAACTGCCTGCCGAGGCGCTGGTGCGCACCGAGGTGGACGCGGCGCGCCGCCACTCCGGGGAGCAGGCCCACTCGGCCACGCACCTGGTGCACGCGGCCCTGCGCGAGCTGCTCGGGGACACCGCCACCCAGGCCGGTTCCTTCAACAAGGCCGGATACCTGCGCTTTGACTTCTCCTGGGCCGAGGCGCTTTCCGCGGCGGCCCGCACCGAGGTCGAAGAGGTGGTGAACCTGGCGATCGCCTCGAACCACCAGGTGATCACCAACGAGATGGCCATGGCCGAGGCGCAGAAGCTGGGCGCGATGAGCCTCTTCGGCGAAAAGTACGGCAACGCCGTGCGCGTGGTGGAGATGAACGGGGCCTGGTCGCGCGAGCTGTGCGGTGGCACCCACGTGCCGTCCACCTCCCGCATCGGGCAGCTGACCCTGCTCTCCGAGGCATCGGTGGGTTCGGGCAACCGCCGCGTCGAAGCGCTGGTGGGCATGGAGGCGTTCCGCCACGGAGCCGCCGAGCGTGCGCTGGTTTCCGAGCTGTCGGGCCTGTTCCGCGTGCCCTCCAACCAGGTGTCCGAGCGCGTGAACGACACGGTGGCGAAGCTGAAGGCCGCCGAAAAGCAGATCGCGGAGCTCAAGAGCGCCGCGATGCTCGCCCAGTCGGCCAGCCTGCTGGAGCAGGTGCAGAGCATCGGGAACACCCGGCTGCTGGCGCACAACGCCGGACAGATCGATTCGGCCGACGCGCTGCGCACCATGGCCCTTGACCTGCGCGGCAAGCTCGGCGCGCAGGCCGCGGTGATCGTGCTGATCGGCGTGTCGAACTCCCGTCCGCTGGTGCTCGCGGTGACCAACGACGAGGCGCGCGCCAACGGCTTCAAGGCAGGCGCGCTGGTGCGCACCGCAACCGGGGTACTCGGCGGCGGCGGCGGCGGCAAGGACGATATGGCCCAAGGCGGCGGAGCGGACGAATCGAAGATCGACGACGCGCTCGCGGCGATCCGGGCGGCCCTTGCCAATGGCTAAGCTAGCGTTCGGCGTCGACGTGGGCCTGGCCCGCGTCGGCGTCGCCGTCTCCGATCCGTCGGGAATCCTCGCGACCCCGGTGATGACCCTGCGCCGCGATGCGAAGAAGAACTCCGATCGCCGCCTGCTCTTGCGCATGATCGTTGACCGTGAGGTCTCCGAGGTGTTCATCGGGGAACCGAAATCACTGGCCGGGAATTCCACGGAATCCACGAAAATGGCTCGTGACTACGCGATCGCCTTGGCCGAGGAGGCAAATGCGGCTAGCATCGAGGTTGAGATTTTCTTGGTTGACGAACGGTTGAGCACGGTCAGCGCGCACCGCTCGTTGCACGCCTCGGGGCGCCGCATGCAAGACCATCGCCAGGTCGTTGACCAGGCGGCCGCCATTGAAATCCTGCAACAGGTGCTTGAAATGCGACGTAATGGTGTGCGCGTTCAAGCCAGCCGCATCGTGCTGAAGTAACCGCGCGCCGCGAGAATCCACAGGGAGAATTGATGCGAGAAGAAGCCCGCCGCGAACGGCAGCGTGAAACCTTTTCCGAGCTTTACGCGCGTTTTGCAGCTGGCGAGCCGCAAGGCCTCGCAACACCAACTACCCCGGAACTGACCGGTGAGCAGCTCTACGGCGGTGCAGATTCGGCCGCGGCCGAGCTGCACCGCGAGCCGGAACCGGCCATGGCAGACGCCGAGCCGCAGCCGGCGCCCGAATCCTTGCTCGGCACGGTGCCCGCCAGCGGCGCGGCGAAGGCGCGCAAGAAGCGCAGCAAACGCCGCCGCAACCTGGTGATGCTCGCAACCTTCTTGATCTTCGCCGTCGTGGTCGCCGGGTCCTTCTATTTCATCCGTTCGCTGGTCAAGCAGTTCAACCCGGATGACTACCCGGGCCCGGGCGGCCAAGCGGTCGAATTCACCGTGGAGGACGGCTGGGGTCCGGCGCTGATCTCGCGCAAGCTCGAGGAACTCGACGTGGTGGCCAGCGACAAGCTGTTCATGGACGCGCTGGAGGACTCGAAGGCGGACAATGTGGTCATTCACCCCGGAACCTATCCGCTGAAGCTGCAGATGCCCGCCGCGGACGCGACCGAGGTGCTGGTCGATAATCGTCCGGACAAGGTCTTCTACATCGGGTTGAAGGCGAATCTGCGGCTGCAGGCCTCGCTGGCCGAAATCGCCAAGGGCTCCGGGCTCGACGAGAAGAAATTGGGCGAGCTGGCGAACCAGCCCGAGAAGTTCGGGCTGCCCGAGTCGGTGAAGAACCTCGAAGGCTGGCTGCACCCGGGCGAATACCGTTTTGCCCTGGATACCAGCGCCGAGAAGGTGCTCACCGAATTGGTGGATTCGACCAAGACCGCCTTGCAAGATGCCGGAGTCAATGACCTGGGCGAAGGCTACCGGGCGTTGAAGGTCGCCTCGATTCTGCAGGCCGAAGCCACCCCGAAGGACTATGCCACGGTGGCCGGAGCCATCGAAAACCGGTTGAACCCGAACAACGTGGAGACCCATGGCCTGCTGCAGACCGACTCCACGGTGATCTACGGGCTTGACCGGTACTCCTTGCAGTTCACCGCGACCGAGAAAAGGGACGCAGGCAACCAGTACAACACCTATGTGCACACCGGGCTGCCGCCGACCCCGATCGGCTCCCCGGCAACCTCCGCGATCGATGCGGCGGTCAACCCGGCGGATAACGGCTTCTACTACTGGGTGACGGTCAATACGCAGAGCGGCGAGACGAAATTCGCCTCGAACTATGCCGAGCACCAGGTGAACCAGAACGAATTCCGCGCCTGGTGCGCGGCGAATGCGGAGGTCTGCAAGTAATGCGCGCCGCCGTCTTGGGCCAACCCATCAAGCATTCCAAATCCCCGGTGCTGCATCGAGCGGCCTATGAGCTGCTCGGCGCCGACATCGACTATCGGGCCATCGAGCTGGACCCGTCCCAGGCCCCGGAGCAGGCGGCCAAAATGCGTGCCGGCGGGTGGGCCGGATGTTCGGTGACCATGCCGTTGAAGGATGTCTTCGTTCCGCTGATGGATGAGGTTTCACCGCGCGTGGCGCGCCTGGGCGCGCTGAACACCATCGTGGTGCGCCCCGACGGCGCCCTCTATGGGCAGAATACCGACGTGGACGGGATCGTGCTGGCGCTGGCCGACGCGCGGCTGCGCCAAGCATCGAGGGGCACCGTGCTGGGCGCCGGCAATACGGCCTTGGCGGCCATCGAAGCGGCCGCGGAACTTGGCGTCAAGGAACTCAAGCTGGTGGTGCGCGACGCCACCCGTGCGCAGCGGGCCACCGCACTGGCCGGCCAGCTGGGCCTGCGCGTGCAGCTGGTGCAGGTGCAGGATCTGGGTGCCGGCGGCATCGCCGCTGACCACCTGGTGATCAGCACGCTGCCGCCGCGCGCCGCCGACAGCTGGGTGCCGCATCTGGGCCGCGGCCAGGGGCTGCTGCTGGATGTCGCCTATGACCCGTGGCCGAGCAAACTGGCCGAGTCCTGGGCCGGCACGGTGATCTCCGGGCTTCATATGCTGGTGCACCAGGCGGTGGAGCAAGCCCGTTATTTCAGCGCCGCAGACTTCGACACGCACACCCGCGAAAACGTCACAAATGCGATGTATCGCTCACTGGGGCTTCATCGACGCGGTTAATGAGGCCATGTCATGGCAAAATAGAATCCATGTTGCGTTGGTTGACGGCGGGCGAATCACACGGCCCGGCACTAGTTGGAATTCTTGAAGGCCTACCCGCCGGAGTCTCGGTGGACAGCGAAGCGGTGCGCGATGCACTGGCTCGGCGGCGCCTGGGCTACGGCCGAGGCGCGCGCATGAAGTTTGAAAAGGACCAGGTCACCTTCCTCGGTGGCGTGCGCCACGGAAAGACCCAGGGCGGACCGGTAGCCATCGAAATCGGGAACACCGAATGGCCCAAATGGGAACGCGTGATGAACTCGGACCCGGTTGACCTGGACGAACTGGCCTCGATGGCGCGCAACGCGCCGCTGACCCGCCCGCGTCCGGGGCACGCGGACTTCACCGGCATGCAGAAGTACGGTTTCGACGATGCCCGTCCGGTGCTCGAGCGCGCCAGCGCCCGCGAAACCGCGGCCCGCGTGGCCCTCGGCTCGGTAGCCCAGGCCTTTCTGGCCGATCTGGGCATCGAACTCGTCTCGCACACCACCGCCATCGGCGCCGTCGCGGCGCCCCTCGACGCACCGCTGCCCACCCTGGGGGACGTTGCGGCGTTGGACGCGGATCCATTGCGCTGCTTCCACGGGGAAACCTCGGCCGCCATGGTCGCCGAGGTCGATGACGCGCACAAGGCGGGGGAGACCCTGGGCGGCGTCGTGGAGGTGCTGGCCTACAACCTGCCTCCGGGCATCGGCTCCTACGTGCATTGGGACCGCCGGCTGGACTCCCGGCTGGCCGGCGCGCTGATGGGCATTCAGGCCATCAAGGGTGTTGAGGTCGGCGACGGCTTCCTCACCGCCGCCCGACGCGGTTCGGCCGCCCACGACGCGATCGTGCCGGCCACCGCGGGCGGAATCAAGCGCGAAACCAATCGAGCCGGCGGCATCGAGGGCGGCATGAGCATCGGCGAGGTGCTGCGCGTGCGTGCGGCGATGAAACCGATCGCCACCGTGCCGCGCGCCCTGGCCACCATCGACACGGCCACCGGCGAGGAAACCACCGCCCACCACCAGCGTTCGGATGTGTGCGCGGTGCCCGCCGCCGGCGTTGTCGCCGAGGCGATGGTCGCGCTGGTCCTGGCCCAGTCGCTGCTGGAGAAGTTCGGCGGAGACTCGGTCACCGAAACCAAGCGCAATATCCAAAGCTACCTGGCCAGCATTCCCGCCAATCTAGGGTCGACCGGAGTCTAACCGGCAGATGATTTACCTCATTGGGCCGATGGCCAGCGGCAAGTCAACTGTGGGCAAGGCGCTGGCCAAGGCGCTGGGCACCGATTTCGCCGATTCCGACGCGCACATCGTCGCCGCCCATGGTTCGATTCCGCAGATCTTTGCCGAACACGACGAAGCCTACTTCCGTGATCTGGAGGTCGCCGCACTGGCCGAACTGCGGGCCGGGGTGATCGCCACCGGCGGCGGGGCCGTGCTGCGCGAAGAAAACCAGGCGGTGCTGCGCGGCGGGACCGTGATCTACTTGGCGATGACCCTCGCCACGGCCAAACGCCGGCTGGCCGGGGATACGAACCGCCCGCTGCTGGCCGGTGACCAAAGCCTCACCACCTGGACCAGGCTCTACGAAGCCCGCCACGATATCTATGAAACCCTTGCTGATCTGACCTTACAGGTAGACAATCTGAGCGTTGCCCAGCTTGTCGAAGCCATCGAGAGCCATGTGATTCACAGCACGAGATAGCGAATCCCAGTACGCTCCCGCGTAGGCTTTACAGATCAGCACCATCAGGAGGATCTTCTCGGATGCCACTAGCACCCACCACACTTCAAGTCACCGGAACCACCCCCGCGGAGTCGTACCCGGTTCTGGTCGGCAACGGACTATTGGGACACCTGCCCGAACTTCTGGGCTCGGCGGTTAAGAAGGTCCTGGTGATCCACCCGCGGGCCTTGCGCGCCACCGGCGACGTGGTCCGCGACGATCTGGAAAAGGCCGGTTTCACCTCGCTGACCGCGGAAATCCCGGATGCCGAAGAGGGCAAGCACATCCAGGTTGCCGGGTTCTGCTGGGAAGTCCTGGGCAAGAACGACTTCACCCGCACCGACGCCGTGGTTGCCGTGGGCGGCGGAGCGGTCACCGACGTGGCGGGCTTCGTGGCGGCCACCTGGCTGCGCGGGGTCAAGGTCATCCACATTCCCACCTCGCTGCTGGGCATGGTCGACGCGGCCGTGGGCGGCAAGACCGGCATCAACACCGCCGAGGGCAAGAACCTGGTCGGCGCCTTCCACCCACCGGCCGGCGTGCTCGCGGATCTCGACGCTTTGGCAACGCTGCCGAAGAACGAACTGGTCACCGGGCTGGCCGAAGCAGTCAAGTGCGGGTTCATCGCCGACGAGCGCATTCTGGAGCTGATCGAAGAGGATCCAGAAGACGCCATCCGCCCGGACAGCGCGCGACTGCGCGAAATCATCGAACGCACCATCGCGGTGAAGGTCGAGGTGGTCTCCAAGGACCTGAAGGAATCCGGTCCGCGCGAATTCTTGAACTACGGCCACACCCTGGGCCACGCCATCGAGCTCTCCGAGCGCTATGCAATGCGCCACGGGGCCGCGGTCTCCATCGGGCTGTGCTTTGCCGCGGAACTAGGCCGTTCGGTGGGCTACACCTCCGATGCGGTGACCGATCGCCACTTCAGCATCCTGAAGTCCCTGGGCCTGCCCACCAGCTACCGCAACGACAAGTGGATGGCGCTGCTGGACGGCATGAAGCGCGATAAGAAAACCCGCGGCGACCAGCTGCGCTTCGTGGTACTCGAAGCCATCGGCAAGCCGCGCATCTACGAGGTGCCGGATAACTCGCTGTTATTCGCCGCCTACCAAGAGATCGGAGAGTAAGCATGAGCGAATTCACCGCATACGCCATCGACGTCGCATCGGTGAACCACGAAGGCGTGGGCACCTCCATCGACGGAGTATTGATCGACCCGAGCAACCTGCGGCCATTCATCACCGATGAACAAGCCGCGGACCGTTCGATGCGCTCTGGCACCCCGACCGACCAGGTGGTCATCCATATGGCCCGCGGGGAACTGGCCCAGGCCGGCAACCTGATCGCCGAGTCGCGGTTCAGTGACCCGACCAACGCGCATCTGCGCGTGCTGGATACCGAATTGACCCGCCTGCAAGGTGATTTCGATCGCGCGATCAATCGCCTGCGCAAGCTGGTGGACGAATTCTCCGGCACCTACTACGAGCCGCTGATGCAGCACCACCTGGCGATGTCCTTCTTCGAAAAGGGGGACTACAAGGCCGCGGCTACCCGCTTCCGTGCGGCCCTGGAGCAGCGCCAGCAGATGGGTTCGGCGGAGCATCTGGTCAACGCGTCGGCCGCCTGCCTGGCACTTGCCGAGGAACGCGCGCGAAATTAGCTCTCTTCGCGGTTTGCTATAGTTATAAATGGATTTTTGATAATGCCAGTGCACGCTGGCGAAAATAGAGGATTTGAGGACCCGTGGCGGATACAACTGACATCAAGAATGGTCAGGTCATTAAGATCGATGGCCAACTGTGGACCATCATCGACTTCCAGCACGTCAAGCCGGGCAAGGGTGGCGCATTCGTGCGCACCAAGATGCGCAATGTGCTCACGGGCAAGGTTCTGGACAAGACCTACAATGCCGGCACCAAGATCGAGCTGGCCAACGTTGACCGCCGCGACTACCAGTACCTCTACCAGGACGGCGAAGACTTCGTCTTCATGAACCTGGAAGACTACGACCAGATCACCGTGCCCGGCCAGACCGTGGGCGACTCGGCCGGTTTCCTGTTGGAAAATCAGGAACTGACCATCGCCATGTATGACGGCAGCCCACTGTACCTGGAGCTTCCGGCCTCGGTCATCCTGGAAATCACCTACACCGAACCGGGCCTTCAGGGCGACCGCTCCTCGGCAGGCACCAAGTCGGCAACCCTGGAAACCGGCAAGGAAATCCAGGTTCCGCTGTTCGTCGATCAGAACACCAAGGTGAAGGTTGATACCCGCACCGGCGATTACCTGGGACGTGTCTCCTAGTGAGGGCCCGCGCCAAGGCGCGTCGTCGTGCACTTGAGTTTCTTTTCGAAGCCGAGGCCCGCGACGTCGATGCGCTCAGCGTAGCCATCGCGCGCCGCGAAAATTCTGACATCGTGCTCAACGAGTATTCGTTGACGATCCTCGAGGGCGTCACCGCCCACCTGGACCGCATCGACGAGGTGCTCGAAAGCTACGTCAAGGGCTGGACCATCGAGCGGATGCCCGCCGTGGACCGCATGGCGCTGCGCATCGGCGTATGGGAGCTGCTGTACAACGACGAGGTTCCGGACGCGGTTGCCGTGGCCGAAGCCGTCGTGAATGTGCGCGAGCTGTCCACCGACGAGTCTCCCGAGTTCGTCAACGGCGTGCTCGGACGCATTCAAAGCGTCAAGGACACCCTGGTCGACTAATCCTCGATTCTCCTGAACTACCGCAAGCCGGAACCTGCTGGGTTCCGGCTTGCGGTATTTAACCCGCGTGGCCCCGGAGGCAGCACCTGCCGAGGCCTAGGAGGTTCTGCGCCGCGACGGGGAGCAGCGTGAAAAACTCAACATTGCTTCTTCGGCATTTCCGAGGATCCGCTGTGGCGAAGCCAACAATTCAAGCCCTTCGAACCTCGGGCGCTGCGGTACTTTCCTGCCATTAGCGGGGATGGCTGCGCGAGCCCGGAAAGCGCCGTGAGAGAGATCACCGATCATTCAGTGTCATGCATAGCTTTCCGCTAGGGAATGGTGGCCGGATCGTGATAATTTGAACTAGCAATATTCCTTTAAATCCCGTCCCGTGAGGCGGAGAAGGGAGAGGTGCACAGGATGAATGAAAATTCACAGGCCGATGTGGCTCGCACGGTATTGACCGGCGAGGATATCGAACGTGTACTGACCCGTGTGGCCTTCGAGATCATCGAAGCCAACAAGGGCACCGAAGATCTGGTGCTATTAGGCATTCCGAGCCGCGGCTATCCGCTGGCCCAACGCCTCGCACAGCGCATCGCCGCTTCCGCGCCGACCCAGCTTGACCCCGCGTCGCTGGTCGGACAGCTGGATATCACCATGTACCGCGACGACCTGCGGCACACCACCACCCGCACCCCGGCGCCAACCCGCCTGCCTGCGGGCGGCATCGACGGCAAGGTCGTCGTGCTGGTGGACGACGTGCTCTACTCCGGACGCACCATCCGCGCCGCCTTGGATGCGCTCTCCGATTGGGGGCGCCCGCGCATCGTGCGGCTGGCGGTTCTGGTGGACCGCGGTCACCGCGAACTTCCCATCCGCGCGGACCACGTAGGCAAGAACCTGCCCACCGCGAAAAGCGAAAAGGTGCGCGTGCACCTGGCCGAAGTCGATTCAAGCAACGAAGTCATCATCGAGGCCAGCGCATGAAGCACCTGCTCTCCACCGCGGATCTAAGCCGCGCCGAAGCCATCGCCATCCTCGACATCGCCGAGGAAATGCGCGAAACCGGCACCCGCGAGGTCAAGAAGCTTCCGGCCTTGCGCGGACGCACCGTGGTGAACCTGTTCTTCGAGGACTCCACTCGCACGCGCATCTCCTTCGAGGCCGCCGCCAAGCGGCTGAGCGCGGATGTGATCAACTTCTCTGCCAAGGGCTCGAGCGTCTCCAAGGGCGAATCGCTGAAGGACACCGCCCAGACGCTGCTGGCCATCGGCGCGGACGCGGTAGTCATCCGCCACCCGGACTCCGGGGCGCCGGCGCGGCTGGCGGCCACCGACTGGATCGGGCTGCCGATCGTAAACGCCGGAGACGGCACCCATGAGCACCCCACCCAGGCGCTGCTGGACGCCTTCACCCTGCGCCGCCAGCTGGCCCTGCGCGAGGGAACCAGCCCGGCCGGCCGCGGGCTGGACGGGCTGAAGGTCGCGATCGTCGGAGACATTCTGCATAGCCGCGTGGCCCGCTCGAACCTCTGGCTGCTGAACACCCTGGGCGCCTCGGTGACCATGGTCGCCCCGCCGACCCTGCTGCCGGTGGGCGCGAGCGCCTGGCCGTGCACCATCAACTACAACCTCGACGAGGTCATCGCCTCCGGGGTGGACGCGGTGATGATGCTGCGCGTGCAGGGCGAACGCATGCGTGCCGCCTTCTTCCCGAACCCGCGCGAATACTCGCGCTACTGGGGACTGGACGACACCCGGCTGAAGGCCCTGGAAGCCAACGGGGACGACACCCTCATCCTGCACCCGGGCCCGATGAACCGCGGCCTGGAAATTTCTTCGGCTGCCGCCGACTCGCCTCGCTCGATGGTCCTGGAACAGGTCACCAACGGCGTGGCGGTGCGCATGGCAAGCCTGTATATGCTCCTCTCCGGCGACCTGATCTAAGGAACTGATTATGACGTATTTGATTCGACAGGCCTCCGTGCTCGGTGGCGAACGCACCGACGTGCTGATCAGTGACGGCAAGGTCGCCGAGATCGGCACCATCCCCGCGGCCGAGGGCGCCACCGTGATCGAGGCCGCCGGCATGGTGCTGCTGCCGGGCCTCGTTGACCCGCACACCCACCTGCGCGAACCGGGCCGCGAAGACGCCGAAACGGTGGAGACCGGGTCGAAGGCCGCCGCCAAGGGCGGCTACACCGCGGTGCACGCGATGGCCAACTCCACCCCGGTGGCCGATACCGCCGGCGTCGTGGAGCAGGTCTACGAACTGGGCCGCAAGGCCGGCTGGGTGGACGTCCGCCCGGTGGGTGCGGTCACCGTGGGCCTCGGCGGCGCGCAGCTGAGCGAAATCGGCGCGATGGCCGACTCGCGCGCCAAGGTACGCATGTTCTCCGATGACGGCATCTGCGTCTCGGACCCGCTGCTGATGCGCCGCGCGCTGGAATATGTGAAGGCCTTCGACGGGGTGATCGCCCAGCACGCCCAGGAGCCACGGCTCACCGAGGGTGCGCAGATGAACGAGGGAGAGGTCTCCGCGGTGCTCGGCATGGCCGGCTGGCCGGCGGTGGCCGAAGAGTCGATCATCGCCCGCGACGTGCTGCTGGCCGAGCATGTCGGCGCGCGCCTGCACGTGTGCCACGTCTCCACCGCCGGCTCGGTGGAGATCATCCGCTGGGCCAAGGCCCGCGGCATCCAGGTCACCGCCGAGGTCACCCCGCACCACCTGTTGCTGACCGATGAGTTGGTCAAGACCTTCGACCCGGTGTTCAAGGTCAACCCGCCGCTGCGCCGCGAAGAGGACGTGCTGGCGCTGCGCGCCGGCGTCGCCGACGGCACCATCGACGTGATCGGCACCGACCACGCACCGCACCCCTCCGAGGCCAAGGACTGCGAATGGGGAGCGGCCGCGATGGGCATGACGGGGCTGGAGACCGCGCTGTCGATCGTGCAGCACACCTTGGTGGAGACCGGACTGCTTTCCTGGGCCGACGTCGCCCGGATCACCTCGCAGACCCCGGCGGAGATCGGCAGCCTGAGCGATCAGGGCCGGCCCATCGCCGTGGGGGAGCCGGCCAACCTGACCCTGGTCGATCCGGCAGCGCGCTGGATCGTCGACCCGGCCGCCATGGCCACCAAGGGGCGCAACTCGCCGTTCGCCGGCATGGAGCTGCCCGGAGCGGTGCATGCCACCTTCTACCACGGCCACGCCACGGTGCTCGATGGCGCGCTGGCCAGCCCGCGGGTAGCCAATGACTAGCGGCGAACTCACCTCGGCGCTGGTCACCATCGGGATCGTCGTACTGTTCTGTGCGCTGATCCTGATCGGCTGGCGCAATATGAAACGCCGGCAGTCCGGCATCCCGGCACCCTACGCCGGGTTCGCGGACCGGCGAGAGCACAGCTTCGAGGGCATGTACGTGGCCACCACCCGGTTCGAGGACTGGCTTGACCGGATCGCCGTGCATCAGCTCGGGGTCCGGGCCAATGCCAGCCTGGAGCTCGGCGAGGCCGGCATCCACCTGATGCGCCCGGGCACCAGCGATGTGCACATTCCCTGGACCGCCTACGTGAAGGTGGCCCGCTCCTCGGGCATGGTCGGAAAGTTCGTCGAAAAAGACGGGCTGATCGTGATCACCTGGGTGAAGGATGATTTCACCTTCGACACCGGATTCCGTCCTCGCTACCACGAGGACACCGCCAAGATTTATCAGTTGCTGGCGTCGCACCAAGCCGACGCGGCCGAGCAGGAGACAAACTAAGTGAATTCCCTGAGCAACCTACCAGCAGTGTTGGTACTCGAAGATGGCCGCATCTTCCGTGGACGCAGCTACGGCGCCGTGGGCACGACCCTCGGCGAAGCAGTGTTCACCACCGGTATGACCGGGTACCAGGAAACCCTGACCGACCCGTCCTACGCGCACCAGATCGTCGTCCAGACCTTCCCGCACGTAGGCAACACCGGCGTGAACAGCGAAGACCCGGAGTCCAAGCGCATGTGGCCCTCGGGCTATGTGGTCCGCGACGCGGCCCGCCGTCCTAGCAACTGGCGCAGCGAGCGCACCCTGGACGAGGACCTGGTCGGCTACGGCATCGTGGGCATCCGCAATGTGGACACCCGGGCGCTGACCCGCCACCTGCGCGACGCGGGCGCCATGAAGTCCGGCATCTTCTCCGGCGAGGAGGCCAACCGCTCCGAGGCGGAGCTCGTCGCGCTGGTCAAGGCGCAGCCCGCGATGGCCGGACGGAACATCTCCGCCGAGGTCTCCGTGGACAAGGCCTACACCGTTGAACCGGCCGAGCACGGCTACACCGGCGAACCGCTGCACACCGTCGCCGCCGTGGACCTGGGCATGAAGTCGATGACCCCGCGCCGCCTGGCCGAGCGCGGACTGCGCGTGCACGTGCTGCCGCACGATGCAACCCTGGAGGATATCAAGGCCACCGGCGCCACCGGCGTGTTCTTCTCCAACGGCCCCGGCGACCCGGCCACCGCCACCCGGCAGGTGGAATTGGTCCGCTCCGTGCTGGATGCCGGCATGCCGTACTTCGGCATCTGCTTCGGCAACCAGATCCTGGGCCGCGCGCTGGGCTTCGACACCTACAAGCTGCGCTTCGGGCACCGCGGGATCAACCAGCCGGTGATGGACAAGTCCACCGGGCGGGTGGAGATCACCAGCCAGAACCACGGCTTCGCCGTCGACGCGCCGCTGGAGGGAGCCGTCACCGCACCGGTGGCCCGCTTCGGCCAGGTGGAGGTCTCGCACTTCTCGCTGAACGACCGCGTGGTCGAGGGCCTGTCCTGCCTGGACATCCCGGCGTTCTCCGTGCAGTACCACCCGGAGGCAGCATCCGGCCCCCACGATGCCGCCTACCTATTCGACCGTTTCGTTTCCGCGATGAATTCCGCCGCAGATAAGGACAGCAAGTAATGCCTAAGCGCACCGATCTCAACTCAGTACTCGTCATCGGTTCGGGTCCGATCGTCATCGGCCAGGCGGCCGAATTCGACTACTCCGGCACCCAGGCCCTGCGCGTGCTCAAGGAGGAGGGCCTGCGGGTCATCCTGGTCAACTCCAACCCGGCCACCATCATGACCGACCCGGAATTCGCCGACGCCACCTACGTCGAGCCGATCACCCCGGAGGTTGTGGAGAAGATCATCGCCAAGGAACGCCCGGATGCGATCCTTCCCACCCTGGGCGGCCAGACCGCGCTGAACACCGCCATCGCGCTGGACAAGTCCGGCGCCCTGGAAAAGTACAACGTCGAGCTGATCGGCGCGAATATCGAAGCCATCGAGCTGGGTGAGGACCGCGAGAAGTTCAAGGGCGTTGTCGAGCGCTGCGGCGCCGAGTCCGCCAAGTCGGTCATCGTGCACACCCTGGAGGAGGCCTTCGCCGCCGTCGAGATCCTGAACTACCCGGTGGTCGTGCGTCCTTCGTTCACCATGGGCGGGCTGGGCTCGGGCATGGCCTACAACGCCGAAGACCTGCGCCGCATCGCCGGCGCCGGGCTGCAGTACTCGCCGACCACCGAGGTGCTCCTGGAGGAGTCCATCCTGGGCTGGAAGGAATACGAGCTGGAGATGATGCGCGACAAGAACGACAACGTCGTGGTCGTCTGCTCCATCGAGAACTTCGATCCGGTCGGCGTGCACACCGGCGACTCGATCACCGTCGCCCCGGCGATGACGCTGACCGACCGTGAATACCAGAACCTGCGCGACATCTCCATCGCGGTCATCCGCGAAGTCGGCGTGGACACCGGCGGCTGCAACATCCAGTTCGCCATCGAGCCGGACACCGGCCGCGTCGTGGTCATCGAGATGAATCCGCGCGTCTCGCGCTCCAGTGCGCTGGCCTCCAAGGCCACCGGCTTCGCGATCGCCAAGATCGCCACCAAGCTGGCCGTGGGCTACACCCTGGATGAGATCCCGAACGACATCACGAAGAAGACCCCGGCCTCCTTCGAGCCGGCCCTGGACTACGTGGTGGTCAAGGTTCCGCGCTTCGCCTTCGAGAAGTTCCCGGCGGCCGACAAGACCCTGACCACCACGATGAAGTCCGTCGGCGAGGCGATGGCCCTGGGCCGCAACTTCACCGAGGCGCTGCAGAAGGCCCTGCGCTCGCTGGAGCAGAAGGGCTCCGAGCTGTCCTTCGAGCCGATCCCGGAAGCGGAGCACGAGGCCGTGCTGGCCTCCATCGTGAAGGGCTCGACCGAGCGCCTGTCGCTGGTCCAGCGCCTGCTGTTCTCCGGAGTGTCCATCGAGCGCCTGTTCGAAACCACCGCCATCGACCCGTGGTACCTGGATCAGCTGGCGCTGATCAACGAGACCGCGCAGCTGATCGCCGCGAACAAGGACCTGTCCGAGGAGCTATTGCGCGAGGCCAAGCGCCACGGCTTCTCCGACGCGCAGATCGCGGCGTTGACCGGCAAGTCCGAGGCGGTCATCCGCGGGATCCGCCACGCGCTGGGCGTGCGCCCGGTCTTCAAGACCGTGGACACCTGCGCTGCCGAGTTCGAGGCGTTCACCCCGTACATGTACTCGACCTATGACGAGGAAACCGAGGTGGTCGCGCATCAGAAGCCTTCGGTGATCATCCTCGGATCCGGGCCGAACCGCATCGGCCAGGGCATCGAATTCGACTACTCCTGCGTGCACGCGGTGATGGCGCTGCGCGCCGCCGGGCACGACACCGTGATGATCAACTGCAACCCGGAAACCGTGTCCACCGACTACGACATCTCCGACCGCCTGTACTTCGAGCCGCTGACCCTGGAAGACGTGCTGGAAATCATCCACGCCGAAGAGCAGTCCGGCGGGGTGCTCGGCGTCTTCGTGCAGCTGGGCGGGCAGACCCCGTTGAAGCTCGCCGCCGAGCTGAAGGCCGCCGGCGTGCCGATCCTGGGTACCTCCCCGGAGGCCATCGACCTGGCCGAGCACCGCGGCGCCTTCCAGCAGGTGCTGGACAACGCCGGGCTGATCGCCCCGAAGAACGGCACCGCGGTGTCCTTCTCCGACGCGAAGGCCATTGCGGACTCCATCGGCTACCCGGTGCTGGTGCGCCCGAGCTACGTGCTCGGCGGACGCGGCATGGAAATCGTGTATGACGAGGCGCATCTGGAGCGCTACATCGCCAACGCCACCGAGATCACCGTGGACCACCCGGTGCTGGTGGACCGCTTCCTGGAAGACGCCATCGAGATCGACGTGGACGCCCTGTTCGACGGCACCGACCTGTACATCGGCGGCATCATGGAGCACATCGAAGAGGCCGGCATCCACTCCGGCGACTCGTCGTGCACCCTGCCTCCGATCACCTTGGGCCCGGATGTGCGCGACCGCGTGGCGGCAGCCACCCGGGCCATCGCCGAGGGCGTGGGCGTGCGCGGGCTGATCAACATCCAGTTCGCGCTGGCAAGCGACATCCTCTACGTGATCGAGGCGAACCCGCGTGCCTCGCGCACCGTGCCGTTCACCTCGAAGGCCACCGGCGTGCAGCTGGCCAAGGTCGCCGCCCTGATCGGCGTCGGGCACAGCATCGCCGAAATGCGCGGCACTTCGCTGCCGGCCACCGGCGACGGCACCCACCTGCCGGATTCGGCACCGATCGCGGTGAAGGAAGCGGTGCTTCCGTTCGCTCGCTTCCGCACCCCGGAGGGCAAGGTCGTCGACTCGCTGCTGGGCCCTGAGATGCGCTCCACCGGCGAGGTGATGGGCATCGACAAGTACTTCGACACCGCCTTCGCCAAGTCCCAGGCGGCGGCGAACAACCCGCTGCCTACCGGCGGCAAGGTCTTCGTCTCGGTCGCCAACCGCGACAAGCGCTCCATCGTGATCCCGGTCAAGCACCTGGCCGACATCGGGTTCGAGATCCTGTCCACCGGCGGCACCGCCGAGGTGCTGCGCCGCAACGGCATCCCGACCCAGGTGGTGGGCAAGGTCCACGAAGGCGGCGAGTCGATCGTGGACTTGATCAACGCCGGCCAGATCGGCCTGATCCTGAATACTCCGACGGGCTCCGAAGCCCGTGGGGACGGCTACGAGATCCGTGCCGCCGCCGTTTCGGTGGGCACCCCGATCATCACCACCGTGGCCGAGTTCGGCGCCTGTGTGCAGGCCATCGACGCGCTGCGCGAATACGAGTGGGACGTCACCAGCTTGCAGGAGCACGACAAGAACCTGCGCGGGGCCCGCAATGCCTAACTTCGGAACCCGCCTTCGGGCGGCGATGGAGGCCTCGGGGCCCCTGTGTGTGGGCATCGACCCGCACCCGGGGCTGCTCCGGGCGTGGGGGCTGGAGGACAGCGCCGCCGGAGTGCGATCTTTCTCACTGACCGTGGTGGAAGCCATGGCCGGGGCGGCCGCAATTCTCAAGCCGCAGGTCGCTTTATATGAGCGATTTGGCTCGGCCGGATTCGCCGCCCTGGAAGAAACTCTGCGCGCAGCAAAATCCGCGGGAATTTTAACCCTCGCGGATGCCAAGCGTGGCGACATCGGATCGACCATGGCAGCCTATGCGACCGCGTGGTTGGACGATGCCTCGCCACTGGCCAGCGACGCGGTGACGCTGAGCCCATACCTGGGCTACGAGTCCCTGCGCCCGGCCATAGACCTGGCCGCGCAGACCGGTCGCGGAGTGTTCGTCTTGGGGCTGACTTCGAACCCGGAGGGGCCCTCCGTGCAGCATGTAGGCGGGGAAAAGTCGGTTGCAAAATCGATTATTGACCAAGTCAGTGCCGAAAATGCGGATGCTGAAGATATGGGCCATGTGGGCTTGGTGGTCGGCGCAACGATCGGAGATGCCCCCAAGAAATTGGGCATCGACCTGAGTCTGACCAAGGCTCCCTTGCTCACCCCGGGTCTCGGCGCCCAAGGGGCTACAGCACAGGATATCGCCACCGCTTTCGCCGGCAGCTACCGCCAGGTGCTAGGCACGAGCAGCCGCGACATCCTCCAGGCCGGGCCTAGTGTAAACGCATTGCGCGCAAAAGCGTTGCAAGTACGCGATGAATTATTGGCCGCCGGCTAAATAAATAGCAGAATCGCGTTGTGGCTATTACAGTTTCTGGTAGCCACAACGCGATTACTCTTGCAAAAACCGCGTTTGATCGCTATGTTCACAACATAGCCATAGTCCACTACACATTAAGGATGGCTGAACGATGGTACTGCGAGAACTCTCAGACGAAGACCGCATCCGGGCCCGCGCCAAGGCATTGGCCGCCCGCACCCGCCGTGCGGAAATTAAAGCCCAGTTCAGTGCCGGCAAAATCTCCATCACGGAGGTACTAGACTTGGTATACGAAGATGAGGCTGTGGGACGCATGCGTGTCATGGACCTCTTGGAGTCGGTGCCGGGTGTCGGCGAAGTGCGCGCAGCGAATCTGCTGGAGCGTCTTGGCATTTCCCCTTCGCGTCGCTTGCGCGGATTGGGACGCAAGCAGCGCACGGCAATCACCGAACACTTCAAACAATCTCCGCCAAAAACGAAAGTGTAGTCAATGACCGCTGCGTCGGTAACCGTTCTAGCCGGCCCTACGGCCGTAGGCAAGGGCACCGTCTCTACCTACATCCGTGACAATTATCCTGATGTCTGGCTCTCGGTGTCGGCAACGACACGGGAGCCTCGGCCGGGGGAACAAGATGGAGTCCACTACTTCTTTGTGGGCCCGGAAAAGTTCCATCAGCTGGTGGACAACGACGACATGCTGGAATGGGCGGTGGTGCACGGGCGCAATAGCTACGGCACCATTCGCTCAACGGTTAATGACGCGGTGGCCAACGGCAAGAAAGTACTGCTGGAAATAGATTTGCAGGGCGCGAGGCAGGTTAAAGAGACGCTGCCCGATGCGAAGTTCGTCTTTTTGGCCCCGCCATCCTGGGACGAATTGGTGCGCCGGCTGATCGGGCGCGGTACCGAAACCGCCGAAGAGCAGCAGCGCCGGCTAGAAACCGCTAAACTGGAACTTGCGGCCGAATCGGAATTCGATGTAACCATCGTTAATGACGATGTTCCACGTGCCGCCGAAGAGCTTGTTGCCCTCATGGGGCTGAAGAATGACTAAAGGGAGTCCTGTGTCCAATCTAGAGGGAATCATTAACCCATCGATCGACTCGTTGCTTGAGACCAACGACTCGAAGTACGCGCTGGTGCTGAATTCGGCCAAGCGCGCACGCCAGATCAACGCCTACTACGCACAGCTGAACGAAGGCCTGTTCGAGTATGTTGGTCCATTGGTTGAGACCAAGTTGAATGAGAAGCCATTGACCATCGCACTTCGCGAACTGGACAATCAGCTGCTCAAGGTCTCGCGGGCCGAGGCCACCGAAGACTAATAGCAAAGATGGCGTCCCGAGCGGACGCCATCTTTTTCTTTAACCACCAGGTTATAAATCACCAAGGATGAACTGCGTGAAGCGTATCGTTTTGGGCGTCTCGGCCGGGATCGCCGCCTATAAGTCAGTGTTGTTGCTTCGCTTGCTGCGCGAGGCCGGGCATCACGTGGACGTGATCCCCACCGAGAACGTGGCTAACTTCGTAGGCAACGCCACCTGGGAGGCCCTTTCCGGCAACCCGGTGACCTCCAAGGTCTTCGACGCCGTCGAATCGGTGAACCACGTGCGTCTGGGCCAGCAGGCAGATCTGGTGCTCGTCGTCCCGGCCACCGCGGATATCATGGCCAAGGCCGCGGCCGGGATCGCCGATGATCTGTTGACCGGCACGCTGCTTGCCACGCGCGCCCCGGTGGTAATGGCCCCGGCCATGCATACCGAAATGTGGCAGCACCCGGCCACACGAGCAAATGTCGACACGCTGCGCGGCCGCGGAGTGAAGGTTATCGAACCCGCCAGCGGGCGCCTGACTGGCAAGGACACCGGCCCCGGAAGGCTTCCGGAGCCCGAAGAGATCCTCGCCGAGATCGCGCCATTGCTGAGCACCCCCCTGCTGGCCGGACAGCGCGTCCTGATTACCGCCGGGGGCACGCGCGAGCCGCTGGATCCGGTGCGCTTCCTGGGCAACCGTTCCTCGGGCCGCCAAGGCGTCGCTCTGGCGCAGGCCGCCCGTGATGCCGGTGCGCAGGTGACGCTGCTCGCGACGCACCTTGAGGTTCCGGCCCCGCATGGGGTCCGCCTGGTCCACGCCTCCAGCGCACTGGAACTGCGTGCTGCGGTTTTTGCCGAAGCGCCGGGAAACGATGTGCTGATCATGAACGCGGCCGTCGCCGACTTCCGACCGGCTTCCATCGAGAATTCGAAGATCAAGAAACGCGACGAGCACTCCGCCCCGGTGATCACCCTGGTGCGCAATCCGGACATCCTTGCCGAGGTGGTCCAGGCGCGTTCCGCGGACGCCACCCTGCCCGGGTTGATCGTTGGCTTCGCCGCCGAGACGGGCGATGAGCACGGCAGCGTGCTGGACTACGGCCGCTCCAAGCTCGAACGCAAGGGCTGCGAAATGCTGGTGGTCAACGAGGTCGGCGCGCAGCTGACCTTCGGGGAGGACACCAATAGCGTTCAGGTGCTTTTCGCCTCGCAGGCGCCCAGCGTGCAGGCCCAGGGAAGCAAGCTGGACGTGGCACGGGTAGTCATAGAGCAGATCGCCGACGCAATAATCGGACATTCACGCGTCACAAAGTGAGCCGCGCCATATAGCGCTTGGTCACGTAACGTCGCAACTAAAAGCAATCGGTCGGTCAGACCAGATAGAGTAAAAAGGTGACTTCAACTAGCCCCGAACTTCGTCTTTTCACCTCGGAATCCGTCACCGAGGGACACCCGGACAAGATTTGCGACCAGATCTCGGATGCAATCCTCGACGCCATGCTGGCGCAGGATCCGAACTCCAAGGTTGCGGTCGAAACGCTGACCACCACCGGACTGGTGCATGTGGCCGGCGAGGTAACCACCAACGGTTATGTCGAGATCCCCGAGATCGTGCGCAGCACCATCCTGGATATCGGCTATGACTCCTCGGCCAACGGCTTCGACGGCGCCCGCTGCGGCGTGTCGGTCTCCATCGGCCAGCAGTCCCAGGAAATCCACGACGGCGTGTTCAACTCGCTGGAATCCCGCGAGGGTACCGCCGAGGGGCCGCGCGACCTGCAGGGCGCCGGCGACCAGGGCCTGATGTTCGGCTACGCCTCGGATGAAACCGATTCGCTGATGCCCACCCCGATCTTCCTCGCTCACCGCCTCTCCGAGCGGTTGACCCAGGTGCGCAAGAACGGACGCATGCCGTTGCTGCGACCGGACGGCAAAACCCAGGTGACCATCGGCTACGACGGGGACACCCCGGTCTCGGTGGATACCGTGGTGGTTTCCAGCCAGCACGCCGCCGAGTACGAGCTGGAGACGCTGAAGGCCGATCTCGCCGAAGAGGTGGTTGCGCCGATTCTGGAGCGCGTGGATCTGGATACCTCGAACGTGAAAATCATTCTGAACCCTTCGGGCCCGTTCGTCATCGGCGGTCCGGTGGGGGATGCCGGGTTGACCGGCCGGAAGATCATCGTGGACACCTACGGTGGTTTCGCCCGCCATGGTGGTGGCGCGTTCTCCGGCAAGGACCCTTCGAAGGTTGACCGTTCGGCGGCCTACGCGATGCGCTGGGTAGCCAAGAACGTCGTCGCAGCAGGCCTGGCCCGCCGCGCCGAGGTGCAGGTGGCCTACGCCATCGGCGTGGCGCGTCCGGTGGGACTCTATGTGGAGACCTTCGGCAGCGAAACGGTTGACCCGGCCAAGATCACCCACGCCATCAACGAGATCTTCGACCTGCGCCCGCTGGGCATTATCGAAGATCTGGACCTCTTGCGTCCGATCTACCGCAAGACCGCCGCGCACGGCCACTTCGGCCGCGACGACAACGATTTCACCTGGGAGCGTCTGGACCGCGTGGACGCGTTGCGCAACTGGTTCAACGCCTAGGAACCAGGTGCAGCAGGATGCCCTGATCTCAGCACCCGAGCCGGCCCGTATCAAACGGGTTGCCCGGGTGCTGATTGATTCTTCGGTCCCGCACCTGGACCGGCTCTTCGACTATGAGGTGCCGCCCTCGATGGTTCAAGGCGCGAGAGTGGGTGCGCGCGTCAAGGTGCCCTTCGGCCCGCAGCAGCTGCCCGGGTTCATCACCGAAATCCTCGAAGACCATCCCTCGCCAATCAAGCTGAAGGCGCTGGCGAAACTAGTCAGCGACCAGGTTGTATTGCACCGTCCGGTCTTCGAGGTCGCCGAGCTGGTGGCCAACCGCTATGCCGGCACCGTGTGGGATGTGGTGCGCCTTGCGGTGCCGCCGCGCGCGGCGAAGGTGGAAAAAGAAGAGCTGCTCGACCAGCTGCCCACCCTGCCCGAATCACCGAATCAGCTAGAGCACTACGAGCAGGGCGCCCAAGCGCTGCAAGCCTGGGCCAATGGGGACACGTTGCGGGCGGTGGCCACCTGGGTGCCGAACTTCTTTGGCTCCTGGCCAGGATTCCTGCTGGATGCCTGCCGCCCGGTGCTGGCGCGCAAGGAACGGGTCCTGCTCCTGGTGCCCGATGCCAGCGATCTGGAACGCCTAGCCGAGCATCTGGACGAGCACTATGGCAAGGATTGCTATGCGCGCTTGCAGGCCGATGACGGGCCGACTCCGCGCTACCGGAATTTCTTGCGCGCCATCGGCGGCCACGTGCACATCGTGATCGGCACCCGTTCGGCGGCCCAATGCCACGTGCCGGACCTCGGGCTGATCGTGCTGTGGCAGGATTCGGACCAATCCCATCGCGAGCAACGCGCGCCCTACCAGCATGCGCGCGAGGTGGCGTTGTTGCGCAGCACGCACGGAAACTGCTCGTTGCTGATCGCCTCGCCATCACGTTCGGTGGAGGCCCAACGCCTGGTCGCTACCGGCTGGGCCATCGAGTTGAAGATGCCGCGTGAGATTTTACGCGCACACACCGCCCGCGTGGTGGCGACCACCAATGATTTTGAACTGGAACGAGATCCGGTGCTGGCCCGGGCCCGAATCCCGTCCCTCGCCTGGCGTGAGGCCACCAAGGCCCTGGAAACCGGCCCGGTGCTGGTCCAGGTGGCCCGCACCGGGTTCATGCCCGCCCTGGCCTGCCAGGACTGCCGCACGCTCGCGCGCTGCCCGCAATGCCAAGGTCCGCTGCAGCTGGGCGGCTCCGGTCATCATGTGGCCTGCAAATGGTGCGGAGAGCAGTATCGCGAGTACCGGTGCGCAGAGTGCAGCTCTCCGCGCATCCGCGCCGCCAGCATCGGCGCCGACCGCACCGCCGACGAGTTGGGCCTCGCCTTCCCGAAGGTGCCGGTGATTTCCTCCACCGGTGCGAAGCCGGTGCGCCGGCTGAGCGGCAAGCCGGCGCTTGTCGTCGCCACTCCGGGGGTCGAACCCTTCGTGGAAGCCGGATACCGTGCGGTGCTCCTCTTGGACGCCGACAAGATGATGGCCCATGACTCCTTGCGCAACACCGAAGAGGTGCTCAGCCGGTGGTTCACCGCAGCCTCTCTGGCCAGCAGCTCCGGGGTCGTGGTGCTCACCGGAACGCCCAGCCCGGCCGGGGCCGCGCTGGTCAGGTACGACCCGGCGAGCTTTGCCGAGCGGGAGCTGGGGGAGCGGCGTGAACTTGGCCTGCCGCCAGCGGTGCGCAGCGCCGTGATCTCCGGCCCCGGGGCCGAACGGCTGATCGCCGCACTGGACCCGGCAATGCGCGAACGGCTTCAAATCCATGGGCCGACCATTATCGACGGGCCACCGATCGAACACCGTTATGTGGTCTTCTACTCCTACGCCGAGGGAGCGGCAGTGACCTCGGCGCTGCGCGCCCTGCGCGCGCGGATGTCCGCGGCCAAGGACCCGGTGGTCAATATCGCGGTGGATCCCGACGAGGTGCTCTGATCCCCGTTTAGGCGTCGATCCGAGCCAGGAATTTGGTGATCGCCGCGGCGGTCTCGGGTGCTTTTTCGTAGTGGATCAGGTGTCCGACGTCTTCGAGCATCACCAGTTCGGCGTGCGCGAAGCTCGCCCGCAGGGTTTCCTGGGTTTGCGCGGTGCCCAGCTCATCGAGCATGCCGCCAACCAGCAAGGCCGGGATGCCGATTGTCCCGGCGTACCCGCCCACCGTGCAGCTGATCGATGCTTGGTAGGACTGGGCCAGGGTGTCGCGTGAATGGAAACCGCCGAAGTAGGCGCGGTGTTGCTCGCGCACGTACGCACGCATTGCCGGATCCTTGCTTTTGGTCATGACCAGGCTCATCGCGTCGGAGAAGAGCTTCGAGCGGAGCACCGCCTCGCCAAGGGGCGCAGGGAGTTTGGCGCACAGCGTGTAGTAGCAGCCGGTGAGCTTGGCGATGAAGGCTTGGGAGGATTCGAGGGCCAACTCGGAAATGGGATTGAGCAGCAGCAGGGCGGAGAAGCCGCGCTGTGTGGCGAGTTTGGCGGCGACCAGCGAGCCGAAGGAATGCCCGAGCAAGATGCTGTGCGCCGGCAGGTGAAGTTCGTCGGCCAGGTCGTTGAGCGCCAGGGCATAGCCGTCGACGTCGTGAGCCAGCTGCATCGAGGTGGATGCGCCGAACCCCGGCAGGTCCGGCACGATGATCGTATATTGCGGCAGCTGCTCGATGATCCGGGTCAGTCCGTGATGATCCCCGCGGAATCCATGGATCGCAAAGATGACCCCGGCGCTGCTTGCGGTGCTGGCCGGATAGCTGAAGACCCTGGTGTTCGAGCCGTGCAGGGCGTGGGTGGTGACCAATTCGGTGCGTGGGCTCATAGCTTAAGCCTACCCGTCCAAGAGGGCCATCGCGGTGCCCTCGTCTATGACCAGTTCGGTGATCAGCCCGCCATTGAGTGCGCCGCGAACGGCGTTGATCTTGCCTCGGCCGGCCACCACGCAGAAGCGCCGTGGCACCTGGCGCAGCGCGGCGAGGGTGGGGCCGGTAGCCCGGGCATTGATCTCGATTTTTGCGTCATTTCCATGCTTGTCGAAGAACACGGTGGCCACGTCGCCCACCACACCCTTCTCTCGCAATTGCCTCGTTTCGGCTTCGCTCAGGTAACCACCGCGGTACACCTGGGAGGCGAGTTTTGAGTCGGCCGCGCCGAGCGAGAAGACCGCCAGGTTCATTTCCTCCTGAATATTCAGCACGCGTCGCACGGAAGTTTCCTGCCACATCGCTTCCCGCGTGCTGGCCTTGTCGAAGAAGGCCGGGACCGGGAACTGTTCGGTGCGCGCGGTGAAGGCCTGGCCGAAGCGGGTGAGGATTTCGCTTGCATAGCGCACACCGCTGGATACCGGGTTGGCGGCCCCATTCAATTGGACGACCACCGAATCATGGGTGGGATGGCTGTTCAAGGCGGCGGAAACCGCTTGCATGGTTTGCCCCCAGGCCACGCCAATGGTCATCGATGAGGAGACCATGGTGCCCAAGTGGTAGGCGGCGTGCGCCGACACGCGTTGGAGGAGTTCGGTATCGTCCATCGAACCGTCGGTAGGCACCAAATGCACGCTGATCCCGTATTGCTCGGCGAGCTGGTTGCCGAGCAGCGCGGACATATTTGCGGAAGGGTTGATCTTCACCGACACCATGCCGGTGCGTTTGGCATGAGCGAGCAGGCGGGAGACCGTGGAGCGTGAAACCCCGAGTTCACGGGCGATTACCTCCATCTTGATGTCCTGCAGGTAATACAGCTGGGCCGCCCGCAACGCATCCTTCGCTTTGGGGCTGGCTTGCACGGATGTGCCAGGATTTGGCAGTTTGTACGGACCGGAGCTGGGGGATATCTGCATCAATGGGACCTTTTCTGCACGTTTGTGCATTTCGTTTGACCGTTTCGTTCCATGGTGACCAGACTAACTGTTGACACGTACCAATCGTCAATAAAGGGGCATGTAATCGTGAATCGGGACCAGCTAGAGCAACTTCGTGCACGGCCAAAGGCGCGCGTGCTCGTTGTCGGCGGCGGCATCAATGGCGTAGCAACTTTCCGCTACCTGGCGATGCAGGGAATCGATGTGGCGCTGGTGGAACGCGGGGACTACTGCCAAGGCGCCTCGGGTGCCAGCTCGCATATGATCCACGGTGGCATCCGCTACCTGGAGAACGGAGAGTTCCGTCTGGTCCACGAATCGGTCCAGGAACGCAACTCCCTGTTGGAGATCGCCCCGCACTATGTGAAACCGCTGCAGACCACGATTCCGATCTTCTCCACCTTCTCCGGCATGCTCAGCGCTCCAATGCGCTTCTTGAGCCACAAGTCGGGAAAGCCCACCGAACGAGGTGCGGCGCTGATCAAGGCCGGCCTGATCATGTATGACGTCTTCGCCGGCATCGGCGGACGCAATACCCCATGGCATAACTTCAAGGGAGCCAAGGCCGCCCGCAAGGATCTGCCCGCTTTGCGCGACGATGTGAAGTACACCGCCACCTACTTCGACGCCTCGGTGCATAACCCCGAGCGGCTCACCCTGGACGTCTTGCGCGACGGACTGAAGGCCAGCGACCAAGCGCGCGCCTCGAACTACGTGGAGCTTGCCGGCGTTGAATCGGGAACCGCGAAATTGCGCGATGTGCTCAGCGGCGCGGAATTTGATTTCGACGCCGAGGTCATCATCAATGCCACCGGCGCCTGGGTTGACCTGACCAACGCGGAGCTTGGCAAGGAAACCAAATGGACCGGCGGCACCAAGGGCTCGCACATCGTGCTGGACCACCCGGAACTGCTTGCCGCCACCGGCGGGCGTGAGATCTTCTTCGAAAACGAAGACGGCCGCATCGTGCTGATTTACCCGATGCTCGGCCGCGTCCTGGTGGGCACCACCGACCTGGAACACGATATGCGTGATCCTGCGGTGTGCACCGAGGCGGAAGTGGACTACTTCTTCGACCTGATCCAACAGGTCTTCCCGCGGATCGAGGTGGCCAAGGAAGATATCGTCTACAAGTTCTCCGGCGTGCGTCCGCTGCCAAACCACGACGATACCGCTCCGGGCTTCGTTTCGCGCGATTACCAGGTGAAGGAAACCCGCCTGACCGATAGCACTACGATGCTTTCGCTGATCGGCGGCAAATGGACCACCTTCCGCGCGCTGGCCGAGAACCTCGGGGGCAAGGCGTTGGATTTCCTGGGCGAAAGCGCGAAGGTCAGCACCGAAGGTGTGGCCATCGGCGGAGGCAAGAACTTCCCGAAGAACGACGGCGAACTTGCCGCCTGGTATGCCGCCCGCGAGCAGCGTGCGCCGCATTCACGCCTGCGCGTGCTGCTCGAGCGCTACGGCACCGGGGCCGACAGCGTGCTGGAGCAGCTCGGCCAGCACGAGCAGCTCCTGGAGCACAGCAGCGAACTGTCCGTTGAAGAACTTGCCTACTTAGCCGAGCATGAGCAGGTCGGTCGCCTGATCGACGTGTTCATCCGGCGCACCAACCTCGCCTTCCGCGGGCTGGTCACCAAAAGTTTGGTCATCGAGGTCGCCTCGCACCTCGTGACGCCAATGGGCTGGGATCAGTCCCAGACCGAAGCCGAGATCGACCATTCGCTCTCGGTACTTGCAGATAGCCATGGGGTCATCCTCGCGTAACCTGCACCGGCCGGCGGCAGGTTGCCGTCGGCCTACGAAATCACTAAGAGGTCAATGTTGTCCACTCACGTGTTTCTTGCCGAATTAGCCGGCACATTCATTCTCCTACTCATGGGCGGCGGTGTCTGCGCCAACGTCGCGTTGAAAGGCACCCTCGGTAGCGCCGCCGGATGGCTTGCCATCAGCTTCGGCTGGGGTCTAGGCGTCTACTGCGGTGTCTGGATCGCCGGTATTTCAGGTGCTCACCTGAACCCTGCGGTGACCCTGGGCTTGATGATCAACCCAGATATCACCGAATACGCACCGGGCGTCGCCATCACCTTCGCCAACACCATGCTCTATTTCCTGGCGCAGCTCGTTGGTGCCTTCCTTGGCGCCGTTGGCGTCTGGCTGGCCTACAAAAAGCACCTCGATGACAAGCAGAACGCCGGCAGCCAGCTTGGCGTCTTCGCCACCGGTCCGGCGATCCGCTCCTATGGCTGGAACGTCGTCACCGAGGTATTCGGCACGTTTGTGCTCGTCTTCGTCATCGCCGGTCTGGGAAAGACCCCGCACCAGCTCGGCCCGCTAGCGGTCGCACTGCTCGTGGTGGCCATCGGCCTGTCCCTCGGTGGAGCTACCGGCTACGCCATCAACCCGACCCGTGACCTCGGTCCGCGACTAGCACACGCTATCCTTCCTATCAAGGGCAAGGGTTCTTCCGACTGGGCCTACTCCTGGGTGCCCATCACCGGTCCGGTCATCGGTGGTCTACTTGGCGGCGTCGCTGCCGGCTTCCTGTTCTAGAAAGAGAGATGTGAATCATGAGTGAAAAATATGTCATCGCCATTGACCAGGGAACGACCAGTTCCCGAGCCATCGTCTTCGATCATGCAGGCGAGGTTGTCTCGGTAGGCCAGCTGGAGCACGAACAGATTTTCCCGGCCGCTGGTTGGGTTGAGCACGACGCAGCGGAAATCTGGAACAACACCCGAGAAGTCATCGGCCAAGCCCTGTCCAAGCAAAACCTGACCCGCCACGACATCGAAGTTGTCGGCATCACCAACCAGCGCGAAACCGCCGTGGTCTGGGACAAGAACACCGGCAAGCCGGTGTACAACGCGATCGTCTGGCAAGACACCCGCACCCAGGACATCGTCGACGAGTTGGCCAAGGACGGGGGAGTCGACCGCTACAAGGACCGCGTCGGCCTGCCACTGGCCACGTATTTCTCCGGAACCAAGATCAAGTGGATCCTGGACAACGTCGAAGGCGCTCGGGAGCGTGCCGAAGCCGGCGACCTGATCTTCGGCACCACTGATACGTGGGTACTGTGGAACCTGACCGGCGGCGTGGACGGCGGCGTGCACGTCACCGACGTGACCAACGCTTCGCGCACCCTGTTCATGGATCTGAAGACGCTGACCTGGGATGAGCAGATCCTGGCGGACTTCGGTGTGCCAGCTTCGATGATGCCCGAGATTCGCTCTTCCTCAGAGGTGTATGGCACCGTGGCCGGCAATCAGCTGCTGCGCGAAGTACCCGTGGCCGGCATCCTGGGCGACCAGCAGGCAGCCACCTTCGGCCAGGCCGCTTTCACCGCCGGTACCGCGAAGAACACTTACGGCACCGGTTGCTTCTTGATCTTCAACACCGGCACCGAGATCGTGCATTCCTCTAACGGTTTGCTCACCACCATGGCCTACAAGCTGGGCGATGCCGCTCCGGTCTATGCCTTGGAAGGCTCGATCGCCGTGGCCGGTTCGCTGGTGCAGTGGTTGCGTGACAATATCGGCATGATCGCCACGGCTCCCGAGATTGAAGAGCTGGCGGCCAAGGTGGAGGACAACGGCGGGGTCTACATCGTCCCGGCGTTCTCGGGCCTGTTCGCCCCGTATTGGCGTGCCGAGGCTCGTGGCGCCATTGTGGGCCTGACCCGCTTCGCGAACAAGAACCATATTGCCCGCGCGGCGCTGGAGGCCACCGCCTTCCAGACCCGCGAGGTGCTTGATGCGGTCAACGCCGACGCCGAGGTGCCTCTGACCGAGCTGAAGGTTGACGGTGGCATGGTTGCCAACGAGAGCCTGATGCAGTTCCAGGCGGACATCCTAGGTGTCCCGGTGGTCCGTCCAAAGGTTACCGAAACCACGGCATTGGGCGCCGCATATGCCGCAGGCCTGGCCGTGGGCTTCTGGAAGGGCCTGGGCGAGCTGGAAACCAACTGGTCCGAGGACAAGCGTTGGGAACCGGCCATGGGTGAAGAAGAGCGCGAGCGCAGCCTGCGCCTTTGGAAGAAGGCAGTGACTCGCACCTTCGATTGGGTGGATGAGGACACGAAGGCCTAACTCGGCCTCGCCGCCCTCGACCTTGTCGATGAGCCGATAGCAGCGGACCCCGAATCAACTGATAATCGTTGATTCGGGGTCCCGCTGTCGTTAACCCTCAACGCCGGGACATCACTCGTCGTTCTCCGGTGGCTCCGGACCAGCTACATCGGGGTCGGGAGCATCACCGAGCTGCAGCGCATCCCAATAGGTGTTGCGCCGCGGTTTCTGCTCCGGGTCCAGATGCGGAGGCAGGATGACGTGCGGCAGGCCGTTGACGTCCACGATCTTAAGCTGTCCGAGATGGCGGCTATGGTGGCCATCGGGGCAGACCGCCGCCCCGGATTTAACACTTGTGGTGCCACCCTCGGCCCAGGGCAGCTTATAGTGATCGATCTCCACGTGATCGGGAGCCGTGGTGCAGCCGGGCACAATGCATCCGCGATCACGCGCCAGCACACCCGCCCGCACGTAGCCCTCGTGGTAGCGTCTGGATCTTCCCATGTCCAGGGGTTGGCTGTTGCCGCCGAGCACCACGGGGATCACATTGGCTTTGGCAAGAGCCCGTCTGAGCTCGCCGGGCGGGAGCCGAACGCCGTTGGAAGTAGTCCCATAAGCGCGGTCCAGATTCTGCAGATCGCTGAGCCACATGTAGACAATGAATCGCGGGATGACCGCCTTGGCCTTGCCTCCTGCGGGGGTGGCGAGAATCGCCATGAGCGCGTTGAGCCTGCGCAGTGCGACGCTGACCTCCTCGCGGTCCGAGGCAACTTCTGCGTTGGCCGGGATGCTCTTCCCGGGCGTTGCTTCAGCATCGTCCGCTGGCAGCTCGGGTTTGGCTCCGGAGGGTTCTTCCGCTGCGCGGGCCCAGTCGGGCATGGGATTTTCGGTGCGCAGCCATGTTGGTGCTCCGGCTGTTGGTTCCTCGGCGGTGCCGGACCGGTCGATAGATTCGGCGGATTCCGCCGCCCGGGCAGCCGTTGGCTCGGTGGCGGGCTGATCGGCTGCTTCGGTGCTGCCATCGGGCTGCACGGGGGTCCGGGCTGCCTGGCCGGCCTTGGTGCGCGGGGCGCTGGCCTGCACGGCGATCGAACGGATCAGCTGGGCCTGCGTGGCTAGGGTGCGAAGGGTGAATTCGTGCACGCCTTGGACCACCGGGCCGATGAACAGCCCGAGCTTCGGTGGGAGCTTGTCGCCTTTGAGCTGCTTGTAGAGACTGATCCGGGAGCTGATGTCTTTGCGTGCTTCATCTGGCCCCAGGCTCCGCAGTGACTCGGCGGCATGCTCCTCCAGGAAGCGGCCGTCGGTGCCGCGCGCCTTCAGCTCGGTGGGCACGCCGTCGAAGGTGGTGTCGGTGGCTTCGAGCTTCTCCAGGCGACGTGCGGTGGCTGCGATGCTGCGGCGGTCGGCGCCGCCCTTGGCATAGACCTCGGCCAGCTGGGCGAAGCGCGGCTCGCAGATCGTGCCTTGCGGCGTACGGCGGCCGATGAGCAGGTGGGCATCGTCGATACGGCGTTGGGCCTCGAAGTAATTCAGTCCAAGCCAGGCGGCGAGCAGATCGCCGGTGCTCTGATAGCAGGTGCGGCCGGCGGCTAGTTCGGGCTGCGCCTCGAAGCTGCAGGTGCCGTCGCGCAGCCCGTCGTAGGTTTCCAGACTGAGCGCGTGCGCGCCGCTGGCCTCTGCATCCAGTGCGGTGGTGAGCTGGGCGAGGTGGACCTGTTGGGAGAACTTCTCGACCAGATCCGCATGGGCCAGGACCAGGCGCGGGTCGCGGGTCTGGTGGACCAGCTGGCCGATGGCGGTGAACAAGGCCAGACAGAGGATCCCCAGGCGCACGAGCATGGCACCGGTGAGGTGCGCCCCGAGCTGAAGCGGGGCCCTGCACAGGGTGTGCAGCGCTGAGATGAGTGCTGGCGTGTTCATGCCTCCATGATTACGCCGGGGCGGCCCTGCGCCGCGGCTTCGTCCGCGGGTTGTGGATAGCGTGGCGGAATATTTCTTGCGCCGGCCTTGGGCGCGATGGAAACCCCCGGCATTTCGTATCCAGCGGGGAGCCCCTGGGCTGGATGCATGCGGCAGAATGGTCCGCGTTGGGCGAGGACTTCGACAGCCCGATCTGGCCCCGTGGAATCTGGCCAGGGGAGCGCTGGGTGTTCATCGACTGGGATGCTAGCGAGCCGAGTACCAGATTGGGGGACTTGGCCTATGCCGCGCAGGCTTTTCGGGCAATGACCCGGCGGATCTCAGCGCGTTCCTCGACGGCTACCAGGCCGCTGCCCGCCATGATCGAACGGATCGGCCCCATGCACGGGCTGCTGGATTCGCCGAGTATCCGCGGCGTCGAAGCGTAGGGATCCATGTTTGCCGACGGGTAGGGGGTTCATTGGGCTGCGGTGCCAGCCGGCGGCCGGGGAAGCGATCGTGGGCATGCCGTTTTTGCCGTGGCGCAGCGCGCACTTCATCGATGCACCTCTGCGGCTGGAACTGCGATAGAATCGCTGTATGCATTTTCAGCGCGACCTAGTCTAAGAGCGGCCTGCGGCCGTACCCCCGAGTGGATATTTGGGGGCTTTTGTTGTGTCTGGAGACAATACCAAGTTTTTCCGTCAGGAAATTTTTCCGCAAGTTTGTGAGACGAGCTCAGTGACATCATCGACGAACGAGACCAGAACCTACGACTTCAAGGACCTCGAGTCCAAGTGGCTACCGGTTTGGGATGAACTAGAAGTGTTCAAGCCGGCCGACGATGGCACCCGTGAACGTCGCTACGTGCTGGATATGTTCCCCTACCCCTCCGGTGACCTGCACATGGGCCACGCGGAGGCCTTTGCCATGGGCGATGTCGTCGCACGCTACTGGCGCCTGCGTGGCTTTGACGTCATGCACCCCATCGGCTGGGATTCCTTCGGCCTGCCGGCGGAGAACGCCGCGATCAAGCGCAATGCGCACCCGGCCGAGTGGACCTATAAGAACATCGACACCCAGGCCGAGAGCTTCAAGCGCTACGCCATCTCCGCGGATTGGGATCGCCGGCTGCACACCTCGGATCCGGAGTACTACCGCTGGACGCAGTGGCTGTTCAACAAGTTCTACGAAAAGGGCCTGGCCTACCGCAAGGACCACCCGGTCAACTGGTGCCCGAAGGACCAGACCGTGCTGGCCAACGAGCAGGTAGTCAACGGCGCCTGCGAACGCTGCGGCACCGCCGTGACCAAGAAGTCGCTGAACCAGTGGTACTTCAAGATCACCGAGTACGCCGACCGCCTGCTCGAGGACATGGATGCGCTCAAGGGCCACTGGCCCGAGCGCGTGCTGCTGATGCAGAAGAACTGGATCGGCCGTTCCGAAGGCGCCCAGGTCACCTTCCAGATCGAAGCCCACGAGCAACTGGCCGAGGTGCAGATCCCGGTCTTCACCACCCGCCCGGACACCCTCTACGGGGCGACCTTCATGGTGGTCGCCGCGGATGCCGCGCTGGCCAACGAGCTGGTCACCGAGCAGCACCGCGAAGCGCTGGAAGCCTACCAGGAGCAGGTCAAGACGCTCTCGGAAATCGAACGCCAGTCCAGCGAGCGCGAGAAGACCGGCGTGTTCACCGGCCGCTACGCGATCAACCCGCTCTCGGGTGGGAAGCTGCCGGTCTGGGCGGCGGACTACGTGCTGGCCGACTACGGCACCGGCGCGATCATGGCCGTGCCCGCGCACGACCAGCGCGACCTGGACTTCGCCCGCACCTTCGACCTGCCGGTGCGCGTGGTCGTGGAGACCGGCGAAGAGGACCCGGCCGTGTCGGGAACCGCCACCGCCGGCGAGGGCAAGCTGGTCAACTCCGGTGAGCTGACCGGGCTGGACAAGACCGAAGCGGTCGCCAAGGCGATCGAAATCGTGGAAGCCGCCGGCACCGGCGAACACACGGTCAACTACCGGCTGCGCGACTGGCTGCTGAGCCGCCAGCGCTTCTGGGGCACCCCGATCCCGATCATCCACTGTGCCGAATGCGGCGAGGTCCCGGTACCCGATGACCAGCTGCCGGTGCGCCTGCCCGATAACCTGCGCGGTGAGCAGCTGGCGCCGAAGGGCACCAGCCCGCTGGCCGCCGTGGCGGAGTGGGTCAACGTGCCCTGCCCGAAGTGCGGGGCGGACGCCAAGCGCGACACCGACACCATGGACACCTTCGTGGACTCCTCCTGGTACTTCCTGCGCTTCGTCTCCCCGAACTACACCGAGGGCCCCTTCGACCCGCAGGCGGTCCGCGACTGGATGCCGGTAGGCCAGTATGTCGGCGGCGTCGAGCACGCGATCCTGCACCTGCTCTACTCGCGCTTCTTCACCAAGGTCATCCACGACCTGGGCCTGATCGACGCGACCGAGCCGTTCAGCGCGCTGCTGAACCAGGGCCAGGTGCTCAACGGCGGCAAGGCCATGAGCAAGTCCCTGGGCAACGGCGTGGACCTCGGCGAGCAGCTGGACAAGTTCGGCGTCGACGCGGTGCGGCTGACCATGATCTTCGCCTCCCCGCCGGAGGACGACGTGGACTGGGCCGATGTGTCCCCAAGCGGTTCGCAGAAGTTCCTGGCCCGCGCCTGGCGCATCGCCCAGGACGTCACCAGCGCACAGGACGTGGACTACACCACCGGTGAGAAGGCGCTGCGCCAGGTCACCCACCGCACCGTGCACGAGGCAGCCGCGCTGCTGGATTCGGGCAAGTTCAACGTGGTGATCGCCAAGACCATGGAATTGGTCAACGCGGCGCGCAAGACCATCGATTCGGGAGCCGGCGCCGCCGACCCGGCCGTCCGCGAGGCGGCCACCGTCACCGCCCAGCTGCTGAGCATGTTCGCCCCCTACACCGCCGAGGACATGTGGGCCGAGCTCGGCTACGCACCGAGCGTCGTGAACAGCGCCTGGCCGGAGGTCGATGAGTCGCTGCTGGTTGACGATACCGTCACCGCCGTGGTCCAGATCAAGGGCAAGGTCCGCGCACGCCTGGAAGTTCCGATCGACATTTCCGAGGATGACCTGCGCGAGCAGGCCTTGGCCCATGAGACGGTGATTCGCATGCTCGACGGCAAGGAGCCGTTGAAGGTCATCGTCCGTGCGCCGAAGCTCGTGAATGTGGTTCCGGCACCGTAAGCTCAAGGCATGAACGAACGCACCAAGGGCCCACGCGCGGGCTGGCTGCCTAAATGGCTGGCCCCGCGTGGGCTTGCGCGTACCCGAATCGGCGTGGTCACCGACTCCGCCGCCTGCCTGCCAGCACAATTGCTGGACAGCGAAGACTTCGCCTGCCTGGGAATCCCGATCATCGTGGACAACCACGTGCACGGCGAAGATCTGAACGCCCTGATGATGGGCCTGGCCATGGGAAAATCAGTCAAGACCTCGCGTCCGGCGCCCGGAGAATTCGCCCGGGCCTACCGGGAGCTGGCCGCCGCCGGTTGCGAGTCGATCATCTCCATTCACCTCTCCGGGCAGCTTTCCGGGACGGTGGAGGCCGCGCGCCTGGCCGCCGCCGACATCAAAATCCCGGTGCAGGTCATCGATTCGCGCACCGTCGCGATGCCCCAGGGCTTTGCGGTCACCGACGTGCTGGCCGCGCGCGATGCCGGAGCCCCGCTGGAAATGCTCGAGCAGATCGCCCGCGGCGCGGCGCGGAATTCCGTCTACTTCGCCGTGCCGAGCCTGGAGCAGCTGCGCCGCGGGGGACGGATCAGCACCATCTCTTCGGTGCTGGGCAACCTGCTGAACGTCAAACCGATCCTGAGCATCGACGCGGGTGTGATCCAGCCCATCGAAAAGCCGCGCTCCTTCGCCCGGGCCCAGGCGCGGCTGGTGGCGCTTGGCGCCCAGGCTGCTACCGCGGCCCAAGGGCCGGTACGCATCGGCGTCATGCACTTCGGCGCGGCCGAACTTGCCACCGAGATCGCCAACGAGCTCGCGCCGCTCAGCGCGCAGCAGGTGCTGATCGAATCCCTGCCGGCGGTGCTCGCGGCGCATACCGGCATCGGGGTGCTCGCCGTGGCCGTGGGACCGCTGAATCCACAATCCGAGCCGGAGGACACCCTCCCTTCGTAGTAGTGGCGCAAACTATCGGCCATGGGGCGCCACGACTTCTTCAGTAAATTTGCGCCACGGCCGACCAGGTTGCGCTTCGCCGTGTCGCGGGTCGCTGCCCTCGTGCTGGTCCTCGTGGTCCTGGCCTGGGTGGCCTTCTCGATCATCTTCTCGCCTCCGCCGGCGGCCGAAGAGCTGGATTCCATTCCGCTGGTGGCCGACCCCGAACACCCGGCCGCCACCGAACCGCTGGCTACGCTCACCGTGCATGTGGTCGGGGCCGTGAAAAAGCCCGGCATCTACGAGCTTCCCGATGGTTCGCGGATCACCGATGCGATCGAAGCAGCCGGCGGGATGAGCGAAAAAGCCCGCCCGGAGCTATTGAATTTGGCGGCCAAACTCGCCGACGGGCAGCAGATCATCCTGCCCGGAACTAGTGATGCCTCGGCAACTCCGGGCGCACCGCAAGCCCAAGGACCAAACGCGAAGATCTCGCTGAACCAGGCCGATGCGCAGACCCTGCAGACCCTGCCGGGCATCGGCCCAGCACTAGCCAAACGCATTATCGACTTCCGGGACAAAAATGGCCCGTTCACCAGCGTCGCGGAACTCGACGCTGTCTCTGGAATAGGCCCGGTGCTCTTGGGGGAGCTCTCGGAATTGGTGATCCCATGAAGACGGACTTCCGCGGGCTTTGGATCTTGGCCGGGGCCTGGGTGACCGCATACCTGCAACCGCCGCTGCTGGTCACCATCATCGTGCTGCTGCTCTTCCTCGTGGGCTTCGCGCTGCTGCTGCGCCGGCGTCACGATGCTCCCTCCTCGGCTCCCTGGTTCACCGGACCGCTGCTGCTGCTCCTGGCCTCGATCAGCATCAGCTTCGCCGCCCAGGGGCAGAACGACTGCCGGCTGCCCGAGGGAGCAGAACAGCAGCGGCGGGTCATCGTGGCCTTTAACGATCCGCCGCGCCTCGGCGAAGACGGAACGAACAAGGGCATTGCGCAGATCGGAGAATATTGGCACCAGGAGCAGTGGGTTGCTTGCCCCATTCCGATATATCTGAGCCTGCCCTACCCGCTGGAAACCGGCGCGGATAGTTTCGAAACAATTCTGGACCTGCAATCTACCGGGGCAAAAGGTGCATTCCACTGGTGGGCTCGGGCACAGAGCGAACCGGTGGTGAAGACCTGGCAGGAACCGACACCGGCAGATCACTTGAAAACCAGATTCGCGTCGAGCCTGAAAGAACTACCCGACGAGGCCCGCGGGCTCCTTCCGGGCATGCTCTACGGGGACCGCTCGGGGCAGGGCGAAGAACTCTCCGCCGCAATGAAAGACAGCGGGCTGAGCCACCTCACCGCCGTCAGCGGGTCAAACGTGGCGTTGCTCGGTGCCATGGTGCTGGTGATCCTCAGGCTTTGCGCCGTGCCCAGGGTGCTGGCCGCGCTGCTGGGCATCGGCTTCCTGGCCTTATTCATCTGGTTCGTGGGCCCTGACCCGAGTGTGCTCCGCGCCGGATTAATGGGAATCATCGCAACAATCTCGCTCATGCTGGGCCGCGGGCGCGGGTCCTTGGGCATCTTGAGCCTGTCGGGGACCATTTTGCTGCTGATCGATCCGTCGCTAGCAGTGGAACCGGCCTTCGCCTTATCCGTACTGGCCACCTTGGGCATCATCGTACTGACACCGGCCCTCACCGACATCCTTTCACGCCTCTTCCCGTCGTGGTTTGCGCAATTGACGGCAATTTGCTGCGCCGCGCAATTCACCTGTCTGCCGGTGATCATCGCCTTGAACTCAAATTTCAGCCTGTACTCGCTGCCGGCCAACCTCTTGGTCGCACCATTGCTGCCCCTGATCACCAGCGTGGGGGTGATCTGCCTGCTGTGCTGCACTCCATTGCCGGCGGTCACCGGCATCTTGTTATGGGTGCCTGGCCTTCCGGCGGGATGGATTGGAAAGCTCGCGCTCTGGGTAGTCGAGCTGCCCGGTGCCGCACGTCCATGGCCTCCTGGGATTGCCGGCATCTCTCTGGCAGTGGGATTCTCGGTGGTGTTCGCCGTCCTGCTGCTGAGCACCTATGAAAGCGAGCACGCGAGTATTCATCGGCTGGCCGGCGCCGGATTGGCGGTGCTCGTGGTGCTCCTCGTGTCGCTGGTGCTCCCGGCGACCCTGTTCTACCGTCCGGCCATCCCGGTGACCTGGAATATCGCGATGTGCGATGTCGGCCAGGGTGACGCGTTCGTGATTCGTACTGGTCCCGCTGAGGGGTGGCTCTTGGACGCCGGACCCACCGATGGGGGCGTGGCTGACTGCGTGAATCAGCTGGGAATCAAAAAGTTATCCAAGATTTTCATCACGCATGAACACGCCGATCATCTTGGCGGGATCGCCGCGGTGGAAGGGACGGGATTGCAAATCGATCAGCGTCTGGTTTCGACCGGCTTCGACCCTAGCCGCTGGGCCGAGACCACAGTGCTCAAACCGGGGGATAGCGGTGGCACGGACGCGGTGCACTACCGGGTGATCGGGCCAAATGACATCCGTGCGCGTTATGCCGAACCCAATGACACCTCCTTGGTGATCGTTTTCGACTTTCTTGTCCAAGGGCAGGTGCTGAGCTTCTTTACCGCCGGCGACCTGGAGGAAGCAGCGATGCATCAGCTGCTGGCCGAGCTGCCGCAACCTCCGGTCCAGGTGCTCAAGGCTTCGCATCACGGCGCGCGCAATGGCGGCACGGAAGTCATTGAAACACTGCGGCCGCAGGTCCTTTTGATATCTGCCGGAAAAGACAATTCCTATGGTCATCCGCATCAAGAAATACTCGATGCCGCGCGAGCCACCGGCGCGCGCGTGATCAGATCCGACCTCGAGGGTACGGTTCTGCTCACATTCGAACCGGACAAGGTGCTCGCCACAGCGATCGGGCCTGCAGTTCGGTAGGATCGAGGTAACGCACGACGCATGAAGGAGCTCGATGGCACGCGCGCAAGCATCTCCGGGAATTTCTTGGCGGGATTTAACACCCCAACCCTTGATTCTGCTGACCGGATCCGAACAATATCTGGCTTCGCGCGCCTTCGAGCTGTTGCGCAGCCAAGCTGCTACGCGCGAGGACATCCAGCATACTCGGCTCAACGCGGCCAGCTACGAGCCAGGCGAACTGTTGCTGGCCACGAGCTCCTCGTTGTTTTCCAGCGCGAACCTCGTCGAGGTACACGACCTGGCATCAATGAACGAGTACTTCCTCAAAGATGCCTTGAATTATCTGAAGGATCAGGCACCGGAGAATGTGCTGATCATGCACCACTCCGGGGGTACCCGCGGCAAGAAATTACTGGATGCCATAAAGGCCGCCGGCGCGTTGCTCGTCAATTGCCAGCCGATTAAACGCGACGCCGAGAAAATCGACTTTGTGCAAGCCGAATTCAAGTCGGCAAAGCGCCGGATCACCAATGACGCGGTGAAGTCACTAGTCGCCGCGGTTGGCAATTCCTTGGCAGAGCTTGGATCCAGCTGTCACCAGCTGATTCAGGACACCACCGGAACCATCGATCAAGAGGTGGTCGATCGGTACTATGGTGGCCGTATCGAAGCGACGGCCTTCAAAGTGGCGGACGCCGCCTTGGCCGGAAATGCGCAATTGGCCTTGACCACGTTGCGCCACTCCCTGGATACCGGAACAGATCCAATTCCCATCGTCGCGACCTTGGCGATGAAGATCCGTCAGCTGGCGAAGGTGCTCGGAGTCAACGAGCCGGCGGCGTCCTTGGCCTCCGAGCTGGGCATGGCGCCGTGGCAGGTTCAGTCAGCGCAGCAGCAAGCACGCGGTTGGAAACGCGCTGATGTCGCGCAATGCATTGAGAACATCGCCCAAACAGATCGCATGGTCAAAGGCGGCGGGCGGTCACCAGGCTATGCCTTGGAACGTGCGATCTTATTTATTGCTTCCAAAGCACCGCAGCGATAGCTCGGCTTGCCTGGCACTTAGCTTTCGTTCCGCTTGGGATCGGTGGAACGGGCCAGTTCTTCGTAGAGCGTCCAAAAATCCACCATGTCGCGCGGCTTGCCGGCGAGCAGATCTTCCAGATACCGCAGATGAGTATGCCAACCGATCAGGTAGTCGGCGGCCTTATCCGCTAACCCCCGGTGTTCGAGGTGCAACCCGGTGCTGGATTCTCGCCCGGTAAGTTCGATCCGCAACTCCGAGGGCTCTTCGTCGGGGAACTTCCAGGACATGGCCAAGAGCTTGAGCGGATCAATTCCTCGCACCTGTGAGGTGCAGGGGTAATTCGGTGCGTGTTCGACCGTGACTACTTCACCGGAGCGAAAGGTCCCAGAGACCAGCGTCCCGAGCCACCCCGATAACGGCGCGGACTCGGTCAGCGCGTGCCACACCTGGTCTGCCGTGGCTGGCATTTCCCAATGGTGCAGGACACGTCCTGCGAAAATATTTACTGATCTACCGACTAATGGCATAGCTGAACACTAGCGCAGTGCCGCAGGGCAGAGAAGCGGTGCTTAAAGCACAAGATCCCCGAAACCCAAGGGCTTCGAGGATCTTGCTGAAGTTTAGCGTTGCTTAGAGGGCGTTAACCTTCTTGGCAATGGCCGACTTACGGTTAGCAGCATTCTTCTTGTGAAGAACACCCTTGCTAACAGCCTTGTCGAGCTTCTTGCCAGCCAGACGCAATGCGTCAGTTGCCTTATCCTTGTCACCGGCGGCAATTGCGTCGTTGACGTTACGGACCACGGTCTTAACTTCCGAGCGGACTGCTACGTTACGCAGACGAGCCTTTTCGTTGGTAAGGTTACGCTTCTTCTGGGACTTGATGTTTGCCACTTTAATAAACTCTCTCGTTTATTGCGAAATACGGTCGGTAGAGGGTTCATCCTTCGGGCCATCGACTGAGCGGTGTGGGGCACCTATGGCGACCCAAAGGGGGCGTGTCACCCAACCTGCGTGACACACAAGAATTAACTCTAGCAGAACGCCGCGGCAACGACCAACGCCTAGCGGCCGTTATTTAGGGCGTTCACCACATTGCCGAAACGCTGCTCGTCGAGAATGGCCCCTTCGCGACGTACTGCACTTTGCGACAGGCGGATGATTCGGTCGAGCTTGACCTCGCTGGGACGGCGCTCGCGGTCCCAGGCGCCGGTTCCGATGTCCATGTAGTCCGGATTGCTGTGACCGCCATTGTTCTTGTCTTTGCTCGTCAGCATCAGGCCAAGCAACCAGCTGTCATCGCGGCCGATAATCAGCACCGGGCGGTCCTTTCCCTGGCTGTGGTCTTCCTCGTAGGGAACCCAGCCCCAAACCACTTCGCCGGGATCGGCCTCGCCGTCGAGGCTCGGGTTGTATTCATAGTGGACGGTGCCGCGGAAATCGCCCGGGTAGGCCGATTCGCGGAGGTTATTCCCGCCATTGCTGCTGCCATGCCGCTGCTGAGCCCGGCTCGGAGCATTGCTCGGCCGGCGGGTAGTGGGGGAGGTGTTTGACCCATTGGCGCGAGTGGAGTTGAAAACCTTAACTGCACGCACAACGAGGGAAAGAATCTTCTGCACATTCAAAGCCATGATCGACAAACTATCAGGGCGCGCGGTACCAAATAGGTAGTGACGCGTAAATCATGACAGAATGGAGCCTAATTCCGCGTCTATTCTTAGTTTGCAAATGAGGTCTGTTTAGGTGTCTCCATTGGCCCGCACCGCCCAGGTGCCAGCCGCGACCGATCCGTCGCTCATCCGTAACTTCTGCATCATTGCCCATATCGACCACGGTAAATCCACCTTGGCCGACCGCATGCTGCAATCCACCGGCGTGGTCTCCGCACGCGACATGAAGGCCCAGTACCTGGACCGCATGGATATCGAACGTGAACGCGGTATCACCATCAAGTCCCAGGCTGTCCGTATGCCTTGGGAAGTCGATGGCGTGACCTACGCGCTGAACATGATCGACACGCCTGGCCACGTCGACTTCACCTATGAGGTTTCCCGTTCCCTGGCGGCCTGTGAAGGCGCGGTCCTGCTCGTTGACGCAGCACAGGGCATCGAAGCACAGACCCTGGCGAACCTCTACCTGGCCATCGAGAGCGATCTGAACATCATTCCGGTGCTCAACAAGATCGATCTGCCAAACGCGCAGCCGGAGAAGTATGCCGAAGAGCTGGCAAACCTCATCGGTTGCGATCCCGATGACGTCTTGAAGGTTTCAGGTAAGACCGGCCAAGGCGTTGAGGCTCTCCTGGATGAGGTCATCAAGCAGCTTCCGCCGCCCGTTGGCGTGGCCGATGCTCCTGCACGGGCCATGATCTTCGACTCCGTCTATGACACCTACCGCGGTGTGGTCACCTACGTTCGTGTCGTCGACGGCATGTTGCGTCCGCGCGAACGCGTCCAGATGATGTCCACCGGCAGCACGCACGAACTGCTCGAAATTGGCGTCTCCGCCCCCAACCCGGTTCCAAGTAAGGGACTGGGCGTGGGTGAGGTCGGCTACCTGATCACCGGTGTGAAGGATGTACGCCAGTCCAAGGTCGGAGACACTGTCACCAATAGCCTGAAGCCTGCCGCTGAGTCCCTCGGCGGATACGAAGATCCGAAGCCGATGGTGTTCTCGGGACTTTACCCGATGGACGGTACTGATTACCCGGCGCTGCGCGATGCTTTGGATAAGCTTCAGCTCAACGACGCCGCCCTGGTGTACGAGCCAGAGACTTCCGTCGCTTTGGGCTTCGGGTTCCGCGTTGGCTTCTTGGGGCTCTTGCACCTGGAAATCACCCGTGAGCGTTTGGAGGCCGAGTTCAACCTCGACCTGATTTCTACCGCTCCGAACGTGGTCTATGAGGTCATGGGCGAAGACAAGCAGTTGACCACCGTGACCAACCCCTCGGAGTTCCCCGAAGGCAAGATCCTCGAGGTTCACGAACCACTGGTCTCGGCAACTATTCTCGCTCCATCCGAATTCATCGGCTCGGTCATGGAATTGTGCCAGGGACGTCGCGGCACCTTGCGCGGTATGGATTACCTCAGCGAAGAACGCGTAGAAATGCGCTACACGCTGCCGCTGGCCGAGATCGTTTTCGATTTCTTCGACCATCTGAAGTCACGTACGCGTGGTTACGCATCCTTGGACTGGAAGGCCGACGGAAGTCAGGTTGCAGACCTGGTCAAGGTCGATATTCTACTGCAGGGTGAGCAGGTGGACGCGTTTAGCGCGATCACCCACCGCGACAAGGCGTACTCATACGGCGTGATGATGACCGGCAAGCTGCGTGAACTGATTCCACGCCAGCAGTTCGAGGTGCCGATTCAGGCTGCCATCGGTTCGCGCATCATCGCCCGCGAGTCCATTCGCGCCATCCGCAAGGATGTGCTGGCCAAGTGCTATGGCGGCGATATCAGCCGCAAGCGCAAGCTGCTGGAAAAGCAGAAGGCCGGTAAGAAGCGAATGAAGATGGTCGGCCGCGTGGAGGTTCCCCAGGAAGCCTTCATCGCCGCGTTGTCCACCGGCGAAGAGAAAAAGAAGTAAATGCCCTCAGTTTTGCCTGATGGCGATCCGGCTCCGGCCGATGGTCTGCTCCCCGCATTGTGTTCACACAATGCGCAGGAGCGGACCATGTCCTTTTATGTACATATTCCGTTCTGCACGGTGCGCTGCGGATACTGCGACTTCAACACCTACACCGCAAAGGAACTTGGTTCCGGGGCGAGCCAAGCCAGCTATGCGGCCACCGTCAGCCAGGAAATCAGCTTCGCTCGGCAAGTGATGGACAAATCTGGCTTGCCGCATCGTGAAATCGAGACCGTGTTCTTCGGTGGCGGCACCCCGACCCTACTGCCAGCCAGCGACCTGGTGTCGGTTTTGGCACGCATCAACAGCGAATTCGGGCTGAAGCCCGGCGCCGAGGTCACTACCGAGGCGAACCCGGATTCGGTGACCCGTGAAAGCCTGCAAGAGCTCAAGGACGGCGGGTTCACCCGCGTGTCCTTTGGCATGCAGTCGGCGGTGCCACATGTGCTGGCGGTGCTGGAGCGAACCCACGATCCCAAGGGCGTGCCGCAGGTGGTCCGCTGGGCTCGCGAAGTGGGTCTCCAGGTGAGCGTCGATCTGATCTATGGGACTCCGGGGGAGTCCTTGGAGGATTGGCGCACCAGCGTGGAAGCGGCTTTGAGCTATGAACCGGATCACATTTCGGCCTACGCGCTGATTATTGAAGAGGGCACCAAGCTTGCGGCGCAGATTCGCCGCGGACAGGTACCGAACATCGACGATGACGATCATGCCGAAAAGTATCAGCTGGCCGATGAAATGTTCGCGGCCGCGGGCTTCCGCTGGTATGAAGTTAGCAACTGGGCCAAGGGCGAAGGGCATGCTTGCCGGCATAACGTTGCCTACTGGCAAGGCGGAGACTGGTGGGGCGCCGGACCGGGTGCCCATTCGCATGTTGGTGGCCTGCGCTGGTGGAATGTGAAGCATCCTTCGGCCTACCAGCAGCGGATCGACGGCGGGATTTCCCCGGGCCACGGCCGCGAGTTCCCCGATGCCGAGGCAGTCAAACTGGAGCGCACGATGCTGCTGACCCGGTTGGGCAGCGGCATGCCGATCGCCGAATTGGATGAGCATGGCCGTCGGGCAGTTGCCGGACTCATTGCCGACGAGCTGATCGAACCGCAGTCGGCCTTTGCCGGAACGATCGTGTTAACGCAACGAGGTCGGCTCCTGGCCGACCTTGTAGTGCGGGAACTGTTGGACTTCTAAAGTTTCAGCAAGGATTGTTACTTCATTAGCCGCAGGTTGAATGCGTAGCGGTATGGGCGTCCCTTGTTAGCCTGGATGGCTGCACGGGCGCCCATCAGCGTCATATAGACCCAAAGCGCCACGGTGGCTACCGCGAACGCCCAGCCAAACCCGGGAACCAGGGTGAGCACGTTCAGCACGATGGCCAAAATGGTCAGCGGAAACGTGAAGTTGAAGGCTTCTTTCGACTCCTGCGAGGTAAAAGGTCCACGGTCGCGGTACACGGCGAAGATGATGGCCGCGGGAATGCATCCCAGTACCGCGCCGAAATGCGACATCATGGCCCATTGGCGATCCTCGGAAGGAGTCAAGGGCAAAGCCGAGACCTTGGAACCTTCGAAACGTGAATTTTCCGGCGGTACGGTCTTGCGTGCAGTCACGTGGCGCTTCCTTGTTTAGCAGTGGGTGGTCGATCTGATTCTATCGAGGATCTAGCGACGCAGAGTACAACCCGCCCTAAAAATCCAACTATTAGTCAATCGTTAGGAAACCGTAATCTTCGCTGGTTAGAAAATCGATGAGCTCCTCGACCTTACCCAGCAGCTGCGGTTCAAGCTGTGCGTAGTGGTCAACTCGGGAAAGGATGCGCTGCCAACCCAGCCCGATGTCCTCGGCAGTTGAATGCGGCCAGCCGAACGCGCGTAATATTCCGGTTTTCCAATCCGTTCCACGGGGGATCACCGGCCACTTCTCAATATTAAGTGCTGCCGGTTTCACCGCCTGCCACACGTCGACATACGGATGACCAAGAATCAGGACATGATTCGCCGCACCGGGAACCGCCATCGCTTCCTTCACGATACGTTCTTCCTTGGTGCCCGCAATCAGGTGGTCAACCAAGATCCCCAGACGCCGTTCGGGCGAGGGATTGAAAGCGCGAATGGCGCCGGCAAGATCGTCGACGCCATGCAGAGGCTCAACGACGATGCCTTCCACGCGCAGGTCATGGCCCCAGACTTTCTCCACTAGTTCGGCATCGTGCTTGCCTTCGACCCAGATCCGGCTGGCGCGTGCCTCGCGGGCCTTCAAACCGGTGACCGCCCGGGAACCGGAAGCTGAAACCATGTTCTTTGGCGCCAATGCCTTGGCTTGTGGCTCAACGATCTCCACCGGCTCGCCTTCGAGCAGGAAGCCGAAGCCCGCTTGGAAAGAGCGGGTCTTGCCCCGCCGGTCTTCTAAAACGATCACCCGCATTCCTCCGGACTTCTCGGTACGCACCACTTCGCCGACCCAACCGCTGTCCACGTCTTCGAGTAGTAGGCCCATTGATATCGGAACTTGACGCAGTTTTTTCGGTGCAGGTGCACTGAGGTCGTGGGCTCCCCAGGAGTAATTGGTCACGTACTGCCTTTCGCTGTGATCGAATACGCTCGAAATCCAATGCTAGCAACCGATGTAGGTATTAGACTTGGCACTTGATAGGTTAGAGTGCCAAATCCTTGCCGGAGTTCATAGGAGGTGTTGACGTGAGCGAGTTTCGACGTCTGGACGTTTTACGCGCCATTGTGGAGGACTACGTCCAGTCGCATGAACCGGTAGGTTCAAAGGCTTTGCTTGATCGGCATAACCTGGGAGTTTCTGCTGCCACGATTCGCAATGATATGGCCTTGCTGGAAGAAGAGGGGCTCATCGCTGCCCCGCACACCTCCTCGGGAAGAATACCCACGGAAAAAGGCTATCGCCGATTCGTTGACCAGATCGGCGAGCTTAAGCCGTTGTCTCGGGCGGAGCGCGAGGCCATCAACAAAATCTTGGATAATTCCCAGGATTTAGATGAAGTCTTGCATAGCACCGTGCGCTTGCTGGCACGTTTGACGAATCAGGTGGCGTTGATCCAGGTGCCGCACTATGACACCGCATCGCTGCGCAATCTGGACCTAGTCGGACTTGGCTCATCCCAGGTATTGATGGTCATGATTGCCTCCAATGGCACCGTCGACCAGCGGATGATCGGCACTTCCAGGGCGTATAGCGACGACGAACTGCAGGGTATGAAGCAAGGCGTGCTCAAGGCCTTTGGCGGTCGGCAGTTGGCAGATCTCGTAGGTTCGCTGACCACCGAATCAATTCCGCTCCAGCTTCTGGAAGATACGCTGTTCATGACGGTGCTCGGTTCCTTGCAGGAGATGGCACGTGCGGCTAACACCCAGCGCATCGTGATGGCGGGGACCGCGAACCTTGCCCGTTCGGTGGGAGATTTCCCGCTGACGCTCACCCCGGTGCTCGAAGCGCTTGAAGAGCAGGTGGTGCTGCTGAAGCTGTTCTCCGAGTTGGAAGCGGACTCTCGGGGCGTGGCGGTAGCCATTGGCACCGAGCACCATTACGGGCAGCTTTCCGACGCAACGGTCATCGCGACAACCTATGGCTCGGACACCAGGAACAAGCTTGGAGTGCTCGGTCCGACGCGGATGAATTATCCAACCTCCATGTCTTCGGTCCGGGCGGTTGCCCGTTACCTGTCAAAGATTTTGACGAACTAGTTTCGTCAGCAACAACGTTTTATATTTTTACGAAAGGACACGGCGAATATCGTGAGCTCGCATTACGAGACGCTGGGTGTTGCCCAGGACGCGACCCCGCAGGAAATCAAGAGCGCCTACCGCAAGCTGGCGCGCAAGCTGCACCCCGATGTCAACCCAGGCGAGGGGGCAGCCGAGCAGTTCAAGCTCGTCACACGAGCCTACGAAGTCCTTTCCGACGAAAAGAAGCGCGCCAACTTCGACGCCACCGGCGACCTGAACGGCAACGGCCAGCAGGGATTCGGCGGCGGAGGCCAGAACTTCGGTGGCTTCGGCGACATCTTCGAACAGTTCTTCGGCGGCGGGCAAGCCCAAGGGCCGGCCTCGCGCACGCAGGCCGGCCGCGACGCGCTGATCACCATCACCATCGATTTGGTCGACGCTGTCAAGGGCACCGTATACCCGCTCGAGATGGAAACGGCCGTCACCTGCAAGGTCTGTGAAGGCTCTTGCTGCCGGCCCGGCACCAGCCCGGTTACCTGCGAAACCTGCCGCGGTGCGGGCCAGATCCAGCGTCCGGTGCGTTCCTTCCTCGGCCAGATGATGACCGTGGAAACTTGCCCGGCCTGCCGTGGCTTTGGCACGACCATTCCGGATCCATGCAATGAATGCAATGGCGAGGGACGCGTGCGCGAGCACGTCTCGAAGTCGCTGAACATTCCGGCCGGTGTCGATGCCGGCACTCGTATCCAGCTGCGCGGACAGGGCGAAGCCGGTCCCGGCGGTGGCCCGAACGGAAACCTCTTCGTCGAAATCGACGTACGCCGCCACAAGGTCTTCGAACGCGCGCAGACCGACTTGCACGCGAAGATGGCCATCCCAATGACCGGCGCCGCCCTCGGTTGCGAGCTGAAGCTGGAAACCTTCGATGGTGAACAGCAGATCACCGTGGAATCGGGCGCCCAGGACGGGGACACCATCACTCTGCCAGGGCTGGGTGTGCCGCGCCTGCGCGGTGGCAAGCGTGGCGACATCGTGGTGCACCTGCAGGTGGAGACTCCGACGAAGCTGGACGCCGCACAGCGTGAGCTGCTCGAGCAGCTGGCGGCATTGCGTGGCGAAGAGATGACCGCCGGCCGCGTCGAACAGTCCGGTGGAATGTTCTCGCGACTGCGTGACAAGTTGAACCAACGCTGAGCATGAGCAATCACAGCTTCGTGATCGACGCTCAGCAAGCAGCTGAGGCCATGGTGGGGGACAGCTTGGAGCTCACCGGGCCCGAGGCCCACCATGCGGTTGCGGTCAAGCGTGTGGCGCCCGGCGAGGAGCTGGACTTGCTCGACGGCACCGGGCTCCGGTTGCGAGTCAAGGTCAGTGCCGCGGCCAAGGACCTGCTCAGCGTGACCGTGGTGGAACGCATCGAAGAAGCGCCGCCGGTCCACCCGGTCGGCCTGGTGCAGGCGCTGGCCAAGGGCGACCGGGATCTACAGGCCGTGGAATCGGCGGTGGAACTGGGAATTTTCACGGTCCGCCCCTGGCAGGCCGATCGATCGATTGTGCGTTGGAATGGGCCGAAGGCCGAAAAGGCCTTAGCTAAATGGCGTTCGCAGGTGCGTTCGGCACAGAAGCAGTCACGCCGCGCCTTCGAACCAAAGGTCTTGGACCCGCTCGGGTCCAAGGCTCTGGCCGGACAGATCGCGCAGCTTGCTGCCCAGGGCGAGCTGGTTCTGATCCTGCATGAATCAGCTAAATGCTCGGTGGCCGAGGAAACCCGGTCGTGGCTCGATTCGGCCCCGGCGCATGCGGGGGTGACGTTGGTAGTGGGCCCCGAAGGCGGGATCAGCGACGCGGAGCTCGATCAGTTTGTCGGCGCCGGAGCCAAGGCCGCGCTCTTAGGCGAGCACGTGCTACGCGCTTCGACGGCCGGGCCGGCAGCCCTCGTTCTGGTTCGGCATCTGCTCGGAGAACTGTAGCCGCCGAAAGGTTCAGCAATTAAGAAGTTCCGCAGGCCGACGGCCTGCGGAACTTTTTAATTGGTAGCGAATATTCGCAGCCTATTTAATGGTGAACTCGCTGGATACCGAGGCGATCTTTTCTTCGGATCCGGATTCCCTGCCCCAGAAGGTGAGTTTGTAGGCGCCTACGCTCAGCTGCTTGGTGAAATCAAAGGAGCCATCGGGATTGACCTTATCTTCCGGGATTGGCTTCTCGGCGGTGAGCACGGTGAGCTTTCCCGACTTGTCCTTGCTCTCCAAGCTGTAATAGATGCCGTCGCTGAACTTCGAGGCGCGAGCATTGAACTGGATCTGACCGGCCTTGCGGGTCGACCCGTATTGCGGGTCGATAATCCAAATCGGGGCCATGAATGAGGCATCGCGGTCGTAGGAGTCCGCCAGTCGCAAGTCGCCGAAGACCGTGGCGTTGGCCCGGCCGTCAACCAGAATTCTCACTTTCGGTGGCAGCGAGCCAACGAGGAGGCCTGCGTTGGACGCGGCGGCGGTGGCGGTGAACACCAGCTGCTGAATTGTGCGTTCGGAAAGGCCACGATCAAGCTTTGCACCGAAGACCTTCTCCGGTAGGTCCAGGGTGATCACATTGTCCTGGTTCATGGACACGCCAACTTCACCCGAAGGCTTCAGATGCGTGTACCACTCGGCATTGGCCGGCTTTTCGTTGAGCAGGTAGGAGATTGAATCGCCGATCGGCTCGCCAGTGGCGTTTTTTGTGGCGTACTCGCGGTAGAGGAAAACCCCGAGGTCCATATTTTCAAGCCAGTAGATCGGGAGCCTGTCGATCGGGGAATGGTGCTCCACCGAATCGTTGGCAGGAGGCAGTCCCACGGTACCCGCGGCAGTACTGATCGGCATTTCGTGGGATTCTTCGCGCGAGGCAAGACCGCAGCCAGCTGCTACGACGAGAGTTAAACAGACTCCGGTGACGGTTACCCGCTTGGAGATCAACCTCGTAATTCTTCCTTGCACTACTTACCAATCCGTTGATTATTCACTTGACACCTTGCTGTAAACCAGCTCTGGCGCTCAAATAGTTTGGCACATGATGGCGCCCGGGATCGCCAAAAAGGAGTCTAACGAAGGATTCGTAACCAAATCTATACCTTTACCACCACAGATGCTTTAGAATCACTTCAGATTTTTGTGCTCTAGCTACCTGCGAAATTATCCCCTAAGCGTGCTGAACTAGATAGACTGTAGGGGACAAGAACAATAATCATTGCCAAGCTCAGCAAAGGGGCACTAAGCACTGCATGCAGGTTGAACAGAACAAGATGCCGGTCGAATCCGGCCCCGCGTCATTGACGATCACCTTCGACACTCCCGAACTCATGGTTGCCACGCTGGGTCCAAGCGATGAATTGTTGCGCATTCTGACCGGCGCCTACCCGCTGGTGCAGTTTCGCCCCAATGGCGCTTCCTTGACCCTGGTTGGCGAGCCCGTGCAGGTGCGCAAGGCTCAGCGTGTGACCGAAGAGGCCCGTGCACTTGCCAGCCGCGGCTCCCGGATGAGCGCAGACACCATTGAGCAGATCATCAAGATGCTCTCCGCCGGTGGTGCCGATGCGCCCACCGACGTCCTCGGGCTGAAGATTCTCTCCGGACGGGGACGCGCGATCCGGCCGAAAACGCTGAATCAGAAAAGCTATGTCGACGCCATCGAAGACAACACGGTGACCTTCGGCGTGGGTCCTGCCGGTACCGGCAAAACTTTCCTGGCCATGGCTATGGCCGTGGCAGCCTTGCAGGCGAAAGAAGTCAGCCGCATCATCTTGACTCGTCCCGCCGTAGAAGCCGGGGAGAAACTGGGCTTTTTGCCCGGAAGCCTCACGGAGAAAATCGATCCCTATCTGCGTCCGCTCTATGATGCGCTGCACGACATGATCGACCCGGAGACCATTCCACGGTTGCTGGAGGCAGGCACCATCGAGGTCGCTCCCTTGGCGTACATGCGCGGGCGCACCTTGAACGATGCCTTCGTGATTCTCGACGAAGCGCAGAACACCACCAGCGAACAAATGAAAATGTTCCTCACTCGTTTGGGCTTCGGCTCCAAGATGGTCATCACCGGCGATGTCACTCAGGTGGATCTGCCCGGTAACTCGGTCTCCGGGCTTCGCATGGTGATCGACGTGTTGGCGGGTATCGACGACATCGCCCTGTGCCGGCTGGATGCCGGCGACGTGGTGCGCCACCGCCTCATTGCAGATATCGTCACGGCGTACGATCGCTGGGACACCCAACAGCGCAAAGCACAATCCCGGGGACGGCACAAGTCATGAGCGTCGAAGTAAATAACGAAACAGACTACGAAGTGGATCTGCAGGACGTGCAGAAACTCGCTGACTCGATCACCCAGGCGATGTTCATTCACCCGGAAACGGAAGTTTCCGTCGTCTTCATCGACGAAGAGGCCATGAGCGAATTGCATGTGGAGTGGATGGACCTGGAAGGTCCCACCGATGTGATGAGCTTCCCGATGGACGAGTTGCGTCCGGGGTCGGAGAAGGCCCCGTCGGAAAGCGGCATCCTCGGGGATATCGTGATCTGCCCCACCGTCGCCGAGGCCCAGGCCAAGGCCGGTGGGCACCCGGTCCACGATGAGATCTTGCTGCTCACCACCCACGGCATGCTGCATTTGATGGGCTTCGACCACGATGAGCCTGCCGAAAAGGCCGAAATGTTCGGTCTGCAGCGCCGTCTGCTCGAGAGCTACACCGGGCGCCCGGCGCCGAAGGAAACGGTGGAATAGCCGGTGGGCATAGTCCTATTAGTCGTGGCGTTGGCCTTCATGGCCAGTGCCGCAATTCTCACCGCCGCCGATTCCGCCTTTTACGCCTTGTCCCGCAATGCGGCCGAACGGTTGCGGATCGAGTCGAATTCCAAAGCGATAAGCCATATCCTGGACGACAGCGAATCGCACGCCCAGGCGATCCGCTTCTGGCGTATCTGGTTCGAGACGGCCTCCGCGGTGGCCGTCGCGCTGCTGGTGGCCCGTTGGATTGATAATATCTGGATGGTCGGCTTGGTGGCGACTATGGTTATGGCGGCCCTCGGATTCGTCCTGGTCAGTGTCTCCCCGCGGCGCTATGGCCGCTCCAATGCGCGCAATGTCGTGCGCGCAACCGCACCGATGGTCCGGCTCTTGCGGGTGCTGCTCGGCCCGATCACCAACTGGCTGGCGAGCATCGGCACCGCGATGAGCCCGGGGCCCGGAAACGATGAAGACGGCTACCTCGGCAAGGAGCGCCTGCGCGACATAGTGGACCGTGCCAGCGAGGGAGAGGACCTGGACGAAGAGTCCGCGGAATTGATCTCCTCGGTGATGGATCTGGAGGAAACCAACGTCCGTGCGGTCATGGTGCCGCGCACAGACATGGTGGTGCTCACCGGCGAACATACGATCAACGGCGCGCTGGAACTGTTCATGGCTTCGGGCTATTCGAGGATCCCGCTGATCGGCGAAGACACCGATGACATCCAGGGCATCATCTACCTCAAGGATGTGATCTCCGAGATCCACGGCCTGCAGCAGGCCGAGCGCCTCGAGGATCTCTCCCGTCCGGTGCGTTTCGTCCCCGAGTCGAAAAACGCTGCAGAACTCCTGCAGGAACTGCAGCAAGAGGCAATTCACCTGGCGGTGGTCATCGACGAGTACGGTGGCACCGCGGGCCTGATCACCCTGGAGGACCTGCTCGAGGAGATCGTCGGCGAGATCGACGACGAGTATGACCGCTCGCGCACCGAGCTGATCGAAAACCCCGATGGCTCGCTCTTCGCAATGGCCTCGGTATCCATCGATGACGTCGCAGATCATTTTGATGTGTTCATCGATGATGAAGATGTAGACACCGTCGGTGGCCTGCTCTCCAAGGCGTTGGAATCCGTGCCCGTGCTCGGATCCACCGCCGATGTCTACGGTCTGCGCCTGACCGTGGTGGCCCTGGCCGGCCGCCGCAACCGCATCGGCAAAATCCATGTAGAGCGTCTGGAAACGGACGCATCCGATCATAAAGAGAACGACGAGGAATCCTCAGATGAGCGATAAAGACAAATTGCTGGCCACCAGCGGCTGGCCCGAGAACTACCGTTCGGGTTTCACCTCCTTCGTGGGGCGCCCGAATGCTGGCAAATCCACGCTGACCAACGCGCTGGTGGGCCAGAAGGTGGCCATCACCTCGGCCAAGCCGCAGACCACCCGGCACACCATCCGCGGGATCGTGCACCGTGATGACGCGCAGCTGATCCTGGTCGACACCCCGGGCCTGCACCGCCCGCGCACCCTCTTGGGGCAGCGGTTGAACGACCTCGTCGCGCAGACCCTTTCCGAGGTCGATGCGATCGGTTTCTGCTTGCCGGCCAATGAGAAGATCGGCCCCGGCGACCGTTTCATCGCCTCCCAGCTGGCCCAGCTGCAGCGCAAGCCGATTGTCGCCCTGGTGACCAAGGCCGATCTGGTGGACCGCGAACAGCTCGCCGCGCAATTGATGTCCGTCGCTGAACTGGGTGTGGAGAGCTTCGGCGAAGACGGCTTCGCAGCGATCATTCCGGTGTCCGCGGTGAAGGAATTCCAGGTCGAAGAGGTTGCCAACGTACTGGTCCAGCACCTGCCCAAGGGACCGCCGCTCTACCCGGATGGCGAGCTTACCGACGAGCCCGAGCTGAAGATGGTCGCCGAACTGATCCGTGAGGCCGCCTTGGAAGGCGTGCACGATGAGCTGCCGCATTCCCTGGCCGTGGTCGTCGAGGAGATGATCCCACGCGAGGGCCGCAGCGAAGGCAACCAGCTGGTGGACATCCACGTCTCGCTCTTCGTGGAACGCTCGAGCCAGAAGGCCATCATCATCGGCAAGGGCGGCTCACGCCTGCGCGAGGTGGGATCCAACGCCCGTCAGGGCATCGAGAAGCTGCTGGGCACCAAGGTCTTCTTGGACCTGCACGTGAAGGTTGCCAAGGACTGGCAGCGTGACCCGAAGCAGCTCGGCCGCTTGGGCTTCTAAGCTCAGCCCGGTAGATTACCCCACCCCCGGATCCCCTCTCCTCGAGAGGCGATCCGGGGGTTGGCTTTTAACCGGCCCCAGTGATCTGACCCTGCGGGATAGCGGGTTCGGCGCTCCGCGACACGAGTTGGATGCACTGGGTCGGCTTCATATTCCGTAGTTCTCGGCACGGCGCGAAAATGAACGGGGGAGGAAAGATTACTCGATGGTAATGTCCAGATAATAATTCGCGCAGCAATCGATAGGGAACGCATATGGACGGCACACAGCAGGAGCACACCCCCGCCGGAGTGAACATGAACAACTGGCGGCTTCCCAAGAACCTGCGCTGGTCCTTCCAACATATGGCCGACTTCCTGCCCACGGCACTGATATCCCGGGGCGAAGGAACGGTGGCGCCGCTTCCCGCGGCACACCGTGACTTGGACTCGGTGAGGCTGGCCCCGGCATTCCCTTCAGAAGCGCCGCTGAGCGTGGGCTCGGTGATGGCCGCCACCGAAACCGACGGGTGGATGTTCATGCACCGCGGCACGGTGCTGGCCGAGCAGTACTTCGGCCAGATGAAGGCCGACACCCCGCACCTGCTGATGTCCATGAGCAAGTCGCTGATCGGCGCGGTGGCCGGAGCGTTGATCGATTCCGGGGTGCTTGACTCCGACGCGCGCTTGACCGATTACCTGCCGGAGGTAGCCGAGAACGGCTATGCCGGGGCCAGGGTGCGCCAGTTGCTGGATATGCGTTCCGGCATCGATTTCTCCGAGAACTACCTGGACCCCAGCGCCGGGGTGCGGATGCTAGGACAGGCCATCGGATGGTCTGCGCTCAAGGCCCCGGGGCCCACCGGCATGTACCCGTACCTGAGAACCCTGGTGCGCAAGACCGCCCACGGCGGGGTCTTCGAGTACCGATCTTGCGAGACCGACATGCTCGGCTGGATCTGCGAGTCCGCGGCCAAGAAGCCCATGGCCACCTTGCTGAGCGAGCTGCTCTGGAGCAAACTCGGCGCCGAATCGGATGCCACCATCGGCGTCGACCAGTTCGGCACCGGAATATTCGACGGCGGGATCAACGCCACGATGCGCGATATGGCCCGTTTCGGCTCGCTCTTCCTGAACGACGGACTCGCGCCGAGCGGCGAACGGGTGCTCTCAAAAGAATGGATCGCCCAAACGCTGGCCGGCGCCCCGGACTCCCGCGACGCCTTTGCCGACGGCCCGGTGGACAACCTCATGCCCGGCGGGATGTACCGGAACCAGATGTGGTTCCCGTACCCCGGCAATGATGTGGTGCTCTGCCTGGGCATACACGGGCAGATGGTCTACATCAACCGGCCCGCCGAGGTGGTGGCGGTGAAGCTCTCCAGCTGGCCGACCCCGCAGGGACCTGCCAAGCTCTCCCGCACGCTGCGCGCCTTCGACGCTATCTCCGCGGCGCTATTGGTGGAGGCCAACACCGCACCACCTGCCTCGGCGGCACCAGCCGGCAACTAGCTGCCCGGGATACGGGATCCCAGGTTGGCCAGCGATTCGGCCGCGATGCCGCAGTGCAGCGCTCGTGCGCGGATCGGGCAATTGGCCGAAGGCTGCCTTCAGCCAAAGACGAGGGCACGGATTATGGCCAGCCCGCTGCCCTGAAACTGCACGTGCGCCCCGGAACCTAGTAGAAGAAAATCGGCAGCCAGTCACGGTTGTGCGCGTGCACCAGCGCGAGGAACAGTACGAAGTCGAAGATCAAATGCACCGAGACGACGTAGGTCAGCGACTTGGTCAGCTTGAAGGTATAGCCCTGCAGCAGGGCGAAGGGGAACGTGAGAAGCGGACCCCAAGCCTGGTAGCCGATCTCCCAGAGGAAGGAAGAGAAGATCACCGCCTGCAGGATATTGGCGAGCCAGTCGGGGAAGTGGCGTCGCAGCAGCGTGAAGGTGGTGCAGATGAAGAACAGCTCATCCCAGATGCCCACGGCGTTCACTCCGAGGAAGAGCCGCCAGAAGATGGTCGGATCCGAGGCGTCCGGCCAGTTCTGGAAGACCCCCGTGCTGATCAGGTACACCGGTAAAATGAGGAAGCCCAGCGCTACCACGCCGAGCAGATACAGTTTGGCGGCCAACGGCCATTTACGTCCGGTGTTCACCGGAAATTTGATGATCTGCTCGCGGTAGGCAAACCGTGAGACCAGCCAGGGCACCAGCACGGCCATGCCGAGCGCACCACCCATCTGGAGCATGTGCCCGATGCTCAAATCGGCATTGAGCGGAACGAAGCTGATGATCGCCAGCCCCGCCGCGATCAGTCCCAGGTGGCGGGCGAGCTGGCGATCGATAAATGCTGCCGTGAGCACGCTGAGCACGAGCGTAGTGTAGCCCGCCGGGTCATTGGCTACGGCGAAGAGCAGCACGCCGGAGAGCGAGAGCAGTACCGCCGGCAGCAATTTCCAGCTGAGCGCGGTGCGGGGCGGATCATCTAGGGTGAGCTTCACACCACCAGCATGCCACCTCCGCCCGCGGCGCAAAAGGGTTCAGTGCAGCAGCGTGCCGAGCGAGGCGACGAAGCCGCCGAGCAGAAAAGCGCCGACGCCGATGGCCAGCGGCCGGTTGTCCATGCCCGCGCCTCCGCCCAGTGCCTGGTGGGTTACCGCGTGCCCCTTGCCGCGGCGCAGCTGGGCCCGGTTCACCGGCCAGGCGACGAAGAAGGCGACGGTCAGGGCGAGGGCCATGGCAACCCAGAAAACGGGGTTGAGGACCCCGGAGTCCATGGCTCCGGGAATGAGCAGCATGACGAGGTTATCCACGATCTCCATCGTCACGATGGACAGGGTGTCGGCGGCGAGGACCAGGCCCAGGGCGGCGGACAGGGCGATGCCGCCGCGCACCAGCGGGATGGCCGACAGTGCGTAGCCGAAGAGGAAGGCCAACGAGATGGACAGCGCCACCGTCGGCAGGTTTGCCCATCCGGCCGCGGTGCCCACCAGCAGCCCGATGATTTCCCCGATGGCGCAACCGGTCAGGCAGTGCAGCGTTGCGCCCACCGCCATCGACGACATGTCATGCCCGGCGCCGTGCCCGGCGTGCCCACCGTTCGTATCGTGTTCCATGGATCTCCTTCCGGGTGCTTTCAGGAATCGGCTAGCCTTCCGCGGTTGTTCAGCATCATACCGCCGGCACCGTGGCCGGCTACGTGCCCACGCTATGTGGCGATGCGCTTGAGGATCTGCTTGGCCACCAGCCGGTCTGCTACGGGCAGATGGGTTGCCCGAACGATCCAACGGCGCACCAGCAGCTGCAGCTTGTTCTTCGGCAGGAAGGTATTCGCCGCACGCCGCCCCGAGGCCTGCGCGGTGGCGATGACCGGACGCATGGCCCGTTCATAGCCGGCCAGCGCGTTCGGCAGCCGCGCCGGTTCGGTGACTGCGGCCAAGGCCTCGCCGAGGGCTGCGGCGCCGGCAATGGCCATGGAGCCGCCCTGACCGGCAAGCAGCGATACCGCGGCCGCCGCATCTCCGAGCAGCACCACCGGACCGCGGTGCCAGCCGGGCATGACCACCTGCGCTACGGCATCGTCGTAGGGATGCTCCGGGCATAGCCGAAGAAGCCGATCCACCCGTCCATCAACTCCGGCGAAGGCCTTGCGCAGCCGCTGCCGGGGATCGCTGGGCGTCGCGTCTTCCGGTTGGCGATACACCAGGAAGGCGGCAACCTCGGTGGAACGCAGCCCGTAGATCCCGGCGGTGCGGTTGACCGTATCGCTGAGCACCAAACGGTTCTTGAACTCCCGATTCAGCTGTGGCTCTTCAACGATGAAGGCCGCCGCCCGCATCCCCAAGGGCCGCAGGTAGTCTTCTTCGGGTCCGAAGACCGCGGCCCGGACCATTGAATGGATCCCGTCGGCACCTACCAGGAGCTCCCCGGATTCCGGATGCTCTTGGCCTGCAAGCTGCACCTGTACCCGAGCATCCGTCGTTTCGATCCGCTCAACCCACGCGCCGTAGCGGATGCTCACTCGGCCCGGGGCAACATCCTGCAAGGCCTTGCGCGCCGCACCTTCCATATCCGGGCGCAAGAGCGTAAGCACTCGCCCGCCTGCCAGGTCCGAGAACTTCTGGTAATCCAGGCTTGCGGTGCGCCGGCCCTTCGCGTCAACGTATTCGGCGGCCTGCACCCGGTAGGCAACCTCAGTCAGATAGGGGTAGAGCCCAATGCGTTCGGCGGCGCGCAGGCCGGGGCCGAAGAAGTCCATCAGGTAGCCCTCGGGGCGCGGCTCCTTAGAGCGTTCAAGCACCAGCACCTGCCAGCCGGCCAACCCGAGCTGGCGCGCCGCCACAAGCCCGGCAATTCCCGCTCCGATGATGATCGCCTTCATCCGTAGCCCTTCCCTCAGCTCCACCGCCCGGGCCCGCGTGCAACCGGGCCTGAAATCCCATTGTTCGCACGTTTGCCCCGAGCTGTCCATGGCCATCGAGCCGATCCCGAAGATCGCTTCCACCGGCCGATGTCCACTATTTGACACAATTGAGTAGCAAATCCCGTCGCAGTTCAAAGCGGTGTTATGCTCAAAAAGTGCATTTCGAGCTTCTACTTCTAATCTGCCGCTGCGAGGATCCAAGAGACCGTTAGTGGTCTATTCGGCCGACCTTCTCGCCGCGGAGTAGCTCTTGTCTGGCCCCACACAACTAAGCACCAACATTGTCTAGGGGATACACCGAAATGCAGAACATGCAAAAATCTTCGAACATGCCAATCCACAAGTATGTTCCCTTCCAGGACCAGATCGAAGTCAACCTGCCCGATCGCACCTGGCCAGATAAGTACATCACCACCGCCCCGCGCTGGTGCGCGGTTGACCTGCGTGATGGAAACCAGGCACTGATCGACCCGATGAGCCCCGAGCGCAAGCACAAGATGTTCGACCTGCTGGTGGAAATGGGCTTCAAGGAAATCGAGGTGGGCTTCCCTTCCGCCTCGCAGACCGACTTCGACTTCGTCCGCCAGCTCATCGAGCGCGGCATCCCGGATGACGTGACCATCCAGGTGCTCACGCAGTCCCGCGAGCACCTGATCGAGCGCACCTATGAGGCGCTGGAAGGCGCCAAGCAGGCCATCGTCCACCTGTACAACTCCACCTCGGTGCTGCAGCGCGAAGTCGTCTTCCGCCAGGACGAGGACGGCATCGTGGACATCGCGGTGCAGGGCGCGCGGATGTGCAAGAAGTACGAAGAACAGCTGACCGGCACCAAGATCACCTACGAGTACTCGCCAGAGTCCTACACCGGCACCGAGCTGGCCTTCGCCAAGCGCATTTCCGAGGCCGTGGCCGAGGTGCTGGAGGCGACTCCGGAAAACAAGATGATCTTGAACCTGCCTGCCACCGTCGAAATGGCCACCCCCAACGTCTATGCGGACTCCATCGAGTGGATGCACCGCAACCTGGCCAACCGCGATTCGATCATCCTCTCGCTGCACCCGCACAACGACCGCGGCACCGGAGTCGCGGCCGCGGAGCTGGGCTACCTGGCCGGCGCGGACCGCATCGAAGGCTGCCTGTTCGGCAATGGCGAACGCACCGGCAACGTCGACCTGGTGACCTTGGGCATGAACATGTTCGGCCAGGGCATCGACCCGCAGATCGACTTCTCGGACATGGACCACATCCGCCGCACCGTCGAGTACTGCAACCAGCTGCCAGTGGCAGAACGCAGCCCGTACGGCGGCGACCTGGTCTTCACCGCCTTCTCCGGATCGCACCAGGACGCCATCAAGAAGGGCCTGGAAGCCATGGAGGTCAAGGCCTCGGCTGCCGGCAAGGAACTGAACGATATGGTTTGGGCGGTTCCGTACCTGCCGATCGATCCGAAGGACATCGGCCGCTCCTACGAAGCGGTGATCCGCGTGAATTCGCAGTCCGGCAAGGGCGGAGTGGCCTACCTGCTGAAGAACGACTACAACTTGGATCTGCCACGCCGTGCGCAGATCGAGTTCTCCGGGGTTATCCAGAAGAAGACCGAAACCGAAGGCGGCGAGGTTTCCTCGTCCACCATCTGGAACGTCTTCCAGGATGAGTACCTGCCGGTCAGCGAGGACTCCGGGCTGAATGCCTGGGGCTACTACGAGATCGCCTCGGCGACCGCGGCCTCCGCCGAAGACGGCAGCTTCCAGCTGGACGTCAAGCTGATCGTCGACGGCGTCGCCCACGAGCGCAGCGCCCAGGGCAACGGTCCGCTGTCGGCCTTGGTGAAGCTGCTTAACGATGACGGAGTGGACCTGCGCGTGCTGGACTACAGCGAACACGCCATGAGCGAAGGCGGCAACGCCCGCGCCGCGGCATTCGTCGAATGCGCCGTGGGAGATCGCATCCTCTGGGGGATCGGTTTGGACACCAACACCAACATCGCCGCGCTGAAGGCGGTCATTTCGGCAGTCAACCGGGCAATCCGCGACGCCGCCTAACCGCTGGAAGATGCTGAACGCCACGGGGCACAACTTCGGTTGCGCCCCGTGGCGTTTTTAGTCCTGCGCGGTTGAGGTGGGAGAATTGGGGATGTGTCACGTTCCGGATTCGCCTCGCGCAGCTACCGCACCCGCGGTCTGGTGTTGCGCACCCATAAACTTGGCGAAGCGGACCGCATCATTACGCTGATCACCCCCACGGGCTTGGTCCGCGCCGTCGCCAAAGGCGTACGGCGCACCTCTTCGCGCCTCGGCGCCACGCTCGAGCCGTTTATGGAGGTTGATGCGCTGATCGTGATGGGACGAAATCTCGACGTCGTCTCCCAGGCACAGCTGCGCACCCCCTACGGCCAGCAGCTGGTCACCGACTATGCGAGCTACACGGTAGCCACCGCCATGGTTGAAATTGCCGAGAAGCTGCTTGAAGCAGATGCCGATTCGACCAATAAGCAGTATCTGTTATTGCATGGTGCGATCGCGTTGCTCTCCAAGCATCGGGTTGATGACGGAGCCGTGCTGGATTCCTATATTCTTCGCGCTCTGTCCATTGCCGGCTGGGCCCCCTCGTTCACCGATTGCGTGCGCTGCGGTGCAGCGGGGCCGCATGAGGCACTGAATGTGCACCTGGGCGGGGTGGTTTGCCCCGCCTGCCGGCCAGCGGGATCGCTCGCCCCGCATCCGATCACCATCGGGTACCTGCAAGCCCTGCTGACCGGCGACTGGGACACGGTCGCCCAGGGGGGACCTCGAGCGAAAAAGCAGGCAGCGGATATCGTTGCCAGTTACCTGCAATGGCACCTGGAACGTGCCGTGAAGTCATTAAGACACGTGGAGAGAACATGAGCAAGCTTCGCCCCATCACCGGCCGTCCAGGTCCGGTCGCCCCATACCCGCACCCGGATAACCCGGTGATGCCAAGCATTCCGGCGGCGCTGATCCCCGAGCATATCGCGATCGTCATGGACGGCAACGGGCGCTGGGCGAACCAGCGCGGCCTGCCGCGTACCGAAGGGCACCGGGCCGGGGAGGCCGCGTTGCTCGATGTCATGGCCGGCGCCGTGCAGCTGGGCATCAAGCACGTCTCCGTCTACGCGTTCTCCACGGAAAACTGGAAACGCAGCCCGGAAGAGGTGCGCTTCCTCATGGGGTTCTCCCGCGATGTGCTGCGCCGCCAGCGCGATACCTTGAATTCTTGGGGTGTGCGGATCCGCTGGTCCGGGCGTGAACCGCGCCTGTGGAAATCGGTGGTCAACGAGCTTCGTGCGGCCGAGGAGCTAACCGAAGGTAATCTCGGTTGCCAGCTGACCATGTGCGTGAACTACGGCGGCCGCGCCGAGATTGGCGATGCGCTGTCCGCGATTGCCAAGGACGTCGCAGCCGGGAAGCTGAAGGCCTCGGCGGTGGGGGAGAAAACTCTCGGCAAATACCTCTACGCCCCAGAGCTTCCGGACGTAGATCTTTTCCTGCGTACCAGCGGCGAGCAGCGCACCAGCAACTTCCTGTTGTGGCAGTCGGCCTACGCGGAAATGGTCTTCCTCGATCAGCTTTGGCCAGATGTGGACCGCAGGACGTTATTCACCGCCGTCGAGCAATTTGCGCAACGCGATCGACGTTACGGCGGGGCAGTGGATAAGCCGAAGAATTAGCGCGGCCGGTCGAGGAGCCGAAGCCACAGCGCCAGATCGCGGTAGGCGGCGGCCCTGGCAGGCTCTGCCGAGGTGAAGACGTCATGCATGGCCCCGTGGATTTGCGCGAGCGTCACGAAACTTCCCAACTTCAAGGCACGCAATCGGATCTGGTGTATGTCAATCACCGAGTCGGTGCTCTGCATTGCCGGCGAATAGCTGGTGCTGAAATGCGAAGCGTCAGAACTGATCACAAATATAGGTTGCGTCAGGTTCAGTCCCTTGGCGACGGTGGCGTGTCCGTCGAGAATGGTTTTCATCCAAGCGGTAGTCGGCTGGAATGCCAGCCGCGGCCGCCATAGCCGATGGATGTCCCATTCCCCGACGCCTTGATCGCTCAAAGAATTCCAATAGTGGTCAAATTCCGGCAGTGCCAATTTACGCCGGCCATTGGTGCGGCCGATCGCTTCGAGAATTCCATGCATCGGAACGCGCAAAAATGCGGTGCCTTGAAATTCGAGCCACGGCGCATTGAGCACCAGGGCCTGGATGCGCGGGCCGGTGCGTGCCACCCACAGGCTAAGGATCAGCCCGCCTTGCGAGTGCCCCTGCCCGATGATCGGCAGGTCGGGATGGGCCGTGCCGAGCAGGTCCATGGCGGCTTCTAGTTCCTGGTCATATACCGCGAGGTCATCGACGAAGCCTGGAATTTCGTGTTCGGCCCGAAGACTGCGCCCGTAGCGCCGCAGATCCAAAGCGTAGAAATGGTATCCACGCTGATGCCAGAATTCGGCAAGTTCGCGGTTGAAGAAGTAGTCGCTCCACCCGTGGACGCTGAGCACCACCCCGTTGAACTTTCTCGGTAGGCGGTTGCGCCAACCGGCGGGCTTGTAGCGCACGAGCGTGCCCACTGCCGGCCCCTCGGAATCGGTACCGAAGTCCAAGGTCGTATATTCGAAGCCCTCGCCTAGCGGATCTGCCACCCATTGCCCTGGGTTGGTCGTGGTGGTGAAGTCCGGCCACTGCCCGCTAGGTAAATTCGATGAGACCTTCATATGTTGAAGCATACCGACCGCAAGTTGTCTGAATCGGGAACTTCACGAGAAACTAGTAACCATGCGCATTTATCCCCTGGTCTTCAAGCATGTTTTCACCAAGATGGATCCTGAAAAGGCCCATTACTTCGCCTTTGACGCCATCAAGCTCATGCAACGTGTGGGATTGACCAAGGCAGCCCGAAAGTTTTTTGCCCCCGATCCGAAACTCCAGCGAACCGTGATGGGGATAGATTTTCCATCACCATTCGGCCTGGCAGCCGGGTTTGATAAGGGGGCCACCGGTATTTTGGCGCTGAGCGACATCGGTTTCGGCCATGTCGAAATCGGTACCGTGACCGGTCAGGCCCAGCCGGGCAACCCCTTGCCACGGCTTTTCCGTCTTGTTGATGACCGTGCGGTGATCAACCGCATGGGCTTCAACAATGAAGGAGCCGAGGTCGTCGCCGCCCGCGTCGCCACCGCACGTCAGCGGCTCAAGTCCGACTATGCCGGCACCCGCCCGGTCATCGGAGTGAACATTGGCAAGACCAAGTTGGTCGAACTTGACGATGCGGTGGGCGATTACCTGCAGTCCACGCGTCAGCTGGCCAACCATGCGGATTATTTGGTGGTCAATGTTTCCAGCCCGAACACTCCGGGCCTGCGCCTGTTGCAAAGCGTTGAGTCGCTGCGACCGCTGCTCAGCGAAGTCGGGCAGTTGGCCGATCAGGTCTCCGGCCGCCACATCCCGCTATTGGTGAAGATCGCACCGGATTTGAGCGATGAAGATCTCGTCGATGTCGCGACGTTGGCTACCGAGCTAGGCCTGGACGGGATTATCGCCACCAATACGACGATTGGACGCGAAGACTTGTCCAGCGATGCCGCCAAGGTCGAAGAAATCGGCGCCGGTGGTTTGTCCGGTGCTCCGTTGAAAGAACGCTCGCTGGAAGTGCTTCGCCAGCTACGTGAATTGGTCCCCTCGAAGATGGCCATCATTTCCGTCGGCGGCGTGGAGAACGCCGCCGACGTCGAGACACGGCTCGCTGCGGGCGCCGATCTCGTTCAGGGGTACACCGCGTTCCTCTATGAGGGTCCGTTCTGGGCACGCGCCATCAACAAGGAACTAGCTAGCCGCCGGTAATCTGCTGTCGAAGGATCGGTCTGAAGCTCCCGAAATACCGTTTCGGGAGCTTCGCTGTCTCTGGGTGCCATTTCCCGCATGAAAAACCGCCCAACGCTGGGGGAGAAGCTGGCCAGCCCAATGCGGCCGTGCTCATCGGCACCATCTGTTACCAAATCCAAACCTTGTGGATACTCGCAAAGGGCTGGTAAACCCGTTTACAAGGGCAAATGTGATGCAGCAGTGGTGGCACAGGCTTTCGACTTTTATAACCTTGTAAAGCGATTCACAAGATTTCTATTTTGTGAAAGGCCTCGCTTTATGCGGGGCTGAACGACATAAAAGAAGGGCGGATTCCATAAGGAATCCGCCCTAAGAAGATTTGGACAATGAAACTAGTCGATGTCGGCGCCGCGCTTAATCTGCGGCTTCGGCAGGCGCAGCTTGCGGAACTGCATGCCGCGCATCGCCGCGTACATGCGGATTCCACGATCCATGGAGCCGAATTTAGCGACCAAGCGGCGCTTGAGCAGCACCGTAGTGACGATCAATTCGATGATCACCAGGGCGATGACAACCCACAGGGCACCCTGCACGTACATCTGTACCGAGAGGTTCTGATTGAACGTCAACGACAAGATCAGGAATGCGAAGATTACGAACATCATGAATTCGCTGAACATCCAGCGCGAGTCGATGAAGTTACGGGCATAGCGCTTCTGCGGACCCTTGTCGCGAGGCATCAGGTAGCGTTCGTCACCGGTCTCATTAGCGATGCGCAAGCGGTTCTGGGCTTCGATGCGTCGTTGACGATCGGCTTCCTTGGCTGCCTTGCGATCGGTAGGCACTAGTGGGCGCTGGCGGCTGGCTTGCTGCGCGCTGCGCTTAGGGGTCGGGCCAGTCTTGCGGCCGTCAGTTGATTCGGGAGCCAGTGCAGTCGGCTCCTCATTTGCGGGGGATTGAGAGTCATCTTTTTTACGTCCAAACACGCCCCTATCCTACCGGGTTGTTTGCGGCACAGTGACATTAGCAACCTAGGTCATTGCTAGGCTGAAGTCATGACAAATAATTCTTCAGTCGTCGCCTCGAACCATGGCGTCGATGTCACTGCCCTGAAAAGTCATATCGAGAAGAACTTTGAGAAGATCCTCAAAGAGCTCGGTTCGCTGGTAGCCATCCCTGGCGTCGCTTGGGAATCCTTCGATCCGGCCAATCTGGAAGAAAGCGCTCAGGCCGTGGCCGCGCTGGCGCGTGACGCTGGCATGGAGAGCGTTGAGATTCTGCGCGAGCCAGCCGCGGATGGCGTCATGGGCGCACCGGCGGTGGTGGCTCGCCGCATGGCCCAGCCTGGCAAGCCAACCGTCCTGCTCTACGCGCATCACGATGTGCAGCCTCCTGGCAACGAAGAAGACTGGAACACTCCGGCCTTTGAAGCCACGAAGGTGGGGGAGCGGCTCTATGGCCGCGGTGCCGCGGACGATAAAGCGGGCATCATGGTGCACATTGCTTCCCTGCGCGCGGTGCTGGATTCCGTGGCGGATTTTGGTGTCGGCGTCACTTACTTCTTCGAGGGTGAAGAAGAGGCTGGTTCGCCGTCCTTCAGGAACTTCCTGGAGGCGCATCAGGACAAGCTCGCCGCCGACGTTATCGTAGTGGCCGACTCCTCTAACTGGGCCGTGGGAACTCCCGCCCTGACCAGCTCGCTGCGCGGCATGGCGGCCGCGGAAATCACCGTGCGCTCGCTGGGGCACGCAGTTCACTCGGGCATGTTTGGCGGCCCGGTGCTCGACGCACCGGTTCTTGCAGCGAAACTCATTGCGTCATTCCATGATGAAAATGGTTCGGTTGCCGTGCCCGGGTTGGTGGCGAACGATATCGCCGAGGTTGACTTCGATGAGTCCGAGTTCCGCCGCGACAGCTCGGTGCTTGAATCCGTTCAACTGGCAGGCACGGGCAAGATCACGGACCGCTTGTGGAATAAACCAGCGCTCAGTGTCATTGGAATGGATATGCCTAGTGTTGATCGCTCGTCCAATACCCTGATCCCGCAAACGCGCTTCAAGGTATCGATGCGTTTGGCTCCAGGGCAGGAACCAAGCCAGGCCTTGGCCTCGCTGGAAGCTCATGTGAACTCCGTGGACCTGCGTGGTGCCGAGGTGCAGTTTGTGGCTACCGAAGCAGGTAGCGCCTATCAGGCGGATCTTGAAGCTTCGGCTAATGGCACCGCACGCTGGGCCCTGGAGCAGTCGTGGGGAGTTGAGCCGGTCAGCATGGGCCTGGGTGGATCGATTCCGTTCATTGCAGATCTGCTCGACGTATTCCCGCAGGCCCAGATCCTGGTGACCGGCGTGGAAGACCCCGACTCGCGGGCGCACTCGGCTAATGAGTCGCTTCACATTGGGGACTTCCAGAAGGCGATTGTCGCAGAAGCCTTGCTGTTGGCGCGGATTAATTCCGAAGGCCTGTGAACCGCGTCATACAAGGAGAAGTTCTGAGAGCATTTTCAGCGACCGCGACGTAGTATTGAATCAAGAAAAGGCGCCATATAACCTGAAGATATTCGGGCCGACGGTGTCACACCAAGCAGTATGGGAGGAAAATCATGACTGCAGCAGTTGACCAGACCAAGGGTGACTCAACCGAGCTACCAACCCACGAGGTAGAAATTTCCGACGTGGCTGCGCAGAAGGTGCGTTCACTTCTGGAGCAGGAAGGCCGTGACGACCTTCGTTTGCGTATCGCCGTTCAGCCTGGCGGCTGCTCGGGCCTGATTTACCAGCTCTACTTTGACGAGCGCATGCTCGAGGGTGACGCGCTGCGTGACTTCGACGGCGTAGAGGTCATCGTCGACAAGATGAGCGTGCCGTATCTCTCCGGCGCTTCGATCGATTTCGAAGACACAATTTCAAAGCAGGGCTTCACCATTGATAACCCTGCAGCCTCCGGCTCCTGTGCCTGTGGAGATTCCTTCCACTAGGCCTTAGGGAACTAACGCCGCCGTTCAAACGTTGAAGAAATTTCTCGTTAGAACGGCGGCGTTTTTCGGTATTCTGGGGTCGAAGAGGGTAAGCTCTACATTAAGTAGTAAAACTATGTTTCCCTTCGTGAGCCACCTCACCGTGCAACTCGTTTAGCCGCGAGGTGACTTATGAAGACCACATTCTGCACCAACAAAGAGGAAGGGCCGTCTGTGAGTTCGCAACACCGAACCGGCAGTCTCGGATCCGCCAAGGCAAAAGTTATTGCCTTGGTTGGCGCCGGCGCATTGCTGCTGACGGGATGTACAGCGGAGGCTAAACGCGGTTGGCTCCCAAATGTGGAGCGCGATACCACGAACCACACTGGAGCAATCCAGGATCTATGGGTTCACTCTTGGATCGCCGTGATCATTATCGGAATTCTGACCTGGGGTCTGATGCTTTGGTGCGTCGTGGCTTACCGTCGCCGTAAGACCGATACTGGTTACCCACGTCAGCTGAGCTACAACCTGCCATTGGAGATCTTCTACACGGCCATTCCTTTGGTCCTTGTTTTGGTCTTCTTTAGCTTCAATAACACTGTTGAGAAGTCAATCAACGCACCTGTGGATTCCGAGGTCGTCGTAGACGTCCGCGCGAAGCAGTGGTCGTGGGACTTCAACTACAGCTACCAGGGCCAGGAGAAGTACTTCGCTGGCGAACAGGCTCACCTGAACAAGGACGGCTCGGCTGGCGTGAAGGAATCACTGCCTACCTTGTACCTGCCTGCAGGTAAGTCGGTAACGCTCGAGCTTAACAGCCGCGATGTTATCCACTCGTTCTGGGTTCCAGCATTCCTTCAGAAGCTGGACATGATTCCAGGCAAGACCAACTACATCTACCTGACCCCGCAGGTTGAGGGTAACTTCGATGGCAAGTGCGCCGAGCTTTGCGGCGAGTACCACTCGGAGATGCTCTTCAACGTTGCGGTCGTTAGCGACGCAGAGTTCAAGGCTGAACTTGCCAAGCTGGAAGATGGCCACATTGGTGAGGAATACGACCGTCAGCCTAACAAGGTCAACTCCATCGTTGTGGAGCACGGTCACGCAGAGGAAGGAGAGTAATCGCTATGACTACGTTTGAGTATGCTACCGACGACGTCAAGTCGATTGCCCCATCCGTCGTGCCGAAGTCAAAGGGTCGACTCTTTGTCGACTACATTACTTCGACCGACCACAAGAAGATCGGGTACATGTACCTGATCACCTCGTTCATCATGTTCTGCATCGGTGGCGTCATGGCGCTGCTGATTCGTGCGGAACTGTTCGAGCCAGGTATGCAGATCCTGCAGACCAAGGAACAGTACAACCAGCTGTTCACCATGCACGGCACCGTCATGCTTCTGATGTTCGCAACCCCGCTCTTCGCAGGTTTTGCCAACGTGATGATGCCACTGCAGATCGGTTCCCCGGATGTGGCCTTCCCACGTCTGAACGCATTGGCCTTCTGGTTCTTCTCCTTGGGCTCGACTATCGCCCTGGCTGGCTACCTCACCCCTCAGGGTGCCGCTAGCTTCGGTTGGTTCGCTTACGCACCATTGTCGAACACCACCTTCTCGCCAGGCATCGGTGGAGACCTTTGGGTCTTCGGCCTTGCACTGTCGGGCTTCGGTACCATCCTTGGCGCCGTCAACTTCATCACCACCATCATCTGCTTGCGTGCTCCTGGCATGACCATGTGGCGCATGTCGATCTTCGCGTGGAATACCTTGATCACCTCGATCTTGGTCCTGATGGCCTTCCCACCGCTGGCAGCTGCGCTGTTCGCCTTGGGTGCAGATCGCCGCTTCGGGGCACATATCTTCGACCCGGATAATGGTGGCGCCGTTCTCTGGCAGCACCTGTTCTGGTTCTTCGGTCACCCAGAGGTCTACATTATTGCGTTGCCGTTCTTCGGTATCGTTTCGGAGATCTTCCCGGTCTTCAGCCGTAAGCCGATCTTCGGCTACAAGGGTCTGGTTTTCGCGACCATCTCCATTGCAGCTCTTTCGGTCTCCGTTTGGGCTCACCACATGTACGTGACCGGTTCCGTGATGCTGCCGTTCTTCGGCTTCATGACGATGCTGATCGCGGTGCCGACCGGCGTGAAGTTCTTCAACTGGATCGGCACGCTGTGGCGAGGTTCGATTACCTTCGAAACTCCAATGCTGTGGAGCATCGGCTTCCTGATCACCTTCTTGTTCGGTGGCTTGACCGGTATCATCCTTTCCGCTCCATCGCTTGACTTCCACGTTTCGGATACCTACTTCGTCGTGGCACACTTCCACTACGTGGTCTTCGGTACCGTGGTGTTCGCAATGTTCGCCGGCTTCTACTTCTGGTGGCCAAAGTGGACCGGCAAGATGCTCAACGAGCGCCTTGGCAAGATCCACTTCTGGCTGCTGTTCATCGGCTTCCACGGCACCTTCCTCATCCAGCACTGGCTGGGCGTTATGGGTATGCCACGTCGTTACGCTGACTACATGCCAGAAGATGGCTTCACCGCCATGAACCAGGTTTCGACCGTGTTCGCCTTCATCCTGGGCATGTCGATGATTCCGTTCTTCTGGAACGTGTGGGTCACTCACCGAAATGGCAAGAAGGTTGAAGTTGACGATCCATGGGGCTTCGGCGCATCGCTGGAGTGGGCAACCTCTTGCCCTCCACCACGTCACAACTTCCACTCGATCCCACGAATCCGCTCCGAGCGCCCAGCGCTGGATCTGCACCACCCAGAACTGAGTGGTCGTTCCACTCCTACTGCTGGTGCCGCAAAGATCTTCGGACCGGCTGACCAGAAGGACTTGTAAAGATGAAAGTTGAATCCTGGCTTTTCCTGGGTGGAATCTTCTTCTTCACCCCAGTGGCAGTTGTCTATGGCTACATGACCAATTGGAACGAATGGGTAGGCCTGCTGGCTCTGCTCATGCTCACCGGTTTGTCGGCCATGGTCGGCGGTTACCTGTTCTTCACCGCCAAGCGTGTTGGTGCTCGTCCAGAGGACCGCATTGATGGCGAAATCCACGAGAACGCCGGAGACCTCGGTCTGTTCTCGCCATGGAGCTGGTGGCCACTGGTACTTGCCGGTGCCGCAGCAATTGGCTTCCTCGGCTTGGCCGTTGGATGGTGGGTCTTCTACATTGGAGCAGGCCTATCGGTAGTCGCACTTGTTGGCTGGGTTTACGAATACAGCCGCGGCGATCACGCCCACTAAGTAGTTCTCTTAACGGGGTGACAAGTTTTTACTTGTCACCCCGTTAGTATTTTAAGCAGCACCGCCTTGTCAAAGGAGATCCTCGTGCGTTACTCGCCGACGCCAGCCGTTACCGCCACACTCGATGCACAGAGCAAGACGAGCAAGTATCGCCAGATCCGTGACATTCTGAAGACGCATGCCCGGGAGGCCTGCAAGCCAGGTTATAAGCTTCCACCCGAGCGTGAGCTGGCCGCTCACTTTGGCGTGGCGCGAAAGACCATCCGCCAGGCAATTGATGCCTTGGTCGATGAGCAGGTACTCAAACGCGTGGTCGGCATCGGCACCTTCGTGGTCCCGGAAAAAATGGATCTCCGCGTACGGCTGCACTCGTACTCCGAAGATATGATGCGCCGCGGCATGGTGCCCGACGCACGCGTGCTGGAGTTCGACGAACTCAAGGCCTCGGCCTACCTCAGCGCGCAGCTCATGGTTGACGAGGGCACGGCGGTGATCCGCTTCAAGCGTCTGCTGCTTGCGGACGGCACCCCCATGAGCCTGGATGAGAACTACATGCCCGCGGACCTGGTGCCAGGCTTCACCGACGGACCGCCGCCATCCAAGCTCTATCAGGCGCTCCACGAGCGCTACGGGATCTTGCTGGAGTGGGGCGAAGACCAGGTTGAAAGCACCGCCGCAAGCAGCGCGCAAGCGCTACTGCTCGGTGTTGAACCTGGCTTCCCACTTCTGCAGATCACCCGATATGCCTACATTGGCGAGCGGCTTGCCGACTATTCGGTCTCGCTGTATCGCTCAGACCGGTACAAGCTCTTTGTGCCGCTGCAACGGCTCGGAACGCGCACACCTCGCTATACGGAGAATTTCTAGGCTTAGAATCGCGTACAGCGGCTCTGGCGAGTGTTCCACCATTGCCTAATTGCTTCCGACCGCCCTCAGCGCCGTAGCTCTCCTGCGCTGACTACCGAATCAAAAATCATGCATTCGCTCCTGCTTTATTGTTCTGCGAGATTGGGGTCTGAGGAAGATCGGTACGGAAATTCACGCTAA
>NZ_NRGV01000029.1:0-1109 GCF_002332385.1 Glutamicibacter sp. BW80 | reverse complement strand
TCATGAAATATCGAGGCTAACTTGGAAGCGGAGCACCTCAAGATATTGGGCTACGCTAACAAGGATGATCACGCCAAGTGTAGCGAGAGTAAAAATCGAAATAACGAAGAGCGAATTATACCCAATCATGGCCTTCGAGATGGCTTCTGATACGCCGGACATATTGTTGAAAGTGATAAACATTCCAAGTAGCGAAAGCGGAACGACGGCGGCAATGACCCATAAATACCCTCTAACGAAGCTTCCTGCTGACAAAAAGCGATCGATCATACTTATGGAAAAATGAAGTTCTTTGTATGAACCTTCTTCTGGACTCAATGATTTAAGTAAATATCTAAAAAGAGAAGCATATTTGTCAGTCAATGTCTTTAGGCTTTGTTTTATCAGCCCAAGGCTTGTTTCGTTTGGAAAATTTTGGGTAATCGCCAAAGCACGTAAGTGGTTCCCCGCAAGGAGCGAAATCCAACTAAGTAAACCCGTGCTGACAGCTACCAACATTAAAATACCGTTCGCTCGTGGTGCCAGTAAACATGTCAACAGCAGGCCCGCGGAAAATAGCAAAATAGTTCGAGCGACACAACGGAAAATTTGCAGACTTTTGGGCTCGGTATCCAGTCGGCAACGTAGCGACTGTCTAAGGTTCAGAACTCCACGGATAGCGAAATACAACAAGATAACATCTATTAGAATAATTATGACCATGTCCTAATTATGAGACAGAGACCAGATCTGCGCTATGCAGTCGTGTCGACCATGTATGAATGGGCAATCATCCACATATGGAAAATGGAATTGCTCAAGGAATGGCTTTACGCGTAGTGAAGCGAAGGATGCGACCATCACGAAATTCTCTTGCCTCGCGATTTGGTGCTATGGGCCAAATACGAAGCCAACAGCCGTGAGCATTGAAACCTGGGCGTCTGCAAAGTCATGACCCTACCAAATCGTCATAATATCTGAGACGCGTCACCAAACCCCTTTGCATGAGGTGGAACCACTGGTAAGCATGTGAATGACCAAGCCCAAACCCCAGGGCTCTGGACATCGGCTCCCCATGAATAGTTAGAGTTCCCCGGAATGCTGGGGAAGAATCCACCTCCGGCACTATT
>NZ_NRGV01000028.1:228-5641 GCF_002332385.1 Glutamicibacter sp. BW80 | reverse complement strand
AGTGTTTGTTGTTTGAGAACTCAATAGTGTGCCAAGTTTATTGATACCGAATTATTTTTAATTTGGTGGATATATAACATTTGCTTGGAATGATGCACCCCCGTGTGTTGTTTCAAGTGTTTTTATTCGCCAGGACTTCATTGGCTTCGCTCTTATTTTCCGAGGGGTTGCTGATGGCTTTTTATTTTTTTATGGAGAGTTTGATCCTGGCTCAGGATGAACGCTGGCGGCGTGCTTAACACATGCAAGTCGAACGATGACCCCCAGCTTGCTGGGGTGATTAGTGGCGAACGGGTGAGTAACACGTGAGTAACCTGCCCCCGACTCTGGGATAAGCCCGGGAAACTGGGTCTAATACTGGATATGACCTTTGACCGCATGGTTTTTGGTGGAAAGATTTATCGGTTGGGGATGGACTCGCGGCCTATCAGCTTGTTGGTGAGGTAATGGCTCACCAAGGCGACGACGGGTAGCCGGCCTGAGAGGGTGACCGGCCACACTGGGACTGAGACACGGCCCAGACTCCTACGGGAGGCAGCAGTGGGGAATATTGCACAATGGGCGAAAGCCTGATGCAGCGACGCCGCGTGAGGGATGACGGCCTTCGGGTTGTAAACCTCTTTCAGTAGGGAAGAAGCGAAAGTGACGGTACCTGCAGAAGAAGCGCCGGCTAACTACGTGCCAGCAGCCGCGGTAATACGTAGGGCGCAAGCGTTATCCGGATTTATTGGGCGTAAAGAGCTCGTAGGCGGTTTGTCGCGTCTGCCGTGAAAGTCCGAGGCTCAACCTCGGATCTGCGGTGGGTACGGGCAGACTAGAGTGATGTAGGGGAGACTGGAATTCCTGGTGTAGCGGTGAAATGCGCAGATATCAGGAGGAACACCGATGGCGAAGGCAGGTCTCTGGGCATCTACTGACGCTGAGGAGCGAAAGCATGGGGAGCGAACAGGATTAGATACCCTGGTAGTCCATGCCGTAAACGTTGGGCACTAGGTGTGGGGGACATTCCACGTTTTCCGCGCCGTAGCTAACGCATTAAGTGCCCCGCCTGGGGAGTACGGCCGCAAGGCTAAAACTCAAAGGAATTGACGGGGGCCCGCACAAGCGGCGGAGCATGCGGATTAATTCGATGCAACGCGAAGAACCTTACCAAGGCTTGACATGTTCCAGACCGCCTCAGAGATGGGGTTTCCCTTCGGGGCTGGTTCACAGGTGGTGCATGGTTGTCGTCAGCTCGTGTCGTGAGATGTTGGGTTAAGTCCCGCAACGAGCGCAACCCTCGTTCCATGTTGCCAGCACGTAAAGGTGGGGACTCATGGGAGACTGCCGGGGTCAACTCGGAGGAAGGTGGGGATGACGTCAAATCATCATGCCCCTTATGTCTTGGGCTTCACGCATGCTACAATGGCCGGTACAATGGGTTGCGATACTGTGAGGTGGAGCTAATCCCTAAAAGCCGGTCTCAGTTCGGATTGGGGTCTGCAACTCGACCCCATGAAGTCGGAGTCGCTAGTAATCGCAGATCAGCAACGCTGCGGTGAATACGTTCCCGGGCCTTGTACACACCGCCCGTCAAGTCACGAAAGTTGGTAACACCCGAAGCCGATGGCCTAACCACCTTGTGTGGGGGGAGTCGTCGAAGGTGGGACTGGCGATTGGGACTAAGTCGTAACAAGGTAGCCGTACCGGAAGGTGCGGCTGGATCACCTCCTTTCTAAGGAGCTAACCAATTATTGGTTGCCCGTTTCTGTCACGAGTGTTGGCAGGCGGGTTGCTCATGGGTGGAATATCAATGAACTCAGTACCGGAAAACGCGTCGACTTTATGGTTGGTGTGGGGTATTGGCTATGGCTGCATGGTGTTCATGCTCTTTTAGTACGCGTCCCTTTGGGGGTGTTGGAATGAGGGTGTGGGGGCCAGGTGGTTTGTATGGTTTGGCATGCTGTTGGGTTTTGAGGCAACAAGCGTCCTGTCCCTTTGGGGGTGGGTGTTTGGTGTTTCAGTGTTTGTCCTGTGTCTTTGCGCGCTGGCTTAATGGGTTCCCTTGTGGGGTCTTTGGTCGGTGGTGTGGGGGTGTGGGGTTGTTGTTTGGGAACTGTATAGTGAACGCGAGCATCTTATAAGATGACCATGCCGGGAGCCCTTTTGGGGTGTTCTTGTGTGGTTGTTTTGTGATTTTGTTGATTGTTTTATTGCTCAATCTGAGACTTTGATTTGTGTTGAAGTTTTTAAGGGCGCACGGTGGATGCCTTGGCATCAGGAGCCGATGAAGGACGTGGGAATCTGCGATAAGCCTGGTGGAGTCGATAACCGGACGTTGAGACCAGGATTTCCGAATGGGGAAACCCCGTACGGTGTCATGCCGTATGACCTGCAGCTGAATGTATAGGCTGTGTGGAGGGAACGCGGGGAAGTGAAACATCTCAGTACCCGCAGGAAGAGAAAACAATAGTGATTCCGTTAGTAGTGGCGAGCGAACGCGGATGGGGCTAAACCGGTTGGTGTGTGATAGCGGATAGGCGTTGCATCACCGGGGTTGTGGGGCCTACATGTGCTAACCCTATCTGGTTAGCGGGATGAGGTGCAGGCGTATAGGTGAATCGGTTGGAATGCCGGACCAGAGAGGGTGATAGTCCCGTAGGTGTAATGCGTGTCTGCCGTTCTAGTGTGGGTACCCGAGTAGCACGGGGCTCGAGAAATCTTGTGTGAATCTGCCAGGACCACCTGGTAAGCCTGAATACTACCTGATGACCGATAGTGAATCAGTACCGTGAGGGAATGGTGAAAAGTACCCCGGGAGGGGAGTGAAATAGTACCTGAAACCGTGCGCTTACAATCCGTTAAAGCATCCCACTTGTGGGGTGTGATGGCGTGCCTTTTGAAGAATGAGCCTGCGAGTTAGTGCTGTGTCGCGAGGTTAACCCGTGTGGGGAAGCCGTAGCGAAAGCGAGTCTGAATAGGGCGTTTGAGTGGCACGGTCTAGACCCGAAGCGAAGTGATCTACCCATGGCCAGGTTGAAGCGCGTGTAAGAGCGCGTGGAGGACCGAACCCACTTCAGTTGAAAATGGAGGGGATGAGCTGTGGGTAGGGGTGAAAGGCCAATCAAACTTCGTGATAGCTGGTTCTCCCCGAAATGCATTTAGGTGCAGCGTTACGTGTTTCTTACCGGAGGTAGAGCTACTGGATAGCTAATGGGCCCTACAAGGTTACTGACGTTAGCCAAACTCCGAATGCCGGTAAGTGAGAGCGTAGCAGTGAGACTGTGGGGGATAAGCTTCATAGTCGAGAGGGAAACAGCCCAGAACGCCAACTAAGGCCCCTAAGCGTGTGCTAAGTGGAAAAGGATGTGGAGTTGCTGTGACAACCAGGAGGTTGGCTTAGAAGCAGCCACCCTTGAAAGAGTGCGTAATAGCTCACTGGTCAAGTGATTCCGCGCCGATAATGTAGCGGGGCTCAAGCACACCGCCGAAGTTGCGTCATTCAAATATTTGCCTGGTTTCGATTGGGCGTTTGGATGGGTAGGGGAGCGTCGTGTGGACGGTGAAGTCGCGGTGTAAACCAGCGGTGGAGACCACACGAGTGAGAATGCAGGCATGAGTAGCGAATGACGGGTGAGAAACCCGTCCGCCGAATGATCAAGGGTTCCAGGGTCAAGCTAATCTGCCCTGGGTGAGTCGGGACCTAAGGCGAGGCCGACAGGCGTAGTCGATGGACAACGGGTTGATATTCCCGTACCGGCGAAGAACCGCCCATACTGAGCTTTTGATGCTAACCACCATTGAGCATGATGTTGTGGCCTTCGGGCTGCTTTTGTGTGAGGTGCTGGGAACCGATTTTGTGAGGTAAGCGTATTAACAGGTGTGACGCAGGAAGGTAGCCGAGCCAGGCAATGGAATTGACCTGGTCCAAGGGTGTAGGCCGAGAGATAGGCAAATCCGTCTCTCATTTATGGTTGAGACCTGATAGGCACCCACTTTGGTGGGTGATTTGGTGATCCTATGCTGCCTAGAAAAGCATCGGCGCGAGGTTCTAGTCGCCCGTACCCCAAACCGACACAGGTGATCAGGTAGAGAATACTAAGGCGATCGAGAGAATCATGGTTAAGGAACTCGGCAAAATGCCCCCGTAACTTCGGAAGAAGGGGGGCCTGCCCCGTGAGGAAGACTTGCTCTTCTTTTGCGGGTGTGGGCCGCAGAGACCAGGGGGAAGCGACTGTTTACTAAAAACACAGGTCCGTGCGAAGTCGCAAGACGATGTATACGGACTGACTCCTGCCCGGTGCTGGAAGGTTAAGAGGACCGGTTAGCAACTTGTTGCGAAGCTGAGAATTTAAGCCCCAGTAAACGGCGGTGGTAACTATAACCATCCTAAGGTAGCGAAATTCCTTGTCGGGTAAGTTCCGACCTGCACGAATGGAGTAACGACTTCCCCGCTGTCTCAACCATGAACTCGGCGAAATTGCAGTACGAGTAAAGATGCTCGTTACGCGCAGCAGGACGGAAAGACCCCGAGACCTTTACTATAGTTTGGTATTGGTGTTCGGTGCAGCTTGTGTAGGATAGGTGGGAGACTGTGAAGCTCGGACGCTAGTTCGGGTGGAGTCATCGTTGAAATACCACTCTGGCTGTACCGGTCACCTAACTTCGGACCATGATCTGGTTCAGGGACAGTGCCTGATGGGTAGTTTAACTGGGGCGGTTGCCTCCTAAAATGTAACGGAGGCGCCCAAAGGTTCCCTCAGCCTGGTTGGCAATCAGGTGTCGAGTGTAAGTGCACAAGGGAGCTTGACTGTGAGAGTGACAGCTCGAGCAGGGACGAAAGTCGGGACTAGTGATCCGGCGGCACCTCGTGGAAGGGCCGTCGCTCAACGGATAAAAGGTACCTCGGGGATAACAGGCTGATCTTGCCCAAGAGTCCATATCGACGGCATGGTTTGGCACCTCGATGTCGGCTCGTCGCATCCTGGGGCTGGAGTAGGTCCCAAGGGTTGGGCTGTTCGCCCATTAAAGCGGTACGCGAGCTGGGTTTAGAACGTCGTGAGACAGTTCGGTCCCTATCCGCTGCGCGCGTTGGAAATTTGAGAAGGGCTGTCCTTAGTACGAGAGGACCGGGACGGACAAACCTCTGGTGTGTCAGTTGTACTGCCAAGTGCACCGCTGATTAGCTACGTTTGGAAGGGATAACCGCTGAAAGCATCTAAGCGGGAAGCCTGCTTCGAGATGAGATTTCCATGCACCTTGAGTGTGAGAGGCCCCCAGCTAGACCACTGGGTTGATAGGCAGGATGTGGAAGCAAGGACTAAAGACTTGTGTAGCTGACCTGTACTAATAGGCCGATGACTTACAACACACAGTAAAGCAATCGTTGAAGACAATGATGCTCGCGTTCACTATACGGTTACGAGACAACAAC
>NZ_NRGV01000028.1:0-128 GCF_002332385.1 Glutamicibacter sp. BW80 | reverse complement strand
CTGTTACGGCGGTCATAGCGTGGGGGAAACGCCCGGTCCCATACCGAACCCGGAAGCTAAGGCCCACTGCGCCGATGGTACTGCACTCGTGAGGGTGTGGGAGAGTAGGTCACCGCCGGACTTAACTT
>NZ_NRGV01000027.1:0-17050 GCF_002332385.1 Glutamicibacter sp. BW80 | reverse complement strand
GTTCGCCGTTGGCCGGGCAGAAGATCTGCCTGGTCGCGGCGGAGCTGGCCGGCCCAAAACTGCCGTCAATGAACAGGGTTTTGCCGCCGTGCAGGCGCGGATTCTGGTTGTCTGGAAGGGACGTGGTGGGCTGCGGTTGCAGGTTCATATGTTCTCCAAAGAAATTTTCGAAGGTAATCGGTTGCGGCATCGCCGGGTGCGGCGCATTGCCCTAGCGTTCGGGGTCCGTGATGGTTCCGTATTTCAGCGCGTTCCAGAAATCGCCGCGAACGTAGCGCTGTTCGGGCTCCGGATTGTAGTCCCAGTGGTTCACCTTGCCCTGCTGCAGCGAGGTTGCGACCACCCGGCGGCTTGACTGGCTTGCCAGGATCCTGGACTCCAGCCGGGGCAGGTCGTACCGGGATTCCAACGCGCCGCGCAGTGCCGCGACGGTCTCGGCATGCTGCGGGTCTGCGGCCGCATTGCGCAGCTCATCGGGGTCGGCCGCCAGATCGAAGAGCTGGTCAGGGTCTCCCGGGCAGAGCACGAACTTGTAGTTCCCGCGGACGATGGTCAGCTGCGGGCGCAAGGTCCCTTCGGCCAGGTATTCGATGACCACGTCGCGTTCCCCGGCGACGGCTTCGCCGCGCTGCGCGCGGCGCATCGATTCCGTCAAGGAGCTGCCCGGAAGCTGCGCCGCTTCCATGCCGGCCAGGTCCAGGAGCGTCGGGGCGAGGTCGAGCAGGGACACCGGCTCGGCGAAGCGGCCGGTGGGCACCAGATGCGCCGGCCCGTGCATGATCAGCGGGACCCGCGAGGACTGCTCATAGGGGGACATCTTGAACCACAGCCCCTTTTCACCCAGCATGTCGCCATGGTCGCTGATCACGATGACCACCGTGTTCTCGGCCAGGCCCAGTTCCTCCAGCTGCGTGCGGATGCGCCCGATCTGGTCATCGATGTAGCTCACCGCCGCGTAGTAGGCCCGGCGCGCCCGGCGCACGCCGTCGATATCCGGATAGCGCTGGTCGAAGCCGCTCATCGCGCGCAGGCGATGGCTATGCGGATCCTGGGCGCGGTCGGGAACCTCGGGGTGTGCCGGGTCGGGAATCCCTTCGTCGGCAAACCGGTCCCAGTGCTCGCGCGGCGGCTCATAGGGGTCGTGCGGGTGGATGAAGGAGGTGACCATCAAGAACGGCAGGTCCTCGCCCGCGGCCTGGTTGGCCCGCACCCGGTCGTTGAGATGGCGCAGGGACCGGAAGGTGACCTCGTCGTCGAAGTCCTGCTGCACACTTGCCTTGGACACTCCGGCCTCGAAGACCGCGGCGGCGTCGTGGTACCACTGCAAGCGCTGCTCCAGCGGGCGGGTCCAATCCGGGATCATGTCCAGATCGGCCGGGTAGACATCCGTGGTGAGCCGCTGCTCGAATCCATGTTGCTGGTCCGGTCCGATGAAGTGCATCCGGCCAATCAGGGCCGTGTGGTAGCCGGCCCCGCGCAGCCGGTGGGCGAAGGTGGGAGCCGAGGCGGCGAAGTCGTCGCCGTTGTCGAAGCAGCCTAGATCCGAAGGCATCTGCCCGGTCATCATCGAGGCGCGTGACGGGGCGCACAGCGGGGTGTTACAGTAGGCGCGGTCGAAAACCGCCCCGGATTCGGCCAATGCGTCGATATTCGGCGTCTTGGCCGCCTGATCGCCGTAGGCGCCAAGCGCCTGGGCGGCCATCTGGTCGGCTTGGATAACAATGATGTTAGGTCGTTTGATTGACATCGTTTCTTCCTTTCGTAGTTACTGAAATTGGAGCTAGTTGATGAGTGCATGCTGTGGAGCCCAGCGTTCGGGGAATACCCCTGAGGCGCGGCCGGTGCCGGCTGCGGCCCAGCAGGCAAGCGGGCTGGAGACCCTTGCGGCCCAGGCTCCGGAACAGCTGCGCCTGCTCGGATTGGCCGGCGGCACCTTCCTGATGGGCAGCGAGGACGAACTGGCCTACGTCGAGGATGGCGAGGGCCCGGTGCGTCAAGTCGCCGTGCCGCCCTTTGCCATCTCCGCCACCGCGGTATCCGTTGCGGAGTTTGCCGCTTTTGTCTTGGCCACCGGATACCGCAGCGATGCAGAAATCCACGGGGATTCCCTGGTCTTCGCCGGGAACTTGTCGAGCGCAACACGCAAGCTTGCAACGCCCGATGAGCATGCGCCGTGGTGGTGCACGGTCCCCGGAGCCAACTGGCACCGCCCCGAAGGCCCGGATTCGGATGCCCTGGAGCGAGCGAACCATCCGGTGACCCACGTGTCCCTGCGCGATGCCCGAAGCTACGCGCAGTGGGTCGGCGCCCGGCTGCCCAGCGAGGCTGAGTGGGAGTTCGCCGCCCGTGGCGGATTGGAACAGCAGCCTTATCCCTGGGGTGCCGAATTCGAGCCCGGGGGACAGGCCCGGATGAAGACCTTCGCCGGAGAGTTCCCGCACCGCCCCACCAGCCCGGTCGGCACCGTCGCGGTGTCCGAATTCCCGCCCAACGGATTCGGCCTCTACAACATGACCGGCAACGTCTGGGAGTGGACCTCGGGGATCTTCTCCGCCGTAGTTCCGCGTCCCGCCGTACGCGGCGGTTCGCACATGTGCCACGCCTCGTATTGCCGGCGATACCGGACCTCGGCACGCACCGCCGTCACCGCCGACACCTCGCTGGCCCATACGGGATTTCGCTTGGCCGCCGACGTGAATTGAGCTGCGCCGTCGGCAATCGGCTCAACGCCGCGGTTCGCCGCCGGGTTTTTCCGGGGAGTCCACCACCGGCTGCAGTGAAATCTCCCCGGTTTTCGGATCCCAGCCGTCGGCCCACTCGCCCGTGGCGTAGCTGTACCCCACCGGCTGTCCGTTCTCGTCCGTGCGCTGATACCACTCGGTGTATTCCTCGCTGGTGGAATCCACATCGGCACCGGCTCCTTCGCCGGGCGTCGTGGCGACCACGTGCAGGGCGAAGTCGTCCCCGTAGCGGTCGACACCTTCGAATACCGCGTTGTTGATCGCATTTTCGGCGTAGTGGTGCCGCAGCGCGAACGGATCGGTCCGCAAATCGCGGAACCAGGCGACGATGATCAGCAGCATGATGAAGGCAAATGGGACCGCGCTGACGATGACCAGTTGCTGGAGCCCTGCCAAGGCGGAGGAATCACCGAGCAAGAGCATGACGACGGCGATCCCGGACATCACCAGGCCCCAGAAGACCACGATCCACCGGCTGGGTTCCTGATTGCCCCGGGAGGTCAAGATGCCCATCACCACCGAGGCCGAGTCAGCGGAGGTGATGAAGAAGATCGCCAGCACCACGATGGCCACGTACGGCAGCCACTGCAGGTACGGCAGATTCTCGATCATGGTGAAGAACACCTGCGGGGCGGGCATATCGGCGCTGAACCCCGGCATTCCCTGCTGGTACATCCAGATCGAGGTGCCGCCCATGATGCCGTAGGCGACAAAGAGCAGCGACGAGGGAATCAGGATCGTGCCCAGCAGGAACTGCCGGATGGTCCGCCCCCGCGAGATGCGTGCGATGAACGAGCCGACGAATGGCGACCAGGAGATCCACCAGGCCCAGTAGTACACGGTCCAGACGGACTGGAACTCCTGGGTTTCTGCGCCCCAGGACAGCGAACGCCCCATCAGCTCGAACATCGAACCGAGATATTCCATCAATGACGAGGGCAGCAGATTGAGCAGAAACAGCGTGGGGCCAAGGAACAGCACCAGCCCGACGATGCCCACGGTGAGGATGATGTTGATGCTCGACAGATACCGGATGCCCCGCGAAACCCCGGAAACCGCCGAGATGATGAAGGCAACCGTCAGCAGGAGAATCAGGATGACCAGCATGTTATTGGTCAGTTCACCCGCGCCGGTGACGATGGTGATGCCGGTGCCGATTTGCATCGCCGCAATGCCAAGGGCCGCCGCGGTGCCAAACAGGGTGGCCACGATCGCGAACACATCGATGAGTTTGCCGGCGAAGCCTTCCGAATATCGCTGGCCGAATAAGGTGCGGAAGATGGAGGACATGAGCAGTGCCCGGCCGCGGCGGTACGCCGCGTAGGCGATGGCACCGCCAACCAGCGCGTACATGGCCCAGGCATGGAAGCCCCAGTGGAAGTAGGTCTGCGCCATGGCGCCGTGCATGGCCTCGGTAGTTTCCGCTTGGTGCGTCAACGGCGGAGGGGCAATGAAATGCGTCAGCGGCTCGGACGGGCCGAAAAACAGTACTCCGATGCCGATGCCGGCCGCAAAGAGCATCGCGACCCAGGAGAAAGTGCTGAATTCCGGCTTTTCACCGTCCTTGCCGAGGCATATTTTTCCATAGGGAGAGATCGCCAGGCCTATCAGGGAGACCAGGGTGATGATGGCGACGGTATTGAACAGCCAGCCCAGGTTGAGCGTGGACCAGGAGAACGCGGCGGAAGCTATATTGGCAACGCCGGCCGGATCGAGGATTCCCCACACGACGAATCCAATGGTCAGTGCCCCGGTGAGGCAGAGGACAAACTTGCTGACCTGGTAGCGACGACGCTGTTCGTCGATTCCGATACCCGGAACAAGCGCCGGGTGGATATTATGCGGATATCCGGGTCGGCGAAAATCGAGATTGGGCAACCGCCGCCGAGACTTTTTCCGTTTTCGGTCCTGCGCAGTTTCCGCCCCAGGGGTGGGCCGGGTTTCATCGGTTTTGGACATGGAAATTCTACCTTTGGTGATGCAGGGGCACCCCGGCAGCGTGGGAACAGGCATGGCGGATGAGAGAGCGAACGACATGACTGATCGGCCAACGGGGGCGCGGTGCGATTAAGGAGCTGGGATGAGTGAGCCGGCATCGAAGCCATGCTCAAGTGGAACCAAGCCATCGAGGCCTGGTTCTAAAGTGCCTACACGGGTGCCGTGTGGCTACGGCTCGCAGCCCCACCAGCCAATGGCATTGGATTCCCAGGAATCATTCTCGTAGCCTGCGGTTCGCCGAGGAGAGTTTATGCGAAGCTTCTCAGCTGCATTGATGCTGGACAGATTGCGCGCAACAGAGATCGACCAGTCCGTGGACTGTGTGTGGAAATCGACGTGGCGCATGACACAAGACCCTAGACGTGGCGCATCACGGAGTCAAGGAAGCCTGGAAAAATCTTCGTACCAAGAAGCCGCGTCCGGCCCTCGATCGGTTTCTGCGCCAGCGGATGTTCCGGCGCGGTGCCCGATCGGACGCACTTATCCACAGATTTTTCTGGCGCATCCCGGCAGGCCGCGCATCGGGGCACACTGGTCTGCATGGACACCACCGACCTGGATCAGGCCCTCGACGGGTACGGCCAGCTGCTGGAGACGCTGCAACCGACCGACGCCGAGGCGTGCCGCCGGATCGACGGGGCCGCGCTGCGGGCGGTCATCGAACAAGAGACCCAGGTGCTCATCGGATTGCGGCGGGCGTTGCAGGACACCGCAGACCCACGCCTGGCCCTGGAACTTCTGGCCGCCGCGAAGCGGATCCAGGATGAATGCACCCGGATGAGCCTGGTGGCCGCGGATCGGCTGGCCGCCACCAACGCGCACCAGCTGGAAGCCGAAGAGCTCAACGAACTGCGCGTCCAGCCCGCCGACACCACCCGCGCCGCACGCCGCGCTTCCGGGCGCTCCTGCTTCAAAGACCCTGCAGAGCTGCTGGCCAGCTGGCTGAAGATCAGCTACGCCAAGGCCAAGCGGATGATGCTCGACGCCAGCGACCTGATCGGGCGTCGTGATCCCGCAGGGCAACCGGTGCCTCCGCGCTTCCCGCATCTGGGCCAGCTGCTCGATGATCCGAAGGTCAGCCCCGAGGCGGTCTGCGAGACCAGCAAGAAGATCTCGCGCCGCGAACCGGAAGACACCACCTTTGAAGGCACCCCGACCGAGCCGACGCTGCTGGACAACTCCGGAATCGCGGTTGAAGAACGTGCGGCACAGATCCTGCACGATGAGCTGACCGAGAAGGAAGCCGAGAAGAAGATCGGCAGCCTGATCACGATCGCCAGCTCTCATCCCGAGACCTCCACCGCTGCGGCGCTGTGCCGGGGCATGTATCGGCGGCAAACCAGCAACCCACAGGTCGTTGAATTCGTTTTGCGCGTCGGGTTGCTCGAAGCCGAAATGCTCGACTCGCTGATCGCCCAGGCGAACAACCCGAAAACCCAGGCCGGCCAGCGCGCACGGCAAAACCCGGGTCATTCCGGGACGGCGCAGGGATCGGACTCCCTGCCCGAACAGCCCCAGCTGCCGGACTTCCTGCCTCCCGAGGCGGCCGGTGCCCGGTGGGAACCGGAGGCGCCGCAGATGCGGGTGAGCCCACCGGAACGAGCGTTGAATGCGCTCCTGGAACTGCTGGGCACTTCCGGAGAGGACGCCGGGAGACGCCGCATCGAACCCGAGGTCATCGTCCACATGAAGCTCGATGATCTGCGAAACCTGGCCGGGGCCCACGGGCGAACGGCCCATGGAGTGGATCTTCCGCCGGGGGAGCTGAGAAAGCTCCTATGCGATGCGAAGATCATTCCGGCGGTGTTCGGCGGGCGCGGTGAACTTCTGGACTTCGGCCGAGCTAAGCGGCTGGTTCCGCCGAGCCTGCGCAAGGCGGTGCTGGCGCGGGACCGTGGATGCCTGGTGCCTGGCTGCACCACGCCTCCGGAACGGGTGGAAATCCACCACATCAAATCCCACGCCGACGGCGGGGATACGAGCCTGGAAAATTCCGGGCCAGGCTGCGACGCGCACCATACGGCCTATGACCTCGGAATTATCAAGGTCATCTTCCAGGACGGGCTGCCGTGGGTGATCCTGCCCAAGCACATCGACCCGGAGCAAAAGCCGCGGCGCAATACCTACTGGGGCGAGGACGGCTAGCCGGAGTTCCCTTGCGCCGAACCGCGGCCTGGTCAATACGAGACCGAGCCCCACGAGCCGGTCGGCTGAGGCAAGGCAACGTCCGCCCGCTGCACCCTGATCTATGCGGAACTGCTACGATGAGGCACCCCAAAGCAAAGGAGCCTCCCGTGGGCAAGGTGGTCATGTACGGCTCGGTGTCGGTGGACGGTTTTATCGCGGATGCGAACGACCAGCCCGGAGCGCTGTTCGACTGGTTGACCGGCGGCGAAGTCCCGTTGGACGAGAGCGGCGCATTGATGGTGTCGCAGGCATCCTACGACTACACCCGGCCATACTGGGACCGGATCGGGGTGACGATCGTCGGCCGCCACGTCTTCGACATGACGGATGGCTGGGACGGGAAGCCGCCGAGCGGGGTCGAGCACATGGTCGTCGTGACGCACCGGCCGAAGCCCGAGGGCTGGGATCCCGAGGCGCCTTTTCACTTCGCCGACGGCGTCGCCGCAGCCGTGGCCAAGGCGCAGGAGCTCGCCGGCGAGCGCATCGTCGAGGTCTCCGCTGGCGATGTTGGCGGCCAGGCGCTGGCCGCGGGCCTGGTCGACGAGGTGCGCATGGACGTCGTTCCCGTCGTGTTCGGCTCCGGCAAGCGCTACTTCGGGCCGGCCCACGCCCAGCACCCGCTGGAGGATCCCGACGCGGTGATTCAGGGCGACCGGGTGCTCCACCTGCGCTACCCGGTGCGCCGTTAACCGAGCGTGCTGCAACGACAAAATCCCGGGGCGCTGGCGAATTCAATCGCTAGCGCCCCGGGATTCGCGCGGAGTAGCGCAGGCAAGCTGCGCCGGTGGGTGCTTAGACCTGGTTTCCGAGCTTGAAGCCCTTGGAAGCCTGGCCGCGGTAGGTGCCGGTCTCGTCCTTCTCGCGGGTGTAGGAGAAGCCGTCGGCGCCGACGGTCACCGCCATTTCCGAGTCATCGGTGCGCTCGATGATTTCCTGCACGTTGCCGTCCAGGTCCAGGACCTTCGAAGCTTCGGTGTACCACGATGGAACTACTGGGTTGCCCCACCAGTCGCGGCGCTGGTTGTCGTGCACGTCCCAGGTGATGACCGGGTTGTCCGGGTCGCCGGTGTAGTAGTCCTGGGTGTAGATCTCGATGCGGTGGTCATCGGGATCCAGGATGTAGAGGTAGAACGCGTTGGACACACCGTGGCGGCCCGGGCCGCGCTCGATGCGGTCCGAGATGCGCAGCGCGCCCATCTTGTCGCAGATCTGGATGATGTTGTGCTTTTCGTGGGTGGAGAAGGCCACGTGGTGCAGGCGCGGGCCGTTGCCGCCGGTCAGCGCGGTGTCGTGCACGGTGCCCTTGCGGTGCATCCAGGCGGCGTAGGTGGTGCCTTCTTCGTCCTGGATGTCCTCGGTGACGCGGAAGCCCAGGTCTTCAAGGTACTTGCGGCCGCGTGGCACGTCCGGGGTGACCTGGTTGAAGTGGTCCAGGCGGACCAGCTCGCCGGCGGAGTACAGGTCATAGCGCATATGCAAGCGCTCGACGTGCTCGGTCTCGAAGAAGAACTCGTAGGGGAAGCCCAGCGGATCCTCGACGCGGACCGCATCGCCGATGCCGCGCACGAAGCCTTCGCTGCGGCGCTCGGTGCGGCAGCCCAATTCCTTGTAGTACGCCTCGGCCGCGTCGACCTCGGCGGTGGAGCGCACACGGAAGGCCATGGCCTTCAGCGCGGCCACCGGGCCGAGGGTCAGCACCAGGTTGTGGTGGATGAACTCCTCGAAGGAACGCAGGTAGATCTGGGTGTCGTCCTCGTAGGACACGTGCAGGCCGAGCACGTCCACGTAGAACTTGCGCGAGGCGGCCAGGTCGGTGACAACCAGTTCGGCGTAGGCGCAGCGCAGGATGTCCGGCGCTGGAACGGATGGGGTGGCGATGGGGTTGGAAATCTCTTTGCTCATTGTGTTGCTCCTTTGCGAATGGGCAGGATAAGTAATTAGGCGCCGAACTTCGGGGTGTGCACATCTCCCAGGGTGATGTGCACGGCCTGCTGGTCGGTGTAGAAGTCGATCGAGCGGTAGCCGCCCTCATGGCCCAGGCCCGAGGCCTTTACTCCGCCGAAGGGCGAACGCAGGTCGCGCACGTTGTGCGAGTTCAGCCACACCATGCCGGCCTCGATGTCCTGGGCGAAGTTGTGGGCACGCTTCAGGTCGTTGGTCCACAGGTAGGCGGCCAGGCCGTACTTGGTGTTGTTCGCCAGCTCCAGGGCTTCTTCCTCGGTGTCGAATGGGGTGATTCCCACGACCGGGCCGAAGATCTCTTCCTGGAAGACGCGTGCCTCCGGGGCGACGTCGGCGAATACGGTCGGGGCGACGTAGGAGCCGTTTTCCTGGCCTTCGGGCAGGTTCTCCGGGCGGCCGCCACCGGCGACCAGGCGGCCTTCGGACTTGCCGATTTCCACGTAGCTCATGACCTTGTTGTAGTGCTCCGGGTGGACCAGCGCACCGACCTGGGTGGTTGGATCGTGCGGATCGCCGACCTTGATGTTCTTCGCCCGGGCCGCGTAGGCCTCGACGAACTTCTCGTAGATGCCGCGCTGGACCAGGATGCGCGAACCTGCGGTGCAGCGCTCGCCGTTCAGCGAGAACACGCCGAACAGGGTGGAGTCGATGGCCGCGTCGAAGTCTGCATCGTCGAACACGATGGCCGGGGACTTGCCGCCCAGCTCCATGGACATGCCCTTGAGGTTCTCCGCGCAGTTGCGGAAGATCAGCTGGCCGGTGGAGGATTCGCCGGTGAAGGAGATCAGCGGGACCTTCGGGTGCTTGACCAGTGCGTCGCCGGCTTCCTCGCCGATGCCGTTGACCAGGTTGAAGACACCGGCGGGCAGGCCGGCCTCTTCGAAGATGGTGGCCCACAGCGAAGCGGAGAGCGGGGTGAACTCCGCCGGCTTGAGCACCACGGTGCAGCCGGAGGCGATCGACGGGGCGAGCTTCCAGGATTCGAGCATGAACGGGGTGTTCCAGGGGGTGATCAGCCCGGCGACGCCGATGGGCTTGCGGTTCACGTAGTTCAGCTGCGAGCCCGGGACCTTGAGCGCATTGTCGTGCTGGGCGACGATCAGGTCGGCGAAGAAGCGGAAGTTCTCCGCGGCGCGCTGGGCCTGGCCCTTGGCCTGGGTGATCGGCAGGCCGGTGTCGAAGGTTTCCATCTCGGCCAGGCGGTCCTGCTGGGCAACGACCGCGTCGGCGATCTTGTACAGCACGTTGGCGCGTTCGCGTGGCTTCATCTTCGGCCATGGGCCGTTGTTGAAGGCCTCGGTGGCAGCGGCGACCGCGGCGTCGATGTCGGCCTGCTGGCCGGCGGCGGCGGTGGCGTAGTCCTGGTTGGTGACCGGGTCCAGGACGCCGAAGGTTTCCCCGCCGATGGAATCGACGAACTTGCCGCCGATGTAGTGCTGCAGGTGGGTCGGCAGGTTTTCCGGAACGAAGTGCTTGCTCATGGATATTTTCCTTTCGCGTGGCTTTCAACTGTGAAAGTCATGAAATTGTGAAATCTTTTTCGGTGGCTGGGCGGAGGCTAGATGACCGAGGGGGCCATTCCGGCCTGGTCCAGATAGGCGTTGAGCGTATTGGTGCGGTGGGTGCGGGCGGCCTCTTCGATTTCCCGGGGGGAGGCGTGGGCGGCGATGAGTTCCAGCAGGTGCTGGTGCTCTTCCACCGAGGCTCTGGCGCGGTGCGGGATGTGGGTGAAGGAGCTGGCTCGCATGGCCGCGAGCCGGCGCCAGCCGCGCTGCACCAGGTCCAGGATGTGCGGGTTCGGGCACTGGCTGTAGAGCTGCTGGTGGAACTCGTTGTTCAACGCGGTGAAGGCCACCGGGTTGAAGTCCTCCAGGCACTGGCGCATCGCGTCGTTCAGCTCCTGCGCCCGCTTCAGCCACGCCTCGTCCATTGCCGCCGCCGCAAGTGCGGTGGCGGCCGGTTCGATGACCGCGAGGGTCTGCATGGTGTGCAGGTACAGGGTGGAGTCGACCTGCGCGACGGTGGCGCCCACATTGCGGGTGAAGTGCACCAGACCTTCGGCTTCCAAGCGTCGGATGGCCTCGCGTACCGGGACCACCGAGCAGCCCAGTTCTTCGGCGATGGTTCCCAGCACGAGTCGGTAGCCCGGGGAGTAGGCCCCGTTGACGATCCGTTCGGAGACCAGTGCGTAGGCGACCTCTGACTTGGAATTGCTCATTACAGTTCCCAGCTGGCCAGATCCGGGGATCCGGCGTCCTTCCAGGCGTTGTACTTGGTCTTCCACTCGGCGTTCATCGGGAACAGGCCCTCGATGCCGTGGCCGCGCTGGACCATGGCGAAGATGAACTCGTCGTTGGATTCGGTGATCATCGCTTCGGCGGCGACCTCTTCGACCAGTGCCGGCGGGATCACCACGATGCCGTCCGAGTCCGCCACGATGACATCCCCGGGCTGCACCGACACGCCGCCGCAGGCCACGGTCAGGTCCTTGTCCCAGGCCACGTGCTTGCGGCCGAGGACCGCGGGGTGCGCTCCGTTGTAGAACACCGGGATCTCCAGATTGGAGACCGCGTCCAGGTCGCGCACGCCGCCATCGGAGATGATCGCCGCGGCGCCCAGCTGCTGGCTGCGCAGGGCGAGGATGTCGCCCAGGGTGGCCGAGCCGGTTTCTCCGCGGGCCTCCATGACCAGGATTTCGCCGTCGGCCAGGGAGTCGATGGACTGCTTCTGCATGTTGTAGCCGGCGCCGTGGGCCTTGAACAGGTCCTCGCGGTTCGGGATGTAGCGCAGGGTGCGGGCGGTGCCGATCACGCGCTTCATGCCCTTGGTGGCGCCGGGGACTTCGATGTTCACGTTGTTCAGCCCGCGCTTGCGCAGGGTGGCGGACAAGGTGGCGGTGGCCACCGCGGCGAGCTGCTCGCGGACCTTGTCGGTGAGCACGGACTTGCCGGTGAGAAGCGCTGGCATGCCAGCGGTTTCGCGGTCGCCGTAGGCATCTTCCTTGTCCTTGTCGGTGACCTTTGGCTGGTTGCCGAAGGCCGCGAAGGTCTGGGTGCCCTCGACCGCGGTGGTCTTCAGCCGGCCGGTGGTGGCGCCGGAGAGCAGGTCGGTGACCTCAACCTCGACGACGTCGCCCGGGAAGAAGACGGTGGAACCGGCCGGGGTGCCGGTGAGGATGACATCCCCTGGCTGCAGGGTCATCTGCTGGGAAAGATCCGCAACGATCTGCGCGAAGGAGAAGAGCAGCTCCGAGGTGTCGGCATCCTGGGCGATTTCGTTGTTGACCCAGGTTTGCACGCGTAGCTTGGCTGGATCCAGCTCGGCCGCCGCGAGGGCGGTGGGGCCCATCGGGGTGTAGCCGTCGCCGGACTTCGAGCGGATGTTCGAGCCCTTGTCCGCGTACTTGATGTCATGGACGCCGAGGTCGTTAGAGGCGGTAACCGATCCGACGTAGCTCCAGGCTTCCTCAACCGAGACGCGGCGGGCGGCCTTGCCGATGATCAAGGCGATTTCGCCTTCGAAGGCGAGTAGTTCGGTGCCGGCCGGGCGTTCAACGGTGGAACCGGTGGTTGCCAGCGAGCTGGTGGCCTTCATGAAGTAGCTCGGGAACTTCGGGGTGCGGCCGCGCTGGGCTGCACGCGAGGAGTAGCTCAGGTGCACCGCAAGAACCTTGCCAGCCTGGGCGAAAGTTTCTTCGCTCACCGGGATCGGATTACTCATCTTTGATCTTCCCACTTTCGTCGTACATCAAATCGTATACGATCAGTGTGCGCTGAATCTCAATGACTGTCAAGTCACTGCGCGCGATTGCTTCGCCACTGGTTGCCTGAAGTTCCTGATTGGGGGGAATTTTCCCGTGATTCCGCGGAAGTTAACTCCGATTCTTCACCTGGGCGGTCGGTTAATCAACCACTTTTCCGGGCGCGAATCGGTTGTAGAAATAGGCGCAAGTCAGCGCGATGGAGCCAGAGATCGTATATATGATCCAGTTCAAAATGGGGCAGTTGAACAGAAATGATGGCGTTGTGCTCTTGCAGGACAAATGCCTGTAGCTGGAAAGCTGCAATCGGGGTGGGTGGCGAAAAAGTAGAAAATCCGTCGGTAGCGCGATTCTTCGCCAGAAACAGGACTTCTTCTGACCTGTAACCTGTCCTTTTCACAACAAGGAGACGGACGCGCGGGTGATCGCAATGGTCAGTAGCCATTACCTTGATTCGTACGTGATATCTGGTTCAGACTCATGCCAGAAGAATTAGGGTTGGTGGAGGTTTACCCACTTGTCTTGCGAACGAACAATGTCGGGCACAGAGAACCCTGGCGTCGTCTATTCGACGAATTCACAAGTCACGCCCAGTTAGGCCGGGCGCCTGAGCTGCTCGGACATTTGACTTGAAGAGCTTACTCCTGAGGTCAAGTGCTCGCACCGCCGTAGGGAGGGAAAGCCGATGACTGCCGCTAGATGCGTCATTTCAGAAATGCGAAACTGGTACGGCAGGCCCCTTGGAGTATTCGTGGTTAAACGGGCTGCCGTACCTGTGTCTTGCTTTTAGGACTCAATAGCCTTGGATGCCTTTGAATTCTCCAAGATTTCCTCCATGAGTGGATCGGTCCGCTGCTCGTGGGCAGGCAGGTTCATCACGCTGGAGAAGAGGTTTGCCATTCGACGGGCCGACTCCAACCCTTCGCCCTCGACGGCCCATGAGTCGAAGGTGAAGGTGAGGTTCTCGTCCTTGGTGATGATCTCCAAAGTAGGACCCTTTTTTGGCCTTTCAAGGAAGCGGACGTAACGGATATCGTTCAGCGGGGTGATGCGCTCAACGGCGCCTTCTTTAGTGAGTTCGCTCTGATCAGCCACAAAGAAATATTCTGAGGCAATTCCGAGATATACGTTGTTCGCGAGGAGTCTTTCCTGATTTGCATCGGCCAAGGCAAGAACCTGTGCAGGCTCAGGAAGGGACCAAGCAAGGATATCTGTCAGTTTGCTTGGGGTCTCGGACTTGAATACGGAAACCTTCGGAGCCACGGCCCTTCGTCGGGGGAGTACCTGGCTGCGCAGATCGGCGACGGAGGCCGAGAGGGCTTCTGCCATCGCCATGGCCTCGTCAATATTGCGACGCTTCGACGTGAAGGGAAGGCTGCGTGCGGAGGGCAACAATGACAGCAATCGCACGTTGCGTTCAACCTCGGCGAGCAAGTGGGCGATTTCCAACATGGCTTCGTCATGTTCGGACTTGGTTTCCTCAACGAGGTGGGTAAGCAGACGTTCGTTTGCGTCCAGATTTTGTGCGTCGTGGCTGATGAGGCTGCCGCGCAGCGCTTGGGCGCGGTACCAAGCGAATTCGGCCATGAGCATCCCGTGAGCATCGGCGATGATCTGGTCGAAATTTTTCTGGATATAGCTTCGACTGGTTTTGGCGTCCGCATCCAGTGCCTTGAGGTGATCCCGCACGAAATCCACGAACAACTTGCGGAACTTGCGCAGATCGGCCTGACGGCTGGCCAACGGGGCAAAGATGTGCTCGTTGACCGTTCCAGCCGCCTCGGCTTCGTTCAGGGCCTGGAGGCTAGTTTCATGCAGGCCGATTAGTGTGGCCCACTGGTCTTGGTGGATGGCACGCAACACGTCACGGGTCAGCTCGATGTTCTCGTCAACCCGACGCGAGATTGAGGCGAGCTGCATTTGTAGCGCCAGCAAGACCAAGGCCGGACCCAGCATCGGCGCCAAGAGTGCACCCTGAGCCCCTACTGCGGGAAGAAGGCGTGCGTGGGCAACTAACTTCCCGTTTGCAGTAACGATGGTTCCCAGACTTTGGCCACCGGATTGCATCAACGAATTTCCTGCCTGGGTCAGAAGCTGCAGCGATTCTGGAGCCAAGCGGACAAGCCCTTGGGCTTTAGGCAGGGCGCTGGCACCCAGTGCGGCGAGGTTCCCGACACCGGCCGCGGTCGAGAGGCGGTCGGTGAGCCGCTCTCCGGCTGCCTGGCCCAGCACATTGAATTCGAGCAGGTCCATACCCTTAGGGGCGTGGTCGGCAAAAAGTAACGCATAGCCGTCTCCGACGTTCAGCAAAGTCAGTTCGGACTCAGTGGCAGCCAATGCCGACTCTGACTCATTGTCCCGGACGACGTCGGAAATTTCGGTCGTTGGATCTACTGGAGTGGACATGAAGTTCCTTTGCTGGACAGGAAGCGAATGAAGGGCGGCAATAAGGCAGGATCTGATTGGGTGAGTATCCGTGTCGACACCAGCAGTCTATCGTTCCCAATGGTCCGGGGTTGGGCGTTTCATCCGCGGTGGTGCCGATCAAGCAGCGAAGCCCCCCGGAAGTTCCACTGACGTGTGAGCTCCGGGGGCCAAAGCCACAGAATTTTCCTTAGACAGCGGTGGTGCGCGCAACTGCCGCAGCGCGTTCATCGGCTTCGCGCAGGGCACGCTCCACACGGTCCACGTCTCGCACGGCGCCCTTATCTGCGGACAATGCCATGGCGGCATAGGCACGCAGTGCGGGGGAGACCACGCGCTCGCGGTTCGCCGGGCGGTAGCCGGTAGTTGCCAGCAAACGCTCGCGGCGCTCGGCCAAAACATCATCAGCTACATTCAGCGTCAGGTCGCGGGTCGGGATGTCGATGGAGATCGAATCGCCATCCTCAACCAGGGCGATGATGCCACCGGACGCCGCCTCGGGGGAGACGTGTCCAATGGATAGTCCCGAGGTGCCGCCGGAGAAACGGCCATCGGTGATCAGCGCGCAGGACTTGCCCAGGCCGCGGCCCTTGAGGAAGGAAGTCGGGTAGAGCATTTCCTGCATGCCCGGACCGCCCTTGGGGCCCTCGTAGCGGATGACCACTACATCGCCGGCCTTCACCTGCTTGTTCAGGATCTTCTCTACCGCCTCGTCCTGGGACTCGCAGACTACCGCCGGACCGGTGAAGCTCCAGATGGAGGGATCCACGCCAGCGGTCTTGACCACGGCGCCATCCACGGCAATGTTGCCGCGCAGCACAGCCAATCCGCCGTCCTGGGAGTAAGCGTGCTCCACCGAGTGGATGCAGCCTTCGGCGGCGTCCGTATCCAGTTCTTCCCAGCGCGCGGACTGCGAACCGGCGGTGGAGGAACGTACCCCGCCAGGAGCGGCATGCCACAATTCGAGGGCCACGTCGGTGGCTTTGCCGCCGCGGATATCCCAGTCGTCCAGCACCTCGCCCATGGTGGCGGCATGCACGGTGTTCACCGTGTCATCGAGCAGTCCGCCGCGGCGCAGTTCGCCGAGGATGGCAGGGATGCCACCGGCCCGGTGGACATCTTCCATGTAGTAGATCTTCCCTGCGCCGGCGGAGTTCGGGGCGACCTTGGCAAGGCAGGGTACCCGGCCGGAAATTTCATTGATTTCTTCCAAGCCGAACTCGACGCCAGCCTCGTGGGCGGCGGCCAGCAGGTGAAGAATCGTGTTGGTGGAACCGCCCATGGCAATATCCAGGGTCATCGCGTTGCCGAAGGCCTCGATGGTGGCGATATTGCGTGGCAGTACCGTCTCGTCGCTGTCCGCGTAGAAGCGGTTGGCGATATCCACGATGGTCTTACCGGCGTTTTGATACAGTGCGGTGCGTGCGGTGTGAGTAGCCAAAGTAGAACCGTTGCCCGGCAGGGCCAAGCCCATGGCTTCGGTGAGGCAGTTCATCGAGTTTGCGGTGAACATGCCCGAGCAGGAGCCGCAGGTGGGGCAGGCCGATTCCTCAATGCGCAGCAGGTCCGCGTCCGAGACGTTTTCGTTCACTGCCTCGGAGATGGCATCCACCAGGTCCAGGGTGCGCACGGTGCCGTCGACCAGGGTGGCGCGTCCTGATTCCATCGGGCCGCCGGAGACGAACACGGTAGGAATATTCAAGCGCAGGGCGGCCATGAGCATGCCCGGGGTGATCTTGTCGCAGTTGGAGATGCAGATCAGCGCGTCGGCGCAGTGTGCGTTGACCATGTATTCGACCGAGTCGGCAATCAGATCGCGCGAAGGCAGCGAGTAGAGCATGCCGCCGTGACCCATGGCGATGCCGTCGTCCACGGCAATGGTGTTGAATTCGCGGGGGATCCCGCCGGCCTCGATGATGGCATCGGAGACGATGCGGCCCACCGGCTGAAGGTGGGTGTCAGGGTTCTGGACATCGGC
>NZ_NRGV01000026.1:0-85150 GCF_002332385.1 Glutamicibacter sp. BW80 | reverse complement strand
CGGGCCGACCTAGTTAATTTTGTAGACACCAAGAGGTGTCGTGGGAAGGCTAGAGTACCGAAGCCGGGTCCCATGCAGAAGACCGGGCCGAATCGATCGTCGCCTGACCCAGGACACGGGTTTCCTGGTAAACGACCATGGTCTGGCCCGGTGCGACGCCGCGCATCCCCTCGGGAAGCTGAACGACCAAAACCTCGGACCCAGCGGCACGCTCCATGCGCGCCTTGGCGGTCACCGGATCGCCATGGGCACGAACCTGCACCATGCAATCGAATTCTTCGCCGGCGAGCACCGCCGGGATCGGCACTCCGGCCCAGGAGATCCGGATGCCGCGCAGCTCATCGACCGCAAGCAAAGCCTCGGGCCCGACGATCACCTTGTTGTCCTTCGGGCGGATTTCCAGCACGAAGCGCGGCTTGCCGTCGGATGCCGGCCGTCCCAAGCGCAGGCCCTTGCGTTGGCCCACGGTGAATGCCTGCGCACCTTCGTGCTCGCCGAGCTGGTTTCCGTCTTGATCGACGATGTCGCCCGGCTTCATTTCGATACGCTCGGCCAGCCAGCCGCGCGTATCCCCGTCGGGGATGAAGCAGATGTCGTAGCTGTCGGGTTTATTGGCCACGGTGAGCCCGCGGGCTTCCGCCTCGGCGCGCACCTCGGCCTTGGAAGGGGTCTCCGCCAGCGGGAACATGCAGTGCTCGAGCTGCTGGTGGGTGAGCACGCCGAGCACGTAGGACTGGTCCTTGGCCCAGTCCGCCGCGCGGTGCAATTCCGGGTTGCCCGATTCGTCACGCAATACCTTGGCGTAGTGGCCGGTGCAGACCGCGTCGAAGCCCAGCGCCAGTGCCTTCTCCAGCAATGCCGCGAATTTGATCTTCTCGTTGCAGCGCATGCACGGGTTCGGGGTGCGTCCGGCCTCATACTCGTCGACGAAATCCTGGACCACATCCTCTGCGAACCGATCGGAGAAATCCCAAACGTAGTAGGGGATGCCCAGTTTGTCGCAGGCGCGCCATGCGTCGTTGGAGTCCTCCACCGTGCAACAGCCGCGCGAACCGGTGCGCAGGGTCCCGGGCATGCGAGAGAGCGCCAGGTGGACTCCGACTACGTCGTGCCCGGCTTCGACCGCACGTGCTGCGGCGACTGCCGAATCGACGCCGCCGGACATCGCTGCTAGTACCTTCATCGTGTAAAACCCGTCCCTGCTGTGTGAATGCTGCTTTCGTCTGCCGCCATACCGGCTTTCTTTGCCCGTTGATAGGCTTCGGGCAGCGCCTCTAAAAGTATGTCAACGTCCTCACGCGTGGATGTATGCCCCAATGTGAAGCGTTGCACACTTCGTGCGCTTCGTGCATCCCTGCCCATGGCCACCAGCACGTGCGAGGGTTGCGGCACGCCCGCGGTACAGGCAGAACCGGTGGAGGATGCAATCCCAAACATGTCCAAGAGGAACAATAAGGAGTCCCCCTCGCATTCTGGGAAGGTGAAATGCAGGTTTCCCGGTAGCCGTTTGCCCTCGTTCAGCGCATCGCGTGGACCGTTGAGCACCGCTTCGGGGATGCTTTGCGCGATCCGCTGCACCGCATAGTCGCGAAGTTCACTGAGTCGTTTGCTCTCGGCATCCAAATTGGCTTGGACCGCGGTTGCCGCCGCCGCAAACCCTGCCGCCGACGCCGCGTTCAAGGTGCCAGAGCGGAGTTTGCGTTCATGGCCGCCACCGTGCTGGACGGGCATCAGGACAATGTCGCGGCGTACCAGCAAGCCACCGATTCCTACCGGGCCGCCGACCTTATGGGCGCTGATGGCCATGGTTGCCAGACCGCTCGCCGCAAAATCCGTAGGGACGGTGCCGAAGGCCTGTACCGCGTCCGAATGCACCGGAATCTGGTACTTAGCGGCCAGGGCCACGAAAGCGGAGATCGGTTCAATGGTGCCTACCTCGTTGTTTGCCCACATGAGGGTGCCCAACGCGATCCGCTCGTGGTTCGCCTCGATGAGCTCTTCGGCTGCCTGCAGATCCAGCACGCCGTCGGCGTCGACCGGCATCCATAGAAGCGTCGCGTTTTCGTGGGTTTCGAGCCAGGCCACGGTGTCCAGCACCGCATGGTGTTCAATTCCAGCCACCAAAATGCTGCGAGCTTCCGGGTTCTTCTCTGTCCGATTCCAGAACAGGCCCTTGAGCGCCAAGTTATCGGATTCGGTTCCGCCGGAGGTAAAGATCACTTCGGTTGGATGAGCCGCTGCCACCCCGGCGATCTTCGTGCGTGCCTCGTCGATCACGCGGTTGGCGCGGCGACCGGCACCGTGCAACGAGGAGGGGTTGCCGGTGTGGGCGAATTGCTCGGTCATGGCCGACAACGCCGCCGGGTTGAGGTCGGTAGTTGCCGCGTGATCGAGGTATACGGCGGAATTAGTCATCGTCTTAATGGTACGAGCTTTCCCTGCCTAGTTTGAATGGCCAATACGTGTGAATTGCCCGACTTCAATGGCTTCCAGCAACGGATCGCGCAAAATTGCCTCGATAAGCTCGGCCGAGCCACCGATCAGCGTGCAGTCATCATAAGGTTCGGTAGACAGCATCCAGCTGCGGTCTTCGGGAAAAGCCAAGGCCGGGCGTTGACGCTGCGGACCTTCGACCGTCGTCGCCCAAAGCGGCTGCGCCAAAAATTCGCCATCCACTTCGAAGAGCCGGTAGTTTCGGTAACCGCCGCCTAGTTCAAGCGCCGGCGTCGTGAGCACCTCCGGTGCGAAGGCAGGACGTTGCGCCTCGGCGAGCGCGGCGGCGTGAGCGGCCTGGTTTTCTTCGTCGCTGAGCTCCGGATCGGGTTCGTTCTCGATCTGGATGCGTTCGCCACCTTCAATGAAGGCATAGCCTCCCCAAAGGCCGACCACGAACTTTTCCTGCTCAGTTGCCGCGCGGAGCTGCTTCACCAGCGCCTGCCACTGCTCTACAGGCAACTCGTCTACCGGCAGGTCGGTCTCTTCCCAGGCATCCTCGGCTGCCGGGTTGCCCTGGGCATCCCAGCCGGCGACAGTTTCGAAGAGATCTGCTGCGGTGAGGATATGGCCGCGGCTGCTAGCCACGGTCCCCCACTTCACCGGCTGGTCAAACTCGTCATAGGCCGGATGCAAGATCCGTGCGTAGCGTTCGTAACCCACGGGCACTTGCGCGACTACCGTCAGTTGGTCGGCGGTGGCGCAGGAATCAATGATCCATTGGCCCTGGGTGGCTGAGACATGGGAGAACTGCATAGTACAAGCCTAACCAGCATCCAGACATATCCCGCATCAGGTGGCGAGCGGGTGATATGAATGAACAAAGCAATGCGCAGCGGCACGACCGCGAATCAAGGGAGACCAGGTCGATGTTTTTACCCGAGTTGCAGGTTCCGATTCACCACTTTTCGCGTCGGAGCATAGATTTCTCGCGGACCATCGCGGTGATGGCAGTGATCAACCGCACCCCGGATTCTTTCTATGATGCCGGGTCCACCTTCGGTTTGGACGACGCAGTCTCCTCGGCGATGCGTGCGGTGCAGGCCGGAGCGGACTGGATTGATATCGGCGGCGTACCGTTTTCGCCCGGCCCGGAGCTCCCCTGGGAGGAAGAAGCCGCACGTGTGGTTCCGGTGATCGAAGCGGTACGCAAACAAAGTGATGTGGTGATTTCCGCCGACACGTTCCTCCCGGAAGTTGCCCAAGCCGCGATCAATGCCGGAGCGGATGTCATCAACGACACCACCGGGCTGGCCTACCCCGAGATGGCTCAAGTTGTTGCCCGAAACAATGTGCATCTGGTGCTGACTCATTCGTTGGCGAAACCACGCACCGTCTATCCCCGCCCGCAGTACCAGAATGTGGTTACCGAAGTGCGCGACTATCTGGCGCAAAAGGTCCAGCTGGCACTAGACTCAGGAATCCACGCGTCAAAGATCATCATTGATCCGGGGCACGACCTAAATAAGAACACCCGGCACACCCTGGATCTGACCGCGAATTTTGAGGCCATCGCCGCATTGGGATACCCGGCCCTCGCGGCGGTATCCAATAAGGATTTCATCGGTGAAACCTTGGACCTGCCCAAACCCGAACGTCTTGTCGGTTCCATGGTGGCGGCAACCATGTGCGTGATGGGTGGGGCGCGGATCATCCGGATGCACAATATCGCCGAATCCGTGCAAACCGTCCGGCTGATAGAAGCGGCACAGGGGTGGCGGGACCCTGCCTACCAGATCCACAACATGGGCGAGGTCAATCCCCCTGCCCATCCCGAACGTGAAGCCAGCCGATAGGACCCGAGCCATGCGTGAACTGCTACCCAGCAATATGCCGGAGGTTGGCGATACCTACCTTTTGGAGCGTTACGCCGCGTCGCAACGTCCCTTTGTGCGCTTCAATTTCGTTTCAAGCATCGACGGTAGCGCCCAGCGCGATGGGCTGTCCGGCGGGTTGGGCAGCGCGGGCGATGGGCGGATCTTTAGTTTGTTGCGACGCTTGGCAGATGTCATCCTGGTCGGTGCCGGCACCGTCCGCGCCGAAGGGTACGCGGGGGCGCTGATCGGTCATGAGGACATTTCCTGGCGTGAAGCCCGGGGCTTGTCCGCGCAACCGGTCTTGGCGATCGTTTCGCACGGGCTGCATCTGGAGCCCGATGACGAGGTGTTCACGCTAAGCCCCGTCCCGGTGCTGGTCTTCACCAGCGTTCAAGTCACCGAGGAGCACCGCAGTCGCTTCGCTTCGTATGTCGAATTGGTTGAAGTTTCCGAAGCAGACCGGGGTTGTGACCCGCAGGAAATCGTTGCCGATCTGCTAGCCAGAGGGCTGGGTTTCATTCATGCCGAGGGTGGCCCGCATTTGCTTGGCCAATTTATCGCCGCCGATCGTCTCGACTCGATGTGCGTGAGCTATTCGCCGATGCTGTTGGCGGGGTCTGGACAGCGCATAGCGCACGGTCCACGGCAGGCGGCCCTTGCGATGAAAATCCATTCGCTGTTCGAGGAGGAATCTATGCTCTTTTGCGATTATCGGCGCCCGGAATAAGCGTCAGCGCCCCGTCGAGCACGGTCAGCTCAAAATCACCCTGTCCAATAAGCTCCCCGTCCGCATAACTTTCCTGTCTGGTTCGCACAACTACATGTGCACTCCTGCTGGACAGTTGGTGCCGGTGAGTCTTTCCGCGCAGAATATGACCTACAAAAGGCAGCACCGGTAGCAATAGCGGGCCCTTCACCAGCACGATATCGGCCAATCCATCTGCGTAGTCCGCGTGCGGGAAAAGCTTAATCCCACCGCCAAGCGACTTGATATTCGCAATACTTGCCGCGAAGACCGAACCCTTGAATTCAAGTTCCTGAGCCTGAATTTCGGTGGGATACGCGCGAAGTGTGGGGAGGCACAGCAGCAGTCCGAGAATATAGCGCAGCGCGCCTAGGCGGCGTGGCAAACCATTGGCTCGCCGGTTAACGTATCCTTCGAATCCCCACGACACCGCGCCCACGGCAAGCGTAGTTCGTGGCAGGTCATTGGCAAATCGCAGCTGGAGCAAATCGATCGGGGTCCCTGCTGCCCCTCCGGCCAGAAAGCTACCCACCTGTTGGATCGTTTCTTCCGCCGATCGAGCGCCGTACATTCGCCAGGTGTCGTTGCCGCTGCCTGCCGGAATGATCCCCATTGGAATGTTCTTCCCTGCAAGATACTGGATGGTGTGGTGTATTAGTCCGTCTCCGCCGATGACTACTACGGCATCGGCTGTTGCCAAGGCTTCTCCGAATTCTCGCCCTTGGAGATGTGCGGTATTCAACCTGTCTGATTGAATACCGTGAGCCTCGAGCCGGGCTTCCAGCTCTTCGACACGTCGCATTGCCAAACCCTTGCCCGAGCTCGGATGGAAGACTATGCGAATGTGCTGATATTTCACGGAGGGCACCATAAGGATAGAGAATACCCAGCAAACGCTCGGGTTTGAAAAGCCAACTCCCAATCATGGAAGGTAAAATGTTCTAATTGGCACTTGATCGCGCGGCACCGGCCGTGGGGAATTGCCTTAACCGAGAGGATTCGTCCGTATCATGAGTTCGCCAAGTCCCTACGAAATTCTTGGCGTGCCCCGGACGGCAACTTTCGAAGAGATCAAGGTTGCGTATCGGAAGGCTGCTCGCGCGTCACACCCGGATCTGGGTGGTAGCGCTGACGAGTTCAAAGACGTCCAACAGGCATTTCAGACGCTGTCGGATGATCGAAGCCGTTCAAGCTTTGATAGGTCTTTCCAGTCCCCCGGCCAAGCACCACGCGCCGGAACCTCCGCCCGCCAGTACGATGAAAAGCTGCGCACCTCACCGCAACAGCCCAAGGCCCAGCTAGCTACCGAATACGTCCCTCGTCTCGATGACGACTCCTTTGGTTTGCTGGATAGGGCCCACTCGATTCAACGAAGCCACGGTGAGCCACGAAAGCGCGGGCTGTTCAATTCCCGTTCCAGGCTTACCCGAGAAGCACAGACGATCAGCATGCTCAGCAAAAACGTGCTCAACGTGCTACCTGCGGCCCGGCTGGTCAATGGCTTGCAGGCACCCGGCGGCGGGCACTATGACCATGTGTTGACCGCCGGATATCGTATGGCGATCGTCAACACGATGACGCTTCCCGAGGGCTATTACGCATTTGATGGGAACGTATTGCGTCATGGAAATAAAATGACGCAGCCCCCGGCCTTGAACATCACCGGGATGCAACGCGCATTCATGCAGATGAACGTCGTCGCTTTCACGTTGGTCCTTTCGAGCCAGGGCAATCCCCACGAGCCGGTCATCGAATATCACCGCAGGGCCGATCCGGCGCTGGCCTCCACGCCCAACGTGCTCAATGCCGCAGGACTCATCCGCGAACTGAAACTCTTCCTCGGATCAGGCCCTTCCCCGAACATTGTTGACCGTTCGGTACTGTCCCGAGTCTTAGGCGGAATGTACTGATTACCAGTTTTACTGCTCCGAGAGCTTAAACTGTTAAATGTGTTCCGTATTCTTTTCAATGCTCCCGAAATTCCCGGCAACTCCGGGAATGCCATCCGCCTAGCCGCAATCACCGGTGCCGAACTTCATTTAGTGAAGCCCTTGGGCTTCAACTTTGAAGACGCCAACCTGCGTCGTGCGGGGTTGGACTACCACGATCTAGCGGTGGTCACCGTACACGAAAACCTCGAAGAAGCCCTCGCGTCGTTGGGCGAGGGTCGTGTTTTTGCGTTCAGTTCCGATGGCGACACGCTGTACACCGAGGTGGGCTATGTCCCAAGTGACATTCTCATGTTCGGTAAGGAATCGGTGGGGCTTAGCGCCGCAGATAAAGCCCACGAACGGGTGACCGATCTGGTCCGATTGCCGATGTTGCCGGGGCGCCGATCGCTGAACCTTGCCAATGCCGCTTCCGTTGTCGCCTTTGAGGCTTGGCGGCAGAACGGTTTTGCAGGAGCCTAAAGTACCAGCCCAATTGGGCCAAGTACACAGCTTTACCCAATCTTTATAAAGTAAGCTTTTGAGTATGTTCGCGCAGGCGTGCATCCGACAAAACCGACGACTTCTCGGGAGATTCCAAAACAATGAACGGTAGCCCTTCGCAGCACCGCGACGAGCCTCAGGACGAAAATCTGGGTCTGGACCTAGTCAGTCAAGTGGCCCACAGCTCTCGTGCGGAACGGAGCGCACGGCCAAAACGCTGGATCTTCGCAGTGCTTGGTTTGGTAATCGTGGTCGTCTTGGCCCTCGTGACCTTTTCCTTGCTCAATAGCGAGACGAAATCTTCTAAAGCCGCAAAGGCCGATGATGTGCTCACAGAGGTAGTTGAACTCAATAGCGGCGGTCAGGCGACTATCAGTACCTCCAAGCAGGAGAATGCGCTAGGCGTCGAACTGACGGCTCTGCCACCACTTGATGATTCTGAACAGTACGTTGTTTGGGCCGTGCATGAAGAAGGCGGCATCAGCGTAGTGAGCAAGACCTCGGGAGAAGACGCCAAGGGCGGGCTCTCCCCCATCGACGATGTTCTCGCGGTACATATCACCGTGGAAGGTTCAGAGATACCCGCCTCGCCGTCGGAAGACACCGAAGCCTCGGTGGACCTGCCGCTAGGCCAATCGGAAGAGCCCAAAGCCTAACCAGCTAGCGATGGGTTATCTGTCGATAAGTTAGCATTCATCTGACGTATACGGTGCGGTTCCCCAAAGCGGGAACCGCACCGAAATACTTTAACCCGTAATTAAGTCAGAATCCTGCGATCGTGTCATCGGCGTTCACGGCCACGAGGTGGAAGCCTTCCGCCAGCTCATCGGAAGGCATATTCGCGCGTACGCCATTCGCTCGGCACTGCTCGAGCACAAATTTCTCCATCGCCCCGACGTCGGGGTGCTGGGTGAAATGGGCTCGCAAAGCATCCATCTTCTGCGCAAAGAACTCGGTGATGTTCACAAAGCCGTTTTCGCGTTCCTTGGGGGCTCCATATAACCAAAGCCAAGGTAGTTTGTAGGCTTCCAGTCCTTCTTCCGCGAGCAGCTCCGGGTAGGCGAACGGGTTTTCGACTGCCGGGTAGATAGCCCGGGTTACCGCTTCGCCGCAGGCAAGGTGGTCCGGGTGTGAGCGCTGAATGCGGTCCCAGTTTCGTTCGGTGTGCATGGCCATAACTATTTGCGGGCGCACCTGGCGGATCAGTCGAACCACCTGACGCATGACGTCGTGGCTTGGCTCTAGATAGCCGTCACGCTCTCCCATGAAATGCACGGTGCTGACACCAACTCGGGCTGCCGCAACGCGTTGCTCTTCGTGGCGCAAGCGAACCGTCTCGGCAGGATCACGGTCGTCAAAACCTCCAGCGTCGCCATCGGTCATGATGCAGTATTGCACCTCTATCCCCGCGGCGGTCATTGCGGCTACGGTTCCGGCTGCGCCGAAATCCAAATCGTCGGGGTGCGCTGCAAAAGCCAGCACCCGCTGGGTAGCTGAGTTAATGAATTTGTTCGGATCAATCATGCTTAGCATCGTCAAATCTCTGTGGCTGCCGAGGGCAGGGTATTGGCAAGGCGTTTCGTGGCCCTATAGTTTTCGGTTGGAAAAAAGGTCTTAGACCGCGGGCTGAAGTGTTGTTCTCTATCGTATCGAGATCCTCGGCGTACCTCGATTTTTGGGCCAAAACCAATAGTGACGTGCCGCAGGTTCCTGCGGCACGTCACTTTTCTTGGATCTATTTGGCCTATTCCAGAGACCCAACCGTCACTGAGACTTTGTTTTCGGCACCGTTCCGCGTGTAGGTGATGTCGGCTTTGCCGCCAGCTGGCACCTCTCGAATTGCGGCAGTCAAGGTCTGGGAATCCTGGATTGCGCGTCCGTTGACGCCCGTGATGATGTCTCCGGATTTCAAGCCGGCTTCCTCGGCCGCCGAATTCGGTGAGATCTCCCGGATCGCTGCACCGACACTGAACTGCGAAGCGTTCGATCCAGTCGAAGCGCCCTGCGCTTGTACCGTTGCGCCCAGCAGACCGTGGGTGGCTTTACCATTGGCGATCAGTTCCTGAGCGATACGCTGAGCGTAATCCACAGGAATCGCGAACCCGACGCCAATCGAACCCGAATCTTCACCGCCGGCTCCGCCAGAAGCAATGGCGACGTTCACGCCGATAATTTCGCCCTTGTTGTTTACCAGCGCACCACCGGAGTTTCCATGGTTAATCGCTGCGTCGGTCTGCATCACGTTGATGTAGATCGAGCCTTGCCCGGACTGGTCCTGCCCTTCGGGCATGCCTGGGAATTGGAAGTTGAACTGGCTTCCGCCGTCCTCACCCTCATCCTGCGCGTTTTGTTCCGGCACTGCGGAGGATGCCACCGAAATAGTGCGGTTGAGCGTGGAGACAATTCCATCGGTCACGGTTCCGCTCAGGCCCAATGGCGCGCCAATTGCTACCGCGGTGTCACCAACGTTTAGCTCGGAGGATTTCCCCAAGGTCGCGGGCACGAGGTTCGGCACATCAACCTTAATGACCGCAAGATCTGAGAGCGGATCGGTGCCAACGAGCGTTGCCTGATGCACCTTGCCATCGCTCAAGCGAACGGTAAGCGTTGGGTCGCCGGTTTCTCCTCCCAAAGTGACCACGTGCGTGTTGGTCAATATATGACCTTCGGTATCCAGAATGATTCCAGAGCCCGAACCGCTAGACCCGCTACCGGAAGCTTCGATGGTGACCACGCTAGGCGATGCTTTCGCTGCCGCAGCGGTAACCTCTGTGACGGACTTTGGATTGTTGATCACCACACCGTTTTGTGGGGTCTGCACCGAGGAACCGCCCAAATCATTCCCGCCGGCCATGAAGTATGTGGTGCCGGCAGCGGTCACACCACCGATAAGTGCCGCAGCGACCATGCCCGCGATCAGCGTGCTGCCGGCGAACTTCTTTTTCGGTGCACGTTCTGGCGGAACTGGGTAGTTTGAATGTTGCTGTTCAGCATGGCCATATGCTCCGGCGGCATAGGACGGTCCGGACTGCGAAGCGTGCTCGGTGGATCCTTGACCGTAGACCCCGGTGGCCGGCTGTTGCTCGGTGGGGTAGTGGGCACGTGAATAAACGTCGGTCTGCTGCTCTTCCGGGCTGGACGCGGGGCTTACCTGGTTATAGCTACGTGTCTCGCCGGCATCCGACGACGACTGCGGCTCCGGGAGATTCACGCGAGGTTCCTCCGCATGCTCCGGAGTCTGGGCGATATCCTTCGGCTGTTCGGGTTCGCCCATATTTTTATTTCGTGGTTCATCCGGTGTCTGGCTCATCTTCATGCCTCTTTCGAATATCGGATCTCTTGAGTCTTATTATTCAGGGTCGAACTGTGGCAGTTGCGAGGGATGACTTTGCGCAAGCTGTGAGTTAACTATTCTGGCAGCGGAATAGCATGGACGCTGTGTTGCCGTGCAAATAGAATCAAATTGAGCTGTGAAAGTAGTCGCAGGTAAACGTGGTCGGACGAGTGGTCAAATTACTAGTTCGATTCGGTAATTCAGGTGAGGACGACAATGATTTCCAAAGCGCGGCGAGTCACTGCTGCAGCATTAACGGTGGCGGCATTATCGCTGGGAGCGTCGGCACCAGCATTTGCAGAGCCCCCTGTCACCATTCCACCTGGCGACTTCGTTGTCGACAACGCGCAGGTGCTCGGTGGCGATGAAAGCAATCTCGAAAACGATATTAAAGAACTTCGGGACGAGACTGGAATCAGTCTCTTTGTTGTCTACGTCGATGAATTCACCAATCCCTCGGATCCTAGCCAATGGATGCAAGAAGTTGCGAGTACGAAAAATATGGGCAGCTCGGATGCGATTTTGGTCGTAGCCACAGATCAGCAGCAAGCGCGGTTTGCCGGCGATCAAAATGGGCCGCTGAATGCCTCGGCTCAAGAGATCTACTCAGAACATATCTCTCCGGCTCTCGGCCAACTAGATTGGGCAGGAGCCGCTGAAGGCGCTATTGAGGGCATCGCAAATGTATCCGAGGGGGGCAGCGCTAGCGGCTCGTCCGGCTCCGGTGGCGGCATCTTCTGGGTTCTGTTGCTTGTTGGCGGCGTGGCAGTGGGCGCCTACGTGATGCTATCGCGGCGCAGCAAGACGAAGACCAACCAGCTACCGCAGAACCACGGCAATCTCAACGGTCATCAGCCCCAGCAGCTTGAGTCGCTGGATAAGCTACGTTTGCAGGCTGACCAGTTGCTGGTCGCGGCAGACGATTCCATACGATCTTCTGAGCAAGAACTCGGTTTCGCTGAAGCTCAGTACGGCCCAGATGCCATCAAGGTCTTTTCTACGGACCTCATCGAGGCCAAGACCCATCTGGTTGAGTCCTTCCGACTGCAGCAACAGCTCGATGATCACATCCCCGACACCGAAGAAGAGCAACGTTCATGGCTCGGTGAAATTATCAATCGGTGCGGACAAGTCAATGACACGTTGCAAGAGCACGCCGCCGAATTCAAAAATCTTCGCCAGTTGGAACAGAACGCAGAGTCCCGAATCAATGAGGTTGCTGCGGAAAAGGAACCGCTAGCCCAGCGGCTTTCCCAACGGGTGTCCGAGCTTGAGGGACTGACTTCGAAATACGATGACAGCGCCGTCTCGCAGATTACCGATAACGCCGAGCAAGCTTCGGAACGACTAACGTTCGCAGCCTCAGTGCTGAAGCAAGCGCGCGAGAAGCTCGATACGGATCGCTCCGGCGCGGCACTTCTCATCCAGAATGCTGAAGAAGCTCATGACCAAGCCGAAGTACTGCTCGAAGCTATCACCAAATCGGCGGCCTCGCTGCGCCAAGCAGATGCCGATTTGGAGTCAGCTGTCGCCATGGCCGCCAGGGATCTGGCGCAGGCTAAGGCGCTAGTTGCCAACGGCACTCAGCCGAACCTTGCAGGTCCCATCGCCGGGGTAGAAAGCACCCTAGGCAACATCCAGCAGGCATTGCGCGGTGGCAAGCACAACCCATTGGCCTTGATCTCGGCCCTCGACGAATCGACTAAACCGCTAGCCACCGCCTTGGGCACGCTACGCGACCGAGCCGAGCAGGACCGGGTGGCGCGCGATCAGCTTCAGTCACTGTTGAATACGGCGGCATCGCGCATTCAGGGAACGGAAGACTACATTCGTGCCCGCCGTGGCGGCGTACGTTCTTCGGCCCGTACTCGTCTGGCCGAAGCGCAGCGCTCCCATGATCAGGCACTAAGCCAAGCGGCACAGCGCCCCACCGAAGCGGTGGCTGCCGCGCAGCGGGCAGTGCAGCTGGCAGACCAGGCAGCACGCATGGCTGAGCAGGATGTCAACGGCTTCGGCGGCGATGGTGGTTTGGGCGGCTTCGGCGGCGGAAACCGTGGTCGTGGCGGTATGTTTGACGGGATCGGCGGAGCCGTTCTCGGCGGCATCTTGATTGACTCGCTACTCGGCGGCGGTAACCGCGGCGGAGGCAATCACGGCGGTGACGACGGATTCTTCGGCGGCGGAGGCTTCGGCGGTTTTGGCGGCGGTGGCGGAGGCTTCGGCGGCGGGTTCGGCGGCGGCGGAGGTGGTGGAGGCTTCGGAGGCGGAGCCGGCGGTAGTTTCTAGAGATACGCGGTTTATCCCAAGTAGTACGCAAATTTCAGCAGCACTATTTCGTATAGAAAGGTCCAACCATGACCAAGCAATCACTTTTCGGACGCGTTGCCCAGCTGGCAAAAGCCAACATCAACGCCATCCTAGATTCAGCCGAAGATCCTGAGAAGATGATGGACCAGATGGTCCGCGACTACACCGACAACATTGCCGAAGCCGAGCAGGCTGTGGCGCAGACCATTGGCAACCTGCGAATGTTGGAAGATGACTACCGCGAGGACGAACAGGCGGTCACTGAGTGGGGCACCAAAGCACTCGCCGCTTCCAATAAGGCTGATGAATTCCGCGCAGCTGCTGACTCAGCCAACGCCGCCAAATTTGATAATTTGGCCAAGGTAGCGATCCAGCGTCAGATGCAGTCCGAAAGCGAGATGAAATCCGCCAACCCGACCATCAACTCGCAGCGTGAAATCGTTGAGAAGCTGAAGACCGGCTTGAACCAGATGAAGGAAAAGCGCATTGAACTTGTCAGCAAGCGCGACGAGTTGATCGCTCGTTCCAAAGCTGCCCATGCACAGAACCAGGTCAACGAAGCCGTCAAGTCCGTGAACCTCATGGATCCGACCAGCGAGATCAGCCGGTTCGAGGAAAAGATTCGCCGTGAAGAGGCAAAGGTGATCGGTGCTTCCGAACTCGCCTCGTCGAGTCTGGACGCTCAGTTTGAGTCCTTGGAGGATCTTGGTGAACAGACTGAGGTTGAGGCTCGCCTGGCGGCTCTGAAGGCCAACCAGACCGGAGCCTTGGAGAGCTAAGCTCATCGAAATGAATAGTGGCGCCGGGTCAGAATGATATTTCCGTTCCGGCGCCTTTCTTTTCGTTCAGTTCCATGAGTTAAAACAAAAGTGGAGATCCATTCGGATCTCCACTTTTTCTCTGTGGCGGGGATAGGATTTGAACCTATGACCTCCGGGTTATGAGCCCGGCGAGCTACCGAACTGCTCCACCCCGCGTCGGTAAATACAACATTACCAACTAGTAAACCGTATGGCGAATCGAGGGGCCATGTCGTACATCACAGTGGTGCTATGTCGGCCTAAGCGGCGAAAATCAACGGTTCTCAATGCATGGATCGGAGATCGATTATGGTGCCTAAAAATTGATCTGAACGCGGACTTCCTGGGGCGGATCACCTGCTAAATGGAATTCATTGAATGAGAGCTAATCCGAGTAGCCAAGCCCAACACTTTTCTTGACGTTAAATTCAGGCTTCAAGAAATAGCGCTAGACCGGCGCAGCCCAACGTCCTATGATTCCAGAACGCAGGACAGATCAATTGACCCTGCAGCCACTACCCCCAACTGAGATTGTTTTCCTCAGTTCATCGCATCGCGCCGGCAGGTGAGCCCTTAGCCGGCAAATAGCGTGTAGTTTTCTCCGAATCCTAAGCTAGTCGAATAAGACTTGAGGCTCGCCGGCGAAGCCGAGGGCCCCGGCCACCACATGCGCCCTCGGGCAAAAGCATGTCGGCATAGAACTATCCGTAGGAGCGAAGAATCTACCCACAGTCAGGCGAGTTCGGGGTTTCTGGACCTCACGCAGCTTGCTTTCGAAGTCCGGCTCATGCCCGTTTCGAAGTCGTGAACGCTGGTCGGCGCGTTATGGCCCCCTGGCTTGGAGGAATTACTCCCCGGTAACGATGCCGGATCACCAGCTCATGGCTTAAAGCAAAAGTGGAGATCCATTCGGATCTCCACTTTTTCTCTGTGGCGGGGATAGGATTTGAACCTATGACCTCCGGGTTATGAGCCCGGCGAGCTACCGAACTGCTCCACCCCGCGTCGGTAAATACAACATTACCAACTCATAAACCTCATGCCTAATTGAGCTGACATGTCCTTAGTCACAAGGCGAATCTACGTCCGGGAGGTTGCACTAAAAGCTTCTGCTTCTTGCTCGTAGTTACCGCTGATCGTCCGAACCGCATTTGGTCGTGCAATAGGCACATTACGGAAAACGTTGTTGCCGACTGGTCGCTTCGGAGAGTCAATCCGTTGAAGTCGAAGGCCTATAGCGTGGCACAGCTAGCATCTGGATTCCTACCTGCCCTAGGGCTCAACTTCAACCAATGAACCGAATCGATGTGGCCACGAACCGCCAAGGGCCAGTGCGGCCTATCAGAGGTGCTACCTTAGTCGCGTGCATACTGCGTCACCGCACCGCTGTGCGGCAGTGAGCATGGCGCCGAACCCCGCTTAGCCTCGCTGGGCGCCCGGCTACTCAAATTCATCATTCGGGCGCGTACGAAGCGTTTACAAGACGATCCTTATTTAAGCCGCTGAAAAGCAAAATCCCCCAGTCCGCAGACTGGGGGATTTCGCTTGGTCATCGCCGAATCATTCTCGACTTGTCCCATAAGTGGCGGGGATAGGATTTGAACCTATGACCTCCGGGTTATGAGCCCGGCGAGCTACCGAACTGCTCCACCCCGCGATGACTAGACTATTCTTCATCATCGCGGAGCGAAATGCAAATCGGGGCTCAGCCTACGGAGATAGCTATCCGTTATTGGCGTCGTTAGGCTCAGCGGACTCGCTCGGAGCTTCCGGGGCTTCGGAGCTAGTCTGGACTTCACCTTCCGGGGCAGCTTCGCCGTTGATGGCAGCGTCAGCTTCCAATGCACGGCTCAGCGCATCCTGAAGTTCCTTCTGCGCTTCGCCGTAGGCTGCGAAGTCGCCAGCCTTCAAAGCGTCATCAGACTTCTGGATCGCTGCATTGGCAGCATCCAGAGCATCCGTTAGCTTCTGGGTTTCAGACTGCGAAGGCTGTTCGCTCTCCCCCGGCTGTTCTTCCGGTGTCGCACCATCGCCGTTCTCACCGGTGACGGCACCCGAATCGCCGCCAAAGACCTCGTCGAGAGCTTCTGAGAGCGTATCCGCGAAGCCAACCTGGTCGCCGAAGGCAACTAGCACCTTACGCAAGGTTGGATAACTGGTCTGGCCCGAGGACTGAACATATACCGGCTGAACGTAGAGGATGCCGCCACCCACTGGCAGCGAGAGCAGGTTACCGCTCTTCACCTCGGACGCGCCCTGGCGCAACAGGTTCAGCTCTGTGGTCACACGCGGATTGGTATCGAAGTTCTGCTGCGCCTGGCCTGGGCCAGGTACTGCCGTATCGCGAGGCAGCTCCAACAAGCGAAGCTTGCCGTACTCGTCAGCCTTCACGCCATCTTCACTGCCCGCGTCTGCGTTCGCAGATAGGAAGCCGAACAACACGTTACGCTGCTGCCCGTTGGCTGCTGCCTGTGGAATGAAGGTGGAAGTCAGCGAGAATGATGCCGCATCTTGAGTTGGCATCTTCAACGACAGGAAGTACGGAGGCTGCTTCACACCCTGAGTTGAAGAGGTCGGATCATCTGGCACCGCCCACGCGTCATTGGACTCGTAGAACGCGTCGGGATCATCAACGTGGTAAGTCGTGAGGACTTCGCGCTGAACCTTGAACATATCTTCCGGGTAACGCACGTGCTCCATCAGATCCCCGGAAATGTTATCCAACGGCTGGACGGCAGTAGGGAAGACCTTTTGCCAAGCCTGCAAGATTGGATCTTCGGTATCCCACGCGTACAGATCAACCTTGCCGTCATAGGCGTCAACGGTAGCCTTGACCGAGTTACGCATATAGTTCACGCGACCCGATAACCGATCGAAATCTGAAGCGTTAGTCAGCGAGTCGGAAACAGCCGATTCGATCTGCTGTTGCTGTGCATAGGGGAAATCATTTGAGGTGGTGTAACCATCGACGATCCATTTGACTCGTCCATCGATAATTGCCGGGTAGGCACTCGAATCGAGCGTCAGGTACGGGGCAACCTTGCTCACGCGATCGCGCGGGTTACGGTCGTACAGAATCTGTGATTCATCGTTGACCGCGTTGGAGAGCAACAGGTCCGTAGAAGCGAACTTCAACGCGAACACAACACGGTTGAACAGGTTGCCTACGTTAGGGCCGCCCTCTCCCTGGAAAGTGTAGCGGGTGTCTTCACCCTCGCCACCAGCGCTTGGACGGTCAAGCTCCTGATCGGTCCAGCCTTCCGGGCCGCCAACTACCGAATACTCAGGTGAGCTCTCACCGAAGTAAATGCGCGGCTCGTAATCCTCTTCGGTGATCAAATCACCGGTGGACGGAATGCCTCCGAGCATAAAGTCGGGGCGGCCACCGGCAGCTACGCGGTTACCGTAAGCAGCAACCAGCCCGTAACCGTGGGTGTAGGTAATGTGCTGGTTCACCCAGGTGTCATTGGGGTTGACGTTGACTTCACGTGCGGCGATAACCGTATCTTCGACTTTTCCGTCAATTTCGTAGCGGTCAACATTCAAAGTTTCAGGGAAGGTGTAGTACCCACGGAACTGTTGCAGCTGCGCAAATGCGGCAGAAACCAAGTTAGGGTCCAACAAGCGAATATTCGCCGTTGTTTCCGTTTCCTTAGCCAACGCGTTCTTCTCGGTGCTGACCTTGGCGTCGTACGGAGTGACTTCGACATCGTCCAAGCCAAAGGCCTCACGCGTCATCTGGATATTTCGATCAATATATTCGCGTTCCAACGTACGCTGCGAAGGAACCACTTGGTACTGCTGTATCAGGAATGGGTAAACGCCGCCGGCGACAATCATCGTCACCACGAGCATTGCGGTACCAATCAGTGGCAAGCGCCAGCGACCGTTGAACGCCGCAATCACGAAGGTAACTGCGATCAGAATTGCGACAATTGCCAGAATCATCCGTGCAGGGATAACCGCGTGAACGTCTTTGTACAGTGCACCGGCTACGCGCCCGGACTGATTGTTAAGCGTCTCGTACTGAGAGATCCAGAAATTGACAGCCTGGAGTAGCAAGAACACTGCCACGACCACTGCGGTATGCACGCGGGCAGCCTTGCCCACCGTGATGCCGCCACGTTCTTCAACGCGAATGCCACCGTAGAGATAATGCGTTAGCAATCCTGCAACTCCGCCGAGCAGAACTACAGAAATCAAGAATCCGGTGATCAATCCGATGAATGGCAGGGTGAAGATAAAGAATCCCAGGTCCATATTGAACTGCGGATCGGTGGATCCGAATGGAACCCGGTTGAGGAACAACATAATGGTCTGCCATTGTCCGGCTACCGCGATGGCTGAGAACAAACCCACCACTGCAGGAATGCCGATCATGAGGAAACGGCGAACCGGTTCGAGCTGCGCTTGGTAGCGGGACATGGAGTCTGGACGACTCGTCTCCGGTGCGTAGACAGGGCGATGCTTGTACGCGCTGCGCATAGAGAACCACATCGGCACGGCCATCAAGACCAACGCGATGAAGAAGATGATGAGTTTGGCGATGCGCTCGGTCCAATAGACTTCCGAGAATCCCAGCTGATTGAACCAGAGGATATCTGCGTAGAAGTTCGAGAGGAAGACAAACACGGCCACCAAGATGACCACCGCAAATACCGTCAGCGTCAGTGGAGACGCCTTTTTATTTGCGGGCTTAGAAGGTTGTTGCGGCCCTTGGGGTCTCGGTGGACCCCCGAACGGACTATCCGATCCGTATGACACTATTCATTCCTTACCTAAATGTCCCGCACGCCTTTGCTAGCGCCAGAACTCGTATATCTATCACTGTACTTACTAAGCTTCAGACACCAAGTTGTATGAACGGTGTCGAGTGGATCTATGAGCAGGATTCCAACGTGGTGGGGTCGGCTCCTTGCTCAATTTTTGTCAGCGCCTGCCGTGCTTCATGCAGCGTGCCCACCTTGACGACATGCAGCCCGTTCGGCACTCGTCCTTGTACATCCGAGCAGTTCTCTGACGGCGCTAGGAAGACCGTCGCACCATCTGCCTTCGCGGCGACCATCTTCTGGGCAATCCCTCCGATAGGCCCGACTTTGCCCTCGGCGGTAATCTCTCCGGTCCCGGCGATGTGATTCTCTCCGGCCAGCGATCCTTCGGTCAACCGATCAATGATCGCCAAGGCGAACATCATGCCGGCGCTCGGGCCTCCGACCTCTTCCACGCCAAATTTCACGTCGATGGGAAAATCAAAGGCGGTGCTCAAGTAGACCCCAAGCTGGCGAGAGCCTTCTGCATTGGCTGACGTGGTGACGCTGACCTCAGTCTCCTTCGGCTCACCCTCACCGGAGGCCCTGCGAACCGTCATCGTGCTTGGCTGATCTCCACGCTCATTGAGGTCTGCCTTCAAGTCTTCCAAGTTGGATACTGGTTTCCCTTCGAACCCCAGCAACCTATCTCCTGGCTTTAATGAATCCCTATTGGTATCCGTGGAGAAATCCGCGACTTCCAACCAAGTGGAATATTCGTGCCCCAGCTCATTCATGGCTGCTGCAATCGACAATTCTTGTGAAGAAACCATCATCGAATCGTTGGCCGCGCCACGTTCTTCGCTAGTAACTCCACGCGGAATCATGGTCTCTTCCGGGACGATATCTTTGTTCGGATTAAATAGCGCTTCGAGAATCACCGGGGTTGACACCCGATTCTGCCCACCGCCTTGAACGTAAATGGTCGTCATGTCCAAAATGCTGTTGGACTGAAAGCTCTTGGCACCGTCGATGGTGATGAGCTCCTTGCCCTCGTACTCCCCCAGCGTGTTCAGCACTGGTCCAGGTGTGCGCACGACAAAGTTGGTGGGTAAGAAGAGGATCAGACCAACCAACAGCAGGGCTAGTGTCCCTGCGATCGTGGTTTTCACGGGCTTGGAACCAGGAACTTGCGTACCCAAATTCGGGCTCGCGCCCTTCGTGGATGATGGTTCCTGTTCGTGCACTGACCTTGCTCCCGCCGCTCAAAAATATTTCAGGGGCGCTTTCACAAACGCCACCCCCTCTAGCCTACTGAAAGCCCATGCAGAACTTCATCAGCTATAAGGAGTATTCGATGTGCCGAAAGCGAACTCAGGCTTGCATCGATGTGAACTCTCAGGCGTAGGGGGTACTTTTAATGACATGGCACAGAACCCTCCGAATAACCGACCCGACGGTGACGACGACGAAAACAATCCGCAGGATCCAATGTCAGCGATGTTCTCACAGCTCTTCGGTGGCAGTTTCGACCCAAACGATCTCCCGCCTCAGCTTCGCGAAGCGATGGGTTCACAGGATCCCGCCGCTATGCAGCAAATGATGCAGCAGGCACAAGCAATGATGTCGGCAATGATGCAGAACAATGCCTCTGAAGGGCCGGTGAATTGGAAGCTTGCTTCGGATACCGCGCTTCAGTCCTATGCCGGTGAAGACCCCGAAGTTTCTGACTCGCGCAAAAGCGCCATTGTCGACGCTTCCTATCTGGCCGATCTGTGGCTCAATAACGCCACGGCTTTTGAGTCCAAGGGCGAAGCTACCGAAGTCTGGACTCGCAAACGCTGGTACGACAAAACTTTGGGTGTTTGGAAGAAGGTCACCGAACCGGTGGCCGAATCCGTGACCCGTGCAATCACCAGCGCAATGAAGGACCAAATCCCAGAAGAGATGAAGGGCATGCTCGGCAACTCCGATGCGATGTTCCGAAATCTTGGTTCCAGCATGTTTGGAATGCAGCTGGGAACTGCCCTAGGCGGCTTAGCCAAGGATGTGCTTGGAGGCACCGATATCGGGTTGCCCCTGGCAGGAACGACACCCGGCCTGGTCGCCGCCAACGTCGCCAACTTTGGCGAGGGGTTGGAAATCCCTGAGCAGGAAGTGCTGCTCTACGTGATTCTGCGCGAGCACGCTCATGCGCGACTATTCAATCGGGTTCCATGGCTTTCTTCGAAACTCATCGGAGCGGTCGAGTCTTACTCACGTGGCATTCATATCGATATGTCACGTGTCGAAGAAGCAGTTCGCGGCATCGATCCGTCAAATCCGGAGAACCTGCAGGAACTGCTCGGCGAAGGGCTGTTTACGCCAGAGCGCACAGGCCAGCAGGAAAAGGCACTTGAAAATCTCGAACTGACGCTGGCACTGATCGAAGGTTGGGTCGACCACGTTGTGTCGCTCGCGGCCGCCAACTTGCCATTCGCGGCTCACCTTCGAGAAACCATGCGCCGTCGCCGTGCCTCTGGTGGTCCTGCTGAATCAGCATTTGCTTCGCTGGTCGGCTTGGAACTGCGTCCGCGCAAGCTTCGTGAGGCTGCCGCCCTCTGGGAACACCTCCATGAGGAACGTGGTACCGAAGGCCGAGATGCTATTTGGGACCACCCCGATTTGATGCCTACGGCCGAAGATCTCAGCGAGCCGGCGGGCTTTACCAAGCGCCGAGAGTCGGCTGCATCTGAATATGACGAGTTTGACGCCGCGCTAGGCAAGCTACTCGATGGCGGATTCGATAAGCCGGAACCTGAAGTCGAAAACCCTGAGGATTCTAATCCAGACGATCCGAAGAACTAACTAAGAGCTCTGATGTAAGTAAGGGGTCCAAGCAGCTCAAGCTGCTTGGACCCCCTACTTTTCGTTGGAGCGGACCTCAAAATCGCAGGTCACTCGTCGTCGAGATCGTCAAACCCGCCAGTTTCGGTATCGGTCTGTCCGTTTTCTTTGGCATGTGCGCGGAAACCTGCGCTGAATCCGGCGAGATACTGGTCCGCTTCGGCTCTTCTTTCGAACCGGTCCAGCAGATCCTGGAACCTTTTTCCGTGCCCTTGGCCCGGCGTTGCCAAATGGACTAGCTCATGGACCAAAACATAGTCTTGCACCCAATTCGGGGCATACTTCAGTTTGGCGGAAAGTCGGATGGTCCGCTGGATTGGGGTGGCAGAGCCCCACCGTTTATTTTGATTATTGACCCAACGCACCGATACCGGATTAGCCAGCCCATCAAGATACCTTAGGTCCAAATATGTGGCCCGTTCCATCAACGAGTCCTCGGTGACGGCCGCCGATTGTCGGCTCTTACGCTGGCGGTATTTCTTGAGCATTTCGTCCACGAATGCGCGCTCCGTGCTTTCATTCAGCGCCGCGGGCACCTGAACGACCAACCGGTCCTCGCGCCATTGCGAGGAGATGGTCTTCTTTCGTTTGCTCGAACGTACGATACGGACCGGGATGTCATCCGCGGCGATAAAATCAACGGTCTGAGGGTATGCCGGCATCGGGTGCCTCCACTTCTATCCTTCACAGGTTTGCGATGGTTTGTCGCTTATGAGCTCACCATAGGTCCACGTAGGTGAACCGATTTTTCATTCCCTGCGAGCTGTCGATAACTAGCCTTGGTATTCGGCCAAAACCGCCAGTACCGCTTCACCGTAGCGTTCAAGTTTGCTGCGCCCCACTCCTGAGATTTTGCCCAGCCCTTGGACCGAATTCGGTCGATGCTCCGAGATTGCCATGAGCGTCGCATCGGTGAAAATCACAAATGCGGGAATCGAATTGCTCTGGGCCACCGAGGCTCGCCAGCTACGCAGCTGCTCAAAGAGCGCTTCGTCGTACGCGGCGGGGCAAGAGGAACATCGTTTGAGTTTCCGTTCCTTCGCAGTGGTCAAAAATGATCCGCAACCGGCGCAAACAGATGGCGTGAGTTTCTGCTGCTTGCGGCGAACCGGTGCTTGCTGCCGGCTGCTGGCCTGCCGCACAGATTTAATCCCGTCCAGGAATCTCGACGGATATCGATGCGCCCGGCCACCCGGGGTCCGGGCTAAGGACCACGACAGGTAGAGCCGTATGCGCGCACGAGTAATTCCTACGTAGAGCAGCCTACGTTCTTCATCGTAGCCAGCCTGGTCCTTCGCATAGGTGATCGGTACGAGTCCCTCGCTGAGGCCTGCCAAGAAAACAACGTCCCATTCAAGGCCCTTCGCCGCGTGGAAGGACGCGAGCGTGACGCCGTCCAAGGTCGGCGCATGTTGAGTCGCGGCGCGTTCTTCAAGTTCGCGGACCACATCGCGCAAGGTCACTTCGTGCCCCTGGTCGCCTTTGCCGGCAACCAGGTCGTCGGCCAGTCGCACGAGGGCGGATAACGATTCCCACCGTTGGCGTACCGCACCGGTGCTGCCGGTGGGAGCTTCCGGAGCATACCCGTGCGAGGAGAGCACATCGCGCACCAGCTGAGGCACCGACAAGTCTCCTGCAACATTTAATGCGGCGCGGAGTGCAAGCATTCCCTCTTTGACTTCACGCCTCGAGAAAAACCGCTCGGCGCCACGCATGACGTAGGAAATTCCGTGCGCCGTGAGCGCTTGTTCAAAGGCTTGAGACTGACCGTTGGTGCGGTATAGCACCGAGATTTCAGAGACGTCTTGCCCGTCTTTGACTAGCGCCTTGATGCGTTGTGCAACCTCATCCGCTTCCTGTTCATCGTCGGCAGCCTCGAAAAATTCAGGACTGGGTCCATGCTCGCGCTGGGCAATGAGTTCCAAGGGTTCTGGCCAAATGACGGTCGGATCAGGCATCGAAGTTTCTATCCGGCGCATGGACAACACCTTATTCGCCAGATTCACCACCTCGGGTGTCGAACGGTAGTCACGCACGAGCTTGACGACGGTTGCTTCGGGGAATCGGGTGCCGAAGTTCAACAGGTAATCAGGTCGGGCACCGGTGAACGAATAGATCGTCTGGGAGGCATCGCCCACCACACACAGTTCGTCGCGCCCACCGAGCCACAGGTCGAGCAGCCGCTGTTGCAGCGGCGAAACATCCTGGTACTCATCCACCACGAAATGTCGATACTGGGACCTGACGTTGGCAGCGACTTTCTCGTCTTCTTCAAGAATTGCGCTGGTAAGCAGCAAAACATCTTCAAAGTCGATCACGCTACGGTCGTCTTTGAGTTCCTCATAGGTTTGGAAGATGCGTGCCATGCTCACCGGTTCCAAGCCGTTGGGCAGATCTCTGCTGGCAGCGACCTTGGCGTAGCTTTCGGGAGAATGCATCGATACCTTGGCCCATTCGATTTCGGAGGCAAGGTCGCGCACCATGGCGCGGTCGCTAGAAATTCGAAGTCGGCGCGCGGATTCAGCGATGAGCGGCGCCTTGTGCTCCACCAAGTTTGGCAACGTCCCACCGACCGACTGCGGCCAGAAGTACTGCAGCTGCCGAAGCGCAGCGGCGTGGAATGTCCGGGTCTGGACGCCCGGCGCCCCCAGCAAGCGAAGCCGTGTGCGCATCTCGGATGCGGCACGGGTCGTGAAGGTCAGGGCCAGCACGCTGGTCGGGTTGTAGACCCCGGTATGCACACCGTGCGCTATGCGGTGTGTGATGGCGCGGGTTTTGCCGGTCCCGGCACCGGCAAGGATGCATATTGGGCCGCTCAGGGTCTCGGCCGCGAGCCGCTGTTCGGCGTCAAGCCCTGCCAAAAGATCGGGGGCCGTTATATTTTCTTGCTCGGTCACTTGCTTGGGGCCTCCGGGAGGGCTTCTCCGTACCAGTTACGGATCAGTGCGTGTGCGATGGAAATACCGCGCGGAATTTGCAGGGTGCCGGCGCTCAATTCGGAGCCGAGTTGTTCGCGGGTGAACCAGCGAAGGTCGAGTATCTCGGCACCGTCAGGTACCAGCTGCGTGCTCAGTGCCTCGCCGGTGAAACCCAGCATGAGTGAGCGCGGCATTGGCCATGGCTGGGACCCACGGTAGGCAACATCGCCTACGTGTACCCCTGATTCCTCAAAGATCTCTCGACGCACCGCAGACTCAAGTGATTCTCCTGCTTCGACAAAACCAGCTAGGACCGAGTACATCTTGGATTTGAACATGCTGTTGGCACCGAGCAGCAAACGATCTTCGGAATCGACGATGGCGGCGATCACCGCCGGGTCGGTGCGAGGGAACAGCTCGTGGCCATTGTCCACGCAGCGTTGCACCCAACCGGAGGTAGAGGACCGAAGTTCGGAACCGCACCGGGGACAGAACACTTCGTTGCGTCTCCAGTTGGCTATTGCCTGGGCCTCAACAAACAACTCGGCCTGAGCCGCATCGAGAACATTAAATGCGTCTCGCAGCGTGGTCCATGATGACTCGGTCCGTTCATCAAGCACCGAGGAGTCGACAATAGCTAAAACAAATAAGTGCTGCTTGTCACGGCCAAGGTAGACGAATTTTTCCTGCCCGGACGCCTGATAGTCCGGGCCTGGGATCAAAAACAACGATTCGCCGTTTAGCGCAGCACCAAGCTCGGAAAGCAGCATCACTCGACTCTGCGGGTCGGCCATGACCTGTGGTAGCAGGTCAGGCTGGTCATGCTCGGTCACCGGACGCTCATACACGGATCGTGCGAAGCTCAATGAGGTGAGTGGTAATCGATATTTTTCTGCCAACGCCATACTCCTAACCTAGTGCAATTCGCTGAGCACTGGCTTGGTTTGGCTTCACGGTGAAAACAATTGCGAATGATCTGAATCGCATCTGCCGTCATGTGCGTTGAAACTAGCCATCTTCCGTGCGTCATTAACGAATGAAACGCCGGATCTCGCATACGGTGGAGGATGTGAAACGCTCTGCCATGGAACTCGCCGCTATTGCCACCGCCGCCGTGCCGGGATTGACCCCGGTAAGGTTCGCCGCGTTGTCCGATGATGCAGAAGACTTCGATTCGGCACTCATCGTAGATTCCCAAAAACACCGCTGGCGCGTACGCTCGCCGCGCCACGACGAAGCGAGTATGCGCCTGGAAGCGGAGCTTTCCGCCTTGCGCGCTTTTTCGGCCAAGGTCAGGGCCGCGCTTCCGTTCGCCCTGCCCTCTGTCGCCGGAACTGTGCGTCAGGGCCCCTTGCGAACCTTCGTATATAAAGATCTTCCCGGCCGGGTTCCCACCCTCGACGAACTTGTCGAGGAGGGAAGCAAGCTTGCGGTGGCCTTGGGTCAGTGCATGGCGGCGATCCACCAGATTCCCGATGATTCGGTCGAAGTTGCCGGATTGCCGACCTACACCGCCGATGAAGTTCGCCAGCGCAAGCTCAACGAGCTGGACACCGCCGCCGCGACGGGCCGAGTGCCTAGCCGCCTGCTGCGGCGTTGGGAGCACGCCATGGAAGATGTGTCGCTGTGGCGCTTTAACGCCACGGTGGTCCATGGCGACTTCGATGAAGAGCAGCTGCAGGTTTCACACTCAATCATTACCGCCGTCAAGGGCTGGACCGACTTGCATGTGGGCGACCCCGCCGACGACTTCGCCTGGCTCTCCGCCATTGATGACCAGAGCTTCAGCGAACGAGTATTCGCCGCCTATGTGGAGGCTCGCGGCAACTCAGCAGATCCGCACATCATGCGCCGTGCTGCGCTGGCTGCGGAATTCGCGCTCGCCCAGTGGTTGGTCAAGTCCCTGGACAGCAAAGACACCGAGCGCATTGCCGATGCCGACGAAATGCTGCAGGAACTGGATACGAATATAGCCGAGTACGGCGGTGAGCCGCTGTCCGTCGTTGAGGCTCCGCGCCCGCTGGCCGCTCCGGCATCCGCTTCGGTTGAGAAACCTGAAGTAGCGCCGAAGCCGAGCGCTCCGGCAATCAACTCTTCAAAGGTTACACAGCTACCCGTCGAGGATGAGGTAGAAACCGACGCCCCACCGGAGGACAGCACGCCCAAGCCTCCAGCGGTCTCCGCCGTCCCCGTTGAAGCTGGCGTGCAGTCCCCCGCGGCACAGCACACAGACGACGCAGCGGCCGCAGACAGCACTTCGCCGGAGGATGCCGCGAAGGCCGATTCGGGAAATAACCCTGCACCGGATGCGAAGCCAAGCGAGTCGGTGCCCGTGGAAGGCACCGACTCCAAGGAAGAAACTACTTCGTAACTTCCGTTTCGACCTGCTCCGTCAGGTTTTCGAAGGCCCCGGCGATCATGGATTCAAGTTCTTCTTCGGATGCCAGATATTCGGCGTGAATCGTGATGCCGGCGCCAACGTAGTAGAACGCGGCCTGAATCTGTTCCAGCGGGATCCCGTGCAGGCGTGACCAGCCAAGACGGTAGACCGCCAGCTGCACCAATTTGCTCTTCAGGTCCTTGCCGCTGGGCACCCTTCCGGTTTTCCAGTCGAGCATCAGCCAGGTGCCATCTTCAAGCTGGAAGACCGCATCGATGCGCCCGCGTACCGCAACCGGGCCCACACGTGTTTCCAGCGGCACCTCAACATATGCCGGTTGGCGTTCGGCCCATTCGCTGGCTAGGAACGCTTCCTTCATCGAGGCAAGATCCAGCACGTCGTCAATATATCGATCCGCTGGCTCCACGATCTCGCCTAGGTCGAGCATCTGGGTTTGTTCGTAGTATTCCTCGATCCAGGCGTGGAATGCGGTGCCTCGCCGGGCAGCCAGGCCGGGGCGGCGCGGAACGGGGCGGCGCAGGTTCTCCAGCACCTCCACAGGGTCTTCGGCAAGTTCAACGAACAATGAGGCCCGCACATGCTCGGGCGCAGCGATGACGCGTTCGCGGTTGTTCAGGAACTCGCGTTGCGCCAGCAACCTCTCCGCCTCGTCCTTCCAATGCTCACCGAAGCCGGTCAGCATCTGGCTCTTCGCCTTGGCGGCAACAACGTCTTCGGCAAGCGCACTGAGCACCTCGCGACGAGAATAGGGGTGCGGCGACTTTTGCACGGTGCCGGTAATCACCGGCCCGTCAAGCGGGTCGTACGGCCAGCGCGCCTCCATCGGTTGGGAGCGTACCGGATTTTCCTCGGGCCCCTGATCGTTTTGGACCCACACTCCAATTTCGGCGCGGGGTTCCTCCCCTTCGGCCAGTGGCAGCAGTGCGTCCATGAAGACCGAAGGTTCACAGGGCTTGGAGCGCGATCCCGACCAAATGCTGCTTGAACAGATCAGCAATGACTTAGCCCTGGTGACTGCCACGTAGGCGAGGCGGCGTTCTTCGGCAATATGATGGTCGTCCACCCGATCTTTGAAGATCGATTCGGCCTCGATCAGTTCCTTCAGCGCCGGCTGGTCGGTATCCCACTGCGGCAAATCGCCGGCATCTCCGCGCAACGGCCAAGGCAGCGCCTTATCGCCGCTGGTCCAACGATCGGATTTGGCTCCCGGGAAGACCCCCTCGTTCAAAGACATCACCGCGACGATGTCCCATTCGAGCCCCTTCGAGGCATGAATAGTCAATAACTGTACCGCCAGCGGATCAGCATCTTCGGAGGGCAGCGGGAGCCCCTTTTCCTTTTCGGCGGCCTGTTCAAGCCACATGAGGAAACCCGCCAACTCCACGCGCGGGGCATTGCGGCAATATTCGCGCACCACATCGGCGAAGGCATCCAGGTTCACCCGATATTTGTCCGCGGCAATCCACGGTCTGGCAGCCACCTCGATGTCCAGGTTCATGGCGCGTTCGACTTCTCGAATCAACGCTTCCAAATCATCGTTGGCGATCAAACGCAATTGCCGCAGTTCGGATCGCAGCGCTTCGAGCCGTTCATAGCCGGTATTCGACAACCGCCGGCCGTCGGAGCTCGTCCAACCAGCCGGAGGAAGGTAATCCAGCGCCTCGATCAGGCTTGCAGCGTCGTTGAGCTCCGCGCGGGCCGCCTCCTCCGTGCTTTGATTCTGGGTGATCGGTTCGGCGGAGTCCAGTTCGGGATTCAGCCCGCGCTCCCGGCGCCGGGCCAGCGAACGCGACCAATCGGCGAATGCTGCGAGGTCGGCGGCGCCCAAACGCCATCTGGCGCCTGCGAGCAAGCGCATCAGCTTGTCCGAGCGCAACGGATCCACCAGCACATGCAAACAGGACACGAGGTCGGTGAGCTCAGGGGTGCTGAGCAGCCCGGACAGCCCCACCAGCTGATAGGCAATGCCCCGTTCGCCAAGCACCTCGCCCATCACCGAGAGATTCGCCCGGTTGCGGCTGAGCACCGCGCTGGTCTTGTGCTCGGCACCGACGCCCTGGCGATTTTCTGCCACGATGAGGTCCGCGATCCGTTCGGCCTCCTCGCGGACGCTCGCGCAGCGATTGAGCACTACTCGGCCGGGCTGCGCAAAAGCCGAGGGTTCAAGCGGCTTGACGGAGACCGGTCCAATGGCCGGCTGCTGACCGCCAGCGGTAATGTGGTTTGCCGCGTCCAAGACGTTCACGGTATTCCGCCATGCCACCGTGAGGTGCTTGACATGTGCGAGGTCTCTGCTCGATTCGCGCACTATGGGGAATTCCTGGGGGAAGCGGAATAGCTGGCCGGCGCTGGCACCGCGGAATCCGTAGATGGATTGGTTGGGGTCCCCCACCGCGGTCACCGGGTGGCCATCGCCATAAAGTTGCGAGAACAGCACCATCTGGGCATGCGAGGTGTCTTGGAATTCATCGAGCAGCACCACCTTGTGGCTGGTGCGCTCGGCAAGCGCCGCGGCCGGAACTTCCTGCGCAATATGCGCCGCGTGGGAGACCAGATCGCCGTAGTCCATCACCCCGAGTTTCGCCTTGGACAGGGCGTATTCCTGGGCCAGCTCGGCGATGGTCGCGCGGGAGGCGAGCCGGTCGATCATGTTCTGCGCCGCAACGGTCCGCTTCTTTTCCTTGTCCGCCTGCATCGGGAACAGGGAGACTTCGGCAATGAGGTTGTCGAGCCATTGCTGGGCCTGCGGCGGGGAGACCAGATGCTCGGAGGACTCGGAGCTGAATGAGACGATTGCGTCGATCAGCGTGCTGGTCGCCGAGCCGAGATGCTCGTAGTTTCCGGTATAGCTCTCCAACACCTGATGGGCCAGCTGCCAGGATTGCGCCGCACCGAGCAATACCGTGTCTTCTTCGATCCCCAGGCGAAGTCCGTAGTCCTGCACCAAGGTATTGGCATAGGAATGGTAGGTGGATACCGCCGGGTCCAGGAAGTCTCTGGTTTCCTCTTCACCGAGCAGCCCCGTGGCCACTAGCTGCGCGATCTTGGCTCGGATACGTGCGGAAAGTTCGCCGGCTGCCTTGCGCGTGAACGTCACGCCGAGGATTTCTTCCGGGCGAACCAGCCCGTTGGCGACGAGCCAAACCACCTTGTCCGCCATGGTCTTCGTCTTGCCGGAACCCGCGCCGGCGATGACCAGCATGGGTTCCAAGGGGGCACAGATGATCTCGGCCTGCTGCGCGGTTGGCGGGAACTGCTCCCCTAGGGCTTCGGAAAGTTCCTGCGGGGTGAATCGAATATTGCTCATGGTTCGGTGACCTGTCGTCCTTGCTCGCACAATGGGCAGATTTCGGGCAGCGTGCACGATCCGCGCAGGCCCTCGGAGCCAATGGTGTGCCGGGTGGTGAATTCGCTCTCGCCCATCAGCTCGGCCGCTTCGAGAATCAGCTCCCGCGCCCAGGTTTCTGTTCCAAGGGCCGGCTGATCCCGCAGGGTGGCCGACTTCGTCGGGGTACCGACGTAGACCAGCGACGCTCCGGCTGGTTCGGTGGAAAGCGCGGCGGTTTCATCGTGCTGCTGCAATGCACCGAGCTGCACCGCGGTCTGGTAGACGGCCAGCTGCGGGTGGGTTTCGGTGTCTTTGAGCGTTGGCGCTTTGCCGCCGGTTTTCAGATCTACCACCGTGGCCTTGCCCTGAGCGTCGGCTTCCACCCGGTCGATGACTCCGCGCAGCTGGATATGCTTGCCTTCCTGCGGAACGTCAACCTGGAAGGACAGTTCTCTCGCTCGTAGTTCACGCCCGGAGGTGCGCATGGCGATGCTGTATTGCGCGAGTTTTTTGAGCATTTCTTCGGCTCTGTCAAAGTCGCGCTGCCCCTCCCAATTCGGGAGCTTTTCCAGCTCCGGCCACCGCTGCTCGAGGATGTTCGAGTATTCGCTCCCGCTGGCCTCCGGGTGCTCTTCGGCGATGGAGTGAATCAAGGTGCCCAGGGAGGCGGCGAAGTCATGCGCCGCTTCTCCCCCGGCGCTTTGCACAAACCAGTTCAGCGGCGACTTCACCAGGGTCTCGACCTTTGAGGGTGACACGCGCAGCGGTTGATCGGCGGGAACCACCGGGGCGCTGGTGCTCAGTGGCTTCAATCCCCACCAACCCTTTGGGTGAGCGCCACGCACCGGGTATTCGCTGTCGGCCAATTGCCCTAGCACCGTGATGGCGTCGTGGTAGATCTCGTCGGCCGAAACGTGCTCGGGAGCGGGGACCGCACCGAGTTGCGCGGCCTTGGCGCGTTCGGCCATCGAACGCAGTTCAGCCACCAGCGTGGGCAGGGCCCTGATTCGTGGGACCGCGGTGAGTTCTCGTTGCGCGCCGCCGTTTGGGTCAACCAAGTCCAAGAACGATGAGGGTTGCGAGTCCTCGTTATCCACCGCCGTGCAAATCAACAATCGCGAGGCGCGCGAAACGGCGTTGCTGAAGCTTCGCATTTCATCATTGCGGATTCCGCGCACCAGCTGCGTCGGGGTGCGTGTGCTCAGGAAGGCCAGGCCGTGTTCTACCGCGTCGGCCAGGGCGTTGGAACCCAGCAGCTCACCGCGCAGCCGCAGGTTCGGCCAGCTGCCTTCCTGCAGGCCCGGAATGAATACGACGGGCCAGTGCTTGCCTGCGGCCGCCGCGGTGGTCAGCACCGTGACCGTTTTCGTCCCGGTGGCTCGCGAGGCCAGCGAGTCCATCGGCAGTTCCTGATGCAAAATGTGATCGATGAAAAGTTCCACGCTGGCACCGGGCAGCTGATCCACAAACCGTTCGGCTGCCTGGAATAGCGAAAGGACCGCGTCCAGGTCGTGATCGGCACGACGGGCGGTATTTCCGGTGCCCAGCGCTTCCTTGCGCCAGGCGTTGGCCCGGCCCGAGGCTTCCCACAACGCCCACAGCGCCGTTTCCGGGGTTGCCTGCCCGCTGGCAAGTTCGGTGCGCAAGGCACTGAACATGCTCAGCAGGCGTTCCAAGCCAAAGGCTACGGGCCCCAAGTCACGGCTCAGTTCCGGTTCATGAAGGCTCGCTTCGAGAAGCTCTTGGCTGGATCGCCGTCCGCCCACCGAGCTTTCGCGTTGGCGCAGCAGCTGCCTCAGGCGTCGAATTTCCAAGGCGGTGCTCATTCCGTAGCGCGAGAGCAGCAAGTTCTGCATCAGCAGCGGATCGTCGCTTACGCCGCCGGCCAGGGCCAGCTGGACCAGGTCGAGCAAGGGCCGTACCGCGCCCTCATCCTTCAAGGGGATTTCGGCCGGTGGAACCTGGACCGCGATCCCTTGGCCTTCGAGGAACCGACTGAAGGACCGTACCTGTGAACCGTTGCGGACCACGATGGCCATGTCGGAGAGCGGGAAGCCCTCGTAGAGATCCATCTGGACTATGCGTTGGGCTATGTAGCGTTCTTCCAAGGTGGAGTTTTCAAAGCACAGAGCTTGAACCTGCCCGGTTTCGGTTTCCGCTGGCGCTTCCAGTTTTCGTCCGCGCAGGCCGGCCGCTAGCGGGATTCGCCGCACGACGCGCTTCCAAGCATCCATAATGGCCGGTGCCATGCGCAAGCTGGTATCCAATTCGAAGAGTTGAGCCTCATCGTTGCTGCTGTAATTTTGCGAGAAACGGTTCAGCTCATCGGGGCGTGCACCACGAAATCCTTGGACCACATTATCTGGCGCCGCAAAGGCAACGAGCCGGCGATCACGCGCGATCAGCCGCAGCAGCCGATGCTGCGACAAGGTCGCCTCTTGCAGGTCATCGACGAGGATCAGCTGCAGTTTTTCGTGCTCTTCGGCCAGGAACTCTGGATGCTGTTCGAACAATTGGGCGGCACGGGTCATCAGACCCGCCGGGTCAAAAGCTTCGGCACTGCCTAGGTCCAGCAGGTCGCGGTATTCCTGATAGAAGCGTGCCGCGGCCACCCACTCTGCGCGCTTGGCCTGTTCCCCAAGCTGCGCAATATCTACCGGTTCAAGTCCAAGCTCAGAAACCCGGTCAAAGAATTCACGCAGTTCTTTCCTGAACCCGCGTGTTTCGACCGCTAAGTTCAAGTCCTCGGGCCACCCCGGGCCCGCGGTCAATCCCTGCTGGTGGCCTTCGAGGAGGTTGCCGATGAGCGTATCCTGTTCAGGTCCCGAAAGGAGCCGAGGAGCCCGTTCCAAATTCGGCAGCAGGCCTTCCAAGCGTGCCCTTCGGATGAGATCAAAGGCATATGCGGACCAGGTCCGCACCACCGGCTCGGTAAAAGTTTGATCCGCTCGGCGGCTGAGGTCGTCTCGAATGCCGGCAGCGGTCAGACGAGTTGGCGCAATAATCAACAGCTGCAGCGGATCCAAACCAGCGTCCAGATGCGCCACGGCTGTGTCCAGCAGAGCCGTGGTTTTCCCGGTCCCCGGGGCCCCGGTCACGAGGGTAGGTTTGGCTACCGTTGCCAGCCTTTCAAGCAGCGAAGACGTATCCAGTTGTGCCGGGTCGGTCATATCTTCCATGTTCATAGTTGATCATCCGCTTCGGACAAGTAGCCCGGTTGCAACGCCGCTTTGAGCGAATCAATTTGCGCCCATTGGGCATCGTTCGGTTTCCAGCGTGCTTGGGCCATATTCACGCGCCTACCCCGGCGGGGAGTGTTCTCCCGCGTCCACTCGGCCTCTCCGCGTTCGCCGAGTGCCAGAGTCAGGGTGCCGTCGGCCCGAAGAATGCGCCACCAGGGTGTCCCCTCCGGTGAACTTCCCATCGCTTTGCCAGCCTGCCGAGCGCCGCCGACCCCCAGGAGCTCTGCTACGTCGCCATAGCTGAGTACGGCCCCCGGCGGGACAAGTGCCGCCAGCCGATGGACGGCCTCGGCATAATCGAGGGGCAAGTGGCTTGATTCGGAGCTCATGTCCCTATTGTGCCAACTTGGACATCCTCATCCACAACCGGAGCGTCAGCCCAATGGTTGACCGAGTGAGCGGGTAGCGTTGATTTCATGAATGAATGGCATAAGGGCCTTGCAGTTGGCTTTGACTTGGAAACCACTGGCGTCGACACCACTACGGCGCGCATCGTCACTGCGTCGGTGGTTCTGCTTGATGCCCAAGGTCAGGTTGTGAACCAACGGGAGTGGCTGATTGATCCCGGCGTTGAAATTCCCGAGGCTGCTGCCGCGGTGCACGGCGTGTCCACCGAAAAAGCTCGTGCGGAAGGCATTCCTGCCGCTCAGGGCGTTGCCGAGATCCTCAACCTGCTCCAGTTCGCCGCCCAGCAGTCCCCGGTGGTCGCGTTCAACGCCGCCTATGACTTCTCCGTCCTGCATGCCGAGGCCTTGCGCTACGACCTGGTGCCGTTCATCCCCGGAAACGTGATTGACCCGTTCATCATCGACAAGCAGGTCGACAAGTTCCGCAAGGGAAAGCGCACGCTGGCAGCTGCCTGCGAACACTACGGCGTCGTCCTGGAAAATGCCCACACCTCCTTCGCCGATTCGGTGGCATGCGTGGCGGTAGCGCGAGCCATCGCCGAGAAGTACCCGCAGCTACAAGTTGATCCGCAGGATTTGCACGGCTGGCAGATCGGGTGGGCTCGCGAACAAGCCGCGAGCTTCCAGGAATACCTGCGCAAGCGCGATCCCCAGGCCCTCGTCGATGGCGCTTGGCCGATAAAAGACAGCTAAACCATGCATTTCCAGTGAATGTTAGGCACTTCACATCCCAAAAACTGGCTCCCGCGAGATTCCGGGTAAGTCATTAGTTCATCTTCAGTCACAAATCTGCGAATCATCTTCGATTCGTCCCCGATTTTGGCCGCATATGAAGAATAGTGAATGCGTTTTGCGGGCGGTTCGGGCGATATTGTTCGATAGTGATTCAATGGAGGGTACTCTCTATACCCCTTGAGAATTGAAGGAACGCGCCTAGTGATCACAGTTAGTGACCTGCGTAAGGTTTATCGTCAAGGCAGCAATGACGTTGTTGCACTGGATGGTGTGAGCCTTGAAGTCCCGACCGGGAAAATTCATGGCATCGTTGGACATTCCGGAGCTGGCAAATCAACACTTGTCCGCTGCCTGACATTGCTTGACCAGCCTACGTCCGGCTCCGTTGCGGTTAACGGCAAGGAACTGACGAATGTCGACTCCGACGCGTTGCGCAACGCGCGTCGCCGTATCGGCATGGTCTTCCAGCATGCCAATCTGTTCGATTCACGAACCACCGAACAGAATGTTGCCTACCCACTGGAATTGGTGGGCACACCGAAGAAGGAAATCGCCGAGAAAGTTGCGCAGCTTTTGGAACTCGTCGGGCTGACGAAGTTCGCCAAGGGCTACCCATCGCAGCTTTCTGGTGGTCAGCGACAGCGCGTGGGTATCGCCCGCGCGTTAGCGACGGATCCTGATGTGCTGCTCTGCGACGAGCCAACCAGTGCTTTGGACCCGGCCACCACCGATGAAATTCTTGAGCTGGTAAAAAAGCTTCGCGACCGGTTGAACATCACGGTGCTGATCATCACCCATGAAATGCACGTCGTCAAGCATGCCTGCGATTCGGTTTCGCTGCTCGAAGCCGGCAAGATCGTGGAGCATGGCGACATCGAAGCGGTCATCACCAACCCTTCGGGACGTTTGGCTTCTACGCTGCTTCCACTGCCGGGAGAAGCCCCGCAGGTAGAAGGTGCAGGTCGCGTACTTGATCTTCTCTACACGGGCGAACAAGCCACCGAGCCGGTCATCTCCGGCATCGCGCGAAAGTTCAACACCGACGTCAATGTCTTGGCCGGCTCCGTAGAGCATCTGGGTGATCAGCAGTTCGCGCACCTGCGAGTGCAGTTCGCCCCAGACGCGGACATCGCGGCAATTATCGAACATCTGAAGTCCACCGGTATTGCAGTGACCGTGAAGGAGGCCAAGTAAGTTATGGATTTCTTCGCTGAACTCTTAAACAATCCAGGTATCACCAAGGCCATGTGGCCTGCCACCGTGGAAACCCTGCAAATGACTTTGATTGCAACGGTTTTCACCATCGTCATTGGTTTGCCGTTAGGTATTTTGCTGCACAACACCGGCAAGGGCGGGTTGCTGCCAGTGCGTTGGCTCAATGTGGTGCTCTCCGGGATCATTGTCAACATCACCCGTTCGATTCCCTTCGCAATTCTGATGGTTGCCTTGATTCCACTAGCCAAGGCAATTACGGGTGTCTCACTCGGACCGGTGGCCGCTTCCGTCTCGCTGACCATCGGCACGGTTCCGTTCTTCGCACGTCTAGTTGAGACCGCCCTGCGCGATGTCTCATCGGGCAAGGTTGATGCGGCGCTGGTAATGGGATCGACGAAATTGCAGGTCATTCGCAAGGTGCTCGTTCCCGAAGCGATGCCCGGGCTCATTGCCGCGTTGACCACAACCGTGGTCACGCTCATTGGTTATTCGGCGATGGCCGGTTTGGTTGGCGGTGGCGGTCTTGGCCGGCTGGCCTACAACTACGGTTTCCAGCGTTATGACATGGGAATCATGCTGGTAACCATAGTCATTATTCTTATCATGGTGCAGTTCGTTCAGATCGTCGGCGACCTGGTCGCGCGAAAGATCGATCATCGTTAGCTCAAAAACTTCCGCCGGAATTCCGGCGGGCCTGGTCGGCACGCATGTCGTACCAAAACTCCCCTTAGTTACCGGAAACGGTTCATACTCAAAGGAAATACTCACAATGCGTAAAAAGCTTGCACTCGCAATCACCGGTGTCGCAACCCTCTTTGCGGTGACCGCCTGCGGTAGCACCGGATCCACCGAGCCAACCGCTGCGGCCACGCTTGACCCAGCAAACCCAACCATCGTCAAAGTTGGCGCAAGCCCGATCCCGCACTCCCAGATTCTTGAATTCATCGATGAGAATTTGGCCAAGGATGCTGGCATCGATCTCGAGATTCAGGAAATCGACGACTACCAGACCCCGAACATCGCTTTGGCAGACGGCACCATCGATGCAAACTACTTCCAGACCGAGGCTTACTTGGCCCAGCAGGTTGCGGACAAGGGCTACGAGTTCGAGCACGGCAAGGGCATCCATCTGGAGCCATTGACCGTTTTCTCCAAGAATTTCGATAAGCCAGAAGACGTCACCGAAGGCGCACTGGTTCTGCTGAACAATGACCCGGTGAATCAGCTTCGTGGACTGCGTGTGCTGGAAAGCGCAGGACTGCTTTCGGGGCTAACCGACGAAGATTCGGCCCTCACCATTGAAGATGACGAAGCCAAAAACCCCAAGAAACTGACGTTCCGGGAAGTCAACTCGGAGCAGGTGCCGCAGTACTACACCCAGGACGACAACATTGGCCTCGCCGTGATCAACGGTAACTACATTGTTCAGGCAGAGCTCAACCTGGAGGAAGTTCTCGTTCAGGAATCCCCCGAGAACAACCCGAACTCCAACTTCCTGACCTGGCGTGCAGGCGAAAGCACCCCAGCTATCGAGAAGCTCGACGAACTGTTGCACTCCGACGAGGTAGCCAAGTACATCGAAGAGACCTGGACCGACGGAAACGTCATCCCAGCCTCCTAGCGCCAGGCAGCATCGCAGTGGTGTCCTTGTCCCGGGAATTCGGGGACAAGGACACCACTGCGTTAACCGCCCCTATCGCGCTTAAGCTAGGCAACCCCAGCTCGGGAAAGCCCCAGCAGCCGTGCCCCGTTCTCCCAGAGCACCGCTCGCATCCAGGATTTTCCGTGCCCCAACCGGGCCAGTGCCTGCAGCTGATGCGCATAGGGATAAGGGATATTCGGGTAATCCGAGCCGAGAATGACTTTGTCCTGGAGTGAAGCCAAACGGGAAACATAGCTTTGCGGCATCGGCGCGAATTCGTTGGTGAAGTCGGTACCCACCATGGTCGTATCCAGATAAACGCCTGAAAACGCCTCGGCAAGATCGGCAAATTCGTGATACTCGGGCATCCCCATATGCGCTATGACCAGCACGAGGTCCGGATACTTCTCCAGCAGGATTCGAACGTTCTGCGGCCCGGTGTAGCTGCCGCTCAACGGTGCCGACCCGGCATGGATGACCACCGGTATCCTGCTTTGCTCGAGGACTTCCCATGCTTCGTCGAGCAGCGCATCGTGGGGCGCGAACCCGCCGACTTGGATGTGGATCTTGAATAGTTGTGCCCCGGCATCGATGGCCTGCCGAACGTAGCTGCCTACCCCGGGTTCCGGGTAAAAGGTTGCGCAATGCAGTGCCCCGTCGACGCGTTCGGCGAAGCGCGCCGCCCAATCATTGAGCCAACTGGCCATGCCCGCCTTATGCGCGTACGAAAGCGCAGGGATAGCCGCCAACCCGATCTCACGGAGCCGTTGGATTCGGGCGTCCTCAGCCATGCGATAGGTAATCGGCCAGCAGCGACCATAACGTTGCTCCGCCTCATCGAAGTACGCCCAGACCTTTTCCAGCATCGGCTCGGGCAGAAAGTGCACATGGATATCGGCCAACCCGGGTATGCCCAGATAGTCCAACAAATCCGGAATCTGCTCGTCGGTCAGGGGAATCATGTGCTCGGCGATCGTCTCGGTCATCTGGCGCTCCTCTGGTTTTCACTGCCGTTGCTGATGCTGTGGGCCAAGCTATCAGGGACCGCCGGCGGCTGCCCAGTTCCCGGCCCAGGAAAGCAAAGTGGCCACGGTAGCCGCTGCCCGGATGGGGCGAGCGGCTACCGTGGCCTCTTGGTGCTGGTGGCTACTATGCGGTGGCCGCAGCGGCGGCCCGAGCGGCCGCTGGCAGTGCCGCGAAGATCTTCTCCATGGCTGCGTCGTCGTGTGCCGCGGAGAGGAACCAAGCCTCGAACACGCTTGGCGGCAGGTAGATGCCAGAGTCGAGCATCGAGTGGAAGAACGGCGCGTAGCGGAATGCTTCCTGCCCCTGCGCGTCGGCGTAGTTGTGCACGCCCTTGGCCGAGGTGCCGAAGGCCACCGAGAACAACGAACCGACGCGCTGGATCGAGTGGTCCACCCCGGCGGTGTCAAAGGCCTCGCGCAGCGCGCCTTCCAGCGCGGTGGACGCCTTGAGGATGTGTGCGTAGACCTCCTCGGTGGCGTGGGTCAGCTGTGCGATGCCGGCCGCCATGGCGACCGGGTTACCCGAGAGGGTTCCCGCCTGGTAGACCGGGCCCAAGGGAGCCAGGTAATCCATCACCTCGGCGCGGCCGCCCAGGGCCGCGGTCGGCAAGCCGCCGCCGATGACCTTGCCGAAGGTGTACAGATCCGCGTTCCAGCCTTCTTCCTTGCCGGTCAAGCCCCAGTACCCGGAGGACGAGGCGCGGAAGCCGGTCAGTACCTCGTCGAGGATCAGCAGCGCGCCATGCTTGGCGGTGGTGTCCTTCAAGAACTTGTTGAACCCCTCCTCCGGTACCACCACGCCCATATTGCAGGGTGCCGATTCGGTGATCACGGCCGCGATATTCGCCCCATGCGCGGCGAAGGCCGCGTCGATGGCGGCACGGTCGTTATACGGCAGGACCAGGGTCTCGGCGGCGGTGGCCGCGGTGACCCCGGCGGAACCCGGCAGCGCCAAGGTGGCGACGCCCGAGCCGGCATCCGCAAGCAAGCTGTCGAGGTGGCCGTGGTAGCAGCCGGAGAACTTGATGATCAATTCGCGGCCGGTGAAGCCGCGGGCCAGGCGCACGGCGGTCATGGTGGCCTCGGTGCCGGTGGAAACCATGCGCACCCGGTCCACGCCGCCCATGCGATCCTTGATCAGCCGGCCGAGCTTTGCCTCATCCGGGGTGGAGGCGCCGAAGGACAACCCGCGGTCGACCGCGGCGTGCACCGCCGACTGGATCTCCGGGTGGGCATGCCCCAGCAGGGCCGGACCCCAGGAACACACCAGGTCAACGTATTCCTTGCCATCGGCATCGGTGAGGTAAGCGCCCTTGGCGCCGACCATGAACGGCGGCACGCCGCCGACGGAGCCGAAGGCGCGCACCGGCGAGTTCACGCCACCGGGCATGACGTCACGGGCCTCGGTGAAAAGCTTCTCGGAATTCGACATTTATTTTTTTCCTTCGTTCAACCAGCCGGCGACTTCGGCTGCGTAGTAGGTCAAGATTTGCTGGGCGCCGGCCCGGCGAATGGAAAGCAGGGATTCGAGCACCGCGGCGCGGCGGTCGATCCAGCCGTTGGCCGACGCGGCTTCGATCATCGCGTATTCTCCGGAGATCTGATAGGCGGAGACCGGCACCGGGGATAGCTGCGCGATATCCGAGACGATGTCCAGGTAGCTCATGGCGGGTTTGACCATGACCATATCCGCGCCTTCGGCCAGGTCCAGTTCGACCTCCAGCAGCGCCTCGCGGCGGTTCGAGGCGTCCATTTGATAGCTGCGGCGATCCCCCTGCAGCTGCGAGTCGACGGCCTCGCGGAATGGGCCGTAGAAGGCGCTGGCGTATTTCGCCGCATAGGCGAGCACCGCCACTTCCTGCTGTCCGGCCTGGTCCAGGGCCTCGCGGATCACCGCGATCTGCCCGTCCATCATGCCCGAAGGGCCCAGGATGTGCGCCCCCGCCTCGGCCTGGACTACCGCCATCTCGGCATAGATTTCCAGGGTCCGGTCGTTGTCCACCCGGCCCTGGGCATCAAGCACGCCGCAGTGGCCATGAGAGGTGAACTCGTCCAGGCACACGTCGGACATGATGACCAGCTCGTCGCCGACCTCTTCGCGAACGGCCGCGATGCCCCGGTTCAAGATGCCGTTCGGGTCGATTCCGGCGCTGCCGTTTTCGTCCCGGTCCTCCGGGATGCCAAAGAGCATGATGCCGCCCAGGCCCCGCTCGGCGGCATCCGCCGCGGCGGCCTTGAGCGAATCCATGGTGTGCTGCACGACCCCGGGCATGGAGCTGATCGGGTTCGGCTCGCCGATGCCCTCGCGGACGAAGGCGGGCAGGATCAACTGACGCGAGGACAGCTCGAACTCCGCGACGAGTCGGCGAACTGCAGGATTCTGCCGGAGCCGGCGAGGTCGGTGCTGAGGGAAAGCCATGTCACTTCTTTCTAGAATTGATGATTCGCATTGTGCAAAAGTTCTTGGGCCGCGCGAGCTAAACCGGCGGGCGTCGGTTCCGCGGCGATGGCGTCAACGCGCAACCCGGCCGCGCGCAAGGCCGCGGCCGTAGGCTGGCCGATGGCAACGGTTTTCACCCGCTCGGGCAACCGGTCACCGGCTAGCTGCACGAATCGGCGCACGATGCTTGGTGCGCTAAACACCAGCAGATCCAGCCGATCCAGCTGCCGGGTTATCTCTTCCGGGGCGAGCACGCGAATTCCCGGTGGCGCCGGCACCGCCGTAAGCGGTGCTCCCCCGCTGCCGGCGGCAACCGTGCGGTAAGCCAGGACCTCGTGGACTTCATGGGCGCCGAGCCCGGCCGAGAGCGTCGAGCTGGCCAGGTCCCCATGCGGATAGAAGATCTTCTGCCCCGGTTCCAGCTGCCACTGGGCCACCATTCCGGCCGCGGACTGCTCCGTCGGCACAAAATCCGCATCGACGCCCAACTGCGCGCGGGCGGCCTTGGCGGTCTTCGTGCCCACCGCCGCCACGCGCAGCCGCGGCGGAAGCGGGCGTCCGGCCAGCAAGGTGGCGATCACCTCCACGGTATTCACCGAGGTGAGCACCAGCCACTGGTAGGAGCCCGCCGCCAGTGCCGCGACGCCGCGGGACAGCTCGCTGCGATCCGCGGGCCAGACGGTGTCGATCAGCCGGGCACAGCAAGATTCGATGCCCAGCTGCTCAAATTCCCGCACGGTAGCCGCGGCTCGCGCCGCGTCGCGCAGGATCAACGCCTGATAGCTCATGGTCGCAATTAGGCCAAACCTGCGACTACCGCCGCGCCGTCGGCGATCATCGATTCGGCCAGGCTGCGCCCAAGCTCGCGTGCCTCCGCTACGGTGGCCGCGCTTGCCCGGGCACTGCGGCGCATGGTTTCGGAGCCGTCCGGGTTGCAGGCGACCGCCTCCAAGACGAGCGTGCCGCCCTGAACCCGGGCCAGGGCGCCGATCGGCGCCGCGCAGCCGGCTTCCAAAGCCGCCAGCAGCGCACGTTCGGCCTCGACCTGCAGGCGCGTTGGCAGGTGGTCCAGTTCGGCCAGCGCCCGATCCAGGGCCGGGTGATCCGAACCGGCGGCGCGCACCTCCAAGGCCAGCGCCCCCTGCCCGGGGGCCGGCAGCATGATGGCCGGATCCAGGTACTCGGTGATGTGCGCTTCCAGGCCGAGCCGGCGCATGCCGGCGGCGGCGAGGATGACGGCGTCCAGGTCACCCTGCACGCTGCGCCCCACGCTTCCGTCGTCATGGGTGGCGCCGGTGCCTTTCACCCGGCCGAGCCGGGTGGGCACGTTGCCGCGGATGTCGACGATCTGCAGATCCTGGCGGAAGGCCAGCAGCTGCGCGGCGCGGCGCGGCGAACCGGTGCCGATCTTCGCCCCTTCGGGCAGTTCGGCGAGTGTCAGCCCGTCGCGAGCGCACAGGGCGTCGCGCATGTCTTCACGTTCCGGGATGGCGGCCAGCACCAGGCCCTCGGGCTGCGTGGTGGGCAGATCCTTCAGCGAGTGCACCGCCAGATCGCAGCCCGAATCCAGCAACCGCTGGCGCAGGGCGGCGGCGAAGACCCCGGTGCCGCCAAGCTGCGAGAGCGGCCCGGTGATCACATCTCCCTCGGTCTTGACCAGAATCGTCTCCACCTGAAGCCCGGAGGCTTCGGCCAAGCGCGTGGCGGCCCACCCGGTCTGCGTGGTCGCCAGCGCGCTGCCGCGCGTACCTACACGAAAGCTCTCGCTCATGCCTGGGGCACCCCCACTTCGGAATCGACCGCAGCGATGGTCGGACGCAAGGAGCCGTCCAACGCGCGCTTTTCACAACAATTCGGGCGGCACACGTCAAACCATGGTCCACCGGCAACGGCGCTCATCCGGCCTGCGCGCAGCGCTTGGCCGTTGGCATCTGCCAGGCGCTCTTCGAGCAGATCGACCAGGCCCGAGACGAAAGCCCGGTGCGTTCCCGGAGTTGCGACCCGGCTAAAGGCCAACCCCAGTTCGGCGCAGCTGTCCTTGGCCTCGGTGTCCAGATCCCACAAGACCTCCATGTGGTCGGAGATGAACCCGATGGGCACCACCACGACCCCGGCCACCCCGGCGGCGGCGTCCTCGGCCAGCGCGTCGTTGATATCCGGTTCCAGCCACGGAACGTGCGGGGCCCCGGAACGCGACTGGTAGACCAGGCTGTGTTCCAGGCCCTGGGCCTCGGGAACGTTGGCCAGAATATGCTCGGCGACCGCACGGTGCTGGGCGGTATAGAGATTCTCGCTCGCCTGCGCGCGCAGCTGAGCAGGTCCCGCGGCGTCCGCGTCGGCCTGCGGAATCGAGTGCGTCACGAAGACGATCTTGATCTTGTCCGCGGCATTGTCCTTCGCCGCAAGTTGTTCGCGCACCTCGGCCAGCGAGGCGCCCAGCCCCTCGATGAAGGGCTGCACGAAGGCCGGAGTGTCGAAGAACTGGCGCAGCTTGTCAACTTCCAGCACACCCTCCAGCCCGGTATCGCGCAGTCCCATGCCGAGGTCTTCGCGGTACTGGCGGCAGGCCGAGTAGCCGGTGTACGCGCCGGTGCCCAGCAGCAGCACCTTGCGGTGCCCGTCCTCGGCGATCTGCTTCAGCGTGTCGTTGACGAACGGGTGCCAGTTGCGGTTGCCCCAGTACACCGGCACCTCGATGGAACGCGCGGTCAGTTCGGCCTGCAGGGCGGCAAGCAGCGCGCGGTTCTGCGCGTTGATCGGCGAGACGCCGCCGTTCTTGCGGTAGTGCACCGCCACCTCTTCGAGGCGTTCGTCGGGGATCCCCCGGCCTGCGGTGACATTGCGCAGGAACGGGATCACGTCCTCCTGGCCTTCGGGACCGCCGAAGGAGGAGAGCAGAATCGCGTCGTAGGCTTTCGGCGCCATCTTGCCGTTGGCGTCATAGCCGGTGCGTGGATCGAAATCCTGGGTCACTTCAAAACCTCGATGACCTCGGCGGCCGAGATGCGCCGTCCGGTGTAGAACGGCGTCTCTTCGCGCACGTGGTGGCGGGCTTCGGTGTAGCGCAGGTGGCGCATCATGTCGACCAGGTCGATCATGTCGTCGGCTTCGAGGCAGATCTGCCATTCGAAGTCGCTGAAGGCGAAGGCGGCAACGGTATTTGCCAGCACGTTCGGGAATTCGCGGCCGAGCATGCCGTGATCGCGCAGCATCTTGCCGCGGTCCGCCGGGTCCATGGTGTACCAGTCGGTGGTGCGCACGAAGGGGTAGACGGTCATCCATTCCTTGGCATCCAGGCCGCGGGCGAAGGCCGGCGAGTGGTCCTTGGCGAATTCGGCTTCGCGGTGCACGGCCATCGTGGAGTACACGATCTCGGTGCCGGCGAGCAGCGAGCTGCGGCGCAGCTGGCGCATCGAGGCCTGCAGCAGCTCGGCGGCCGGTCCGTGCATCCAGAGCATCACGTCGGCCTCTTCGCGCATCATCGACACGTCGTAGATACCGCGCACGGCCACACCGGATGCGGCAAGTTCGGCGACCAGCGAGTCGAAGGCCGCAACATCCGCCGCGCCTAGTTCCACGTTGGCGGAGCGCTTGAACACGGTCCACAAGGTGTAGAACATGGTCGGGTTTTCACCAGCGGCGTCGCGGTCTCGCATGACCGGTGAATTGTGCTGTACTTCGTAGCTCACTTAGTGCTCTCCTTGATCAACTGATCTATCTCATGCTTTAAAACTAGTTAGCGGGCGCTGATGGCAACTGTCCGCCGGGTGTGTCCGATGACTCGGGCCAACCCGGTGCCGGCAAGCCACGCGCCCACGAGGTCCAAACCGTCAAACTTCTCCACCGCCGAGTTCACCTGCGCCCGGCGTGCACTGGCGGCCTCGCCCTGCAGCGGCACCATGTCGTTGAAGCGCGACACGGCGCTTCCCACGACATCGTCCTGATGCAATTCAACACCGAGAATCTTTGAAGCATCTTTGACTGCCTGCGCAAGCAGCGCCTGCTCGTCTCCGGACTCGACCAGCGGCTCATGCTGCCCGATCCGGCCGAAGGACAGCCGCAGCACGTGGGTGCCCGGACCGGATTGCTCTGCCAGCCACGGCCATTTCGCGCTGGCATGGGTCATGGCCTTGGCCACCAAGGGCGCTTCCTTGGCCACGAGCGCCCCGGAACCGCGCGGCGCATCGTCGAGTTCTGGCTTATCGACCACGAGCACCACCAGGGCGATGGAATTAGCCTCGGCCTCGGCGCTGATGCGCTGCTGTTCTTCAAGCAGCGGGTTGAGCAGCTTGAGCGCGGCCTGGGCCTCGGTGGCAATGACTACCCGGTCCGCGCCGAGCTCCTGGCCCAGGGTCTGCACGGTGTACGGCTGCGCGGCCTCGTCGTGATGGCGGATCTCGGTTACCGGCGAATTGCGCACCAGCGCCACCGAGGATTCCTGCAGCTGCTCGGTCAGCGTCGTCACCAGCGTGTACATGCCGCCGTCCAGGCCGGCGACTCGCGAACCTGCCGGGGCATCGCCCTGCAGCTGGGCCACGGCCTTGGCCAGGGATCCGGTTCGCTGCATTGCTTCGCGCAGCCCCGGGGCTGCGGCGTCGATGTCGATCCGTGCCGGGTCGGTGGAGTACACCCCGTTGACTACCGGGGCGACCAAAGCGTCAAGCACGCTCTGCCCCATGCGGTGGCGCACCACCTCGGCGAGCGAAAGCTTTTCCGTGGCCCACTTCTTGGGCATCGGCGTGACCAGATCGGCCGCGGCACGCACGGTGGCGGCCCGGCCAATGATTCGGCGCACCTCATCGGTGCGGATATTCGAGGGGATCCCCAGCAAGGAGCTCGGCGGCAGCGGATTAGCCTCGACGTTTTCGGCGTCCCCCTGGATCAGCCAGGCGCCGACCCCGGAGGTCTGGGCGATTTTTTCGCTCAGATCCAGCTCATCGAGGTATGCGCTGACGGTGCCGCCGCGCAACGCGAAAGACTCGGCTCCGGCGTCGAGGGCCAGGCCGGCGACCTCAACCCGGCGCAGGCAGCCACCGAAATTGTCCGAGGCTTCAAGGACCGTAACCCGGTATCCGGTCTGGCTCATTTCACGCGCGGCCACCAATCCGGCGATACCGCCGCCGACAACTATCGCGTGCGGTGCGGCATCGTGCGGTGCGCTGTCTTTCGAGGCCCGGGTTTCCGCGGCCGCGCGGACCTTTTCCAGCAGGCGCAGGGCATGTGCTGCCGTGTCTCCGGCGAGATCACGGCGGATTTTTGCCGCCGGACGTGCACCTTGTTTGTCTGCCGCCGGGGCGTTGCGCTGATTCTTGGTCATGGGCGCTGCACCTTCCACCTTCAACTCGATGTTCCCCGCCGAACGGGACGTGCCGGGATTGCCGGCGCGTCCCGGAAGCGGAGATCTGTCTTTGAAACCTAGCCTAGCCCTGTGTGCCTAGAGCGAGTGGATGAGTTCAACCACTCGGGTGAGCACCGTCGGATCCGTGGTTGGCGGCACGCCGTGCCCCAGGTTCAGCACATGCCCGCGGGCCTTGGCGCCGCTGGCTACGACCTGGCGGACGTGGGCTTCGAGCACTTCCCAGGGGGCCGTGAGCAGGGCCGGGTCAATATTTCCCTGCACCGACACGCTCTGGCCCAGCCGCTCGATCGCGGTTTCCAGCGGGATGCGGTAATCCACGCCCACGGTGTCCACGCCGGAGTCGCGCATGGCGGTCAGCAATTCGCCGGTGCCGGTGCCAAAGTGGATTAGCGGCACGCCGGTATCGCGGACGAAGTCCAGCGCACGCGAAGAATACGGGGCGACGAACCGCTGATAATCCGGAAGGGACAGCGAACCGGCCCAGGAGTCGAACAGCTGCGCGGCGGAGGCGCCGGCCTCCACCTGGGCGCGCAGGAACTTGCCCGAAGCGTCGGCGGCCCAGCTCATCAGCTTGTCCCAGACCTCGGGGTCCGAATGCATCATGGTGCGTGGGCCCAGGTGGTCGCGGCTCGGCTTGCCCTCAACCATGTAGGCGGCCACGGTGAACGGTGCCCCGGCGAAACCGATCAACGGGGTGCTGCCCAGCTCCGCGACGGTCAGCGCCACCGCTTCGCGGATCGGGTCCAGGGATTCATCGGTGAGCTCGGGCAGATTGGCCACGTCTTCTGCGGTGCGGATCGGCTTGTCCAAGACCGGGCCGACACCGGGGACGATGTCCACGCCGATGCCCGCCAGCCGCAGGGGGATCACAATATCGGAGAAGAAGATGCCGGCGTCGACCTTGTGCCGGCGCACCGGCTGCAAGGTGATTTCGCTGGCCATCGCAGGGTCCAGGCACGAGTCAAGCATGCTCACGCCTTCGCGGAGCTTGAGGTATTCGGGCAGCGAGCGCCCTGCCTGGCGCATGAACCACACCGGGTGGTGGCTCGGTGTGCGACCGGTCAGGGCCTGGATCAATGCGGAATCGGAGGTACGTCCATCAACGAAGGGATGGTTCTGCGACAGAGTCATGATTCAATGATGCCAACTCTTGCAGGTAAAAGCCCATTTGTGCCGTTCACCCTCAGGGGAAGGTGAGCAACATTACGGGCCAAAACCCCCATCAGTTAGGTTCGCCTGCGTTGTTTAGCTGCCCTAATTCGGCCTATTCTTGGAACATTGTGGTTTTCTTATCTCTTGTCGCATCGCATTCACAGCTCGACCTGGAGACCGTGGCGCAACTGAGCGCTTCGGCCAGCGGGCTAGCCGCCGCTTCCATCAATGGTTCGGCGGCTATCAACGGTGCCGTGGTGCTGGCCACCTGCAACCGGTTCGAAGTCTATGCGGATGTGGAAAACGTCGAAGATGCCACCGAGCATCTGGTCAATGAACTTTCCGCGCACACCGAGCTGTCCGCGGACTTCCTCGCCCGCCGGCTGACCACCCTGGAAGGGGAACCGGTAATCGACCACCTCTTCTCCGTGGGCGCCGGCCTGGACAGCGCCGTAGTGGGCGAACGTGAAATTGCCGGTCAGGTCCGTCGCGCATTGACCCAGGCCCAGCAGGAGAAAACAGCCACGAGCAGCCTCACCCGGCTCTTCCAAAACGCCACGCGCGCCGCGAAGGATGTCGGAAGCAGCACCGATCTGGGCTCCCAAGGAAAATCCGTCGTTTCGGTGGCCTTGGATCTCGCCGAAGAGCTGATGGATGGCAGCCGCAGCTGGCAAGACCAGGACATCGTGCTATTCGGGACCGGATCCTATGCGGGCGCCACCATGGCGCTGCTGAAGGAACGCGGCGTCAAGCGCATCAGCGTGTACTCCCACTCGGGCCGGGCAACAGATTTCACCGATAAGCGCGGCGGCTTCCCGCTGAGCGAGCAGCACCTGACCCAAGCCCTGCGCGAAGCCGACGTCATCGTCGGCTGTTCCGGCGGTGGAAACCGTTTGGAAAGCCATACCTTGGAGGAACTGCGCGTTAAGGGCCAGCCGCTGATAGCCATCGATATGGCGTTGACCCACGATTTTGATCCAACCATTGCGCAGTTGGCCGACGTTGAGCTCATCACCCTCGAATCGGTTCGGATGGCAGCGCCCAACGACCAGGCTCTGGCCGTGCACGACGCCACCAGGATCGTCACCAAGGCCGCCCGCGAATTCTCCGCCGCGCAGCGCGAGCGCGAAGCGGACCACGCCATTGTGGCGCTGCGCGCCCACACCAAGACCGTACTGGACGCCGAAGTAGCGAAGGTCCGCGCGCAGCACGGATGCACCGCCGCGGCCGAAGAAGTGGAACTAGCCATGCGCCGGATGATGCGCCAGCTGCTCCACGTGCCAACCATGCGGGCCCGCGAGTTGGCGGCCGAAGGCCGTACCGACGAATATGTGGCAGCCCTCGAAACCCTCTACGGGCTGGATCTTTCCGGTTCCGCGGCCACCGCGCCGGCCAAGCCGGTGCGTGTCGACGCAGAATCTGCAGATAACGCCGCCTGCCCGGTACTTCCCTTGGAGCAAAGCGCTTAAGCACTTCAGACACCCCGCCGTCGCTGGCGATATTTTCGGCGCGACATGGAATACTACTTGCAAGTAGGTGGTGGTTTTACGGGCGGAGCATTCGCCGGCAACCACCACACGCAGCAGGTTGAAAGGTCTACATCATGGCGGAACTCGGGGAAATCAAGAATCCACGCACCCAGCGGATGCCTCGCGAAGCGCGCCGCCGCCAGCTGCTGCAGGCAGCCCACCAGGTATTCGTAGCCCACGGCTACCACGGGGCCTCGATGGACGAGATCGCCGAGGTTGCACTCGTCTCCAAACCGGTGCTCTACCAGCATTTCCCCGGCAAGCGAGAACTTTATCTGGCCTTGCTCGATTCGCATCTGGCCGATTTCACCAAGCTGCTGGATGACGCAATCTCCTCGACAAACGAAAACCGCCAACGCGTCTTCGAAACGATCAACACCTATTACCAGTACATCAAACGTGAGTCGCAGGCCTATCGGCTGATCTTCGAATCGGATGTGCTCTCCGATCCGCTGGTCGCCGCACGCATTGAAGAATTCAACAATGCGCTGGCAACTTCGATTTCGAAGGTTGTTGTCAAAGACACCGACCTCGACGAGGACGAAGGATTGCTTGTGGGGCGCGCCTTGGCGGGCCTGTCCCAGGTTTCGGCACGATATTGGGCCACCAGCGGCGAGCCGGTGGACCAGGAAACCGCAGTCGACCTGATCTCGCGTTTAGCTTGGCGCGGAATTTCACGGTTCCCGAAGGAAAACTAGCTAGATTTGTTTCAGAGGCCCCTGACGGGACTCGTAATTCTTTCGAGAGGATCATTGACAATCATGGAAATCCGGATTGGCATTCAGAATGTAGCCCGCGAAGTCGTGCTCGAGTCCGAGCTGAGCAACGCCGAAGTGAACGAGCTGTTATCCAAGGCGATCTCCGAGGGTACGATGCTATCGCTGAAGGATCCCAAGGGCCGCGAAGTGCTGGTCCCAGCGGCCGGTATCGCCTATGTTGAGGTTGGTCCCGAAGAGGCCCGCCGCGTGGGCTTCGCCCAGTAAGGCAAACTTTCCTGCGCTAGCGTGGCCGCCCCCCGGCATTTGGGGGCGGCCACGCTGCGTTAATCGTGGTTTGAATCACTCTTCTGTGATAATCCTAGGTGTGTGACCAATCCACGAATCCACAGCCCCCGCAAACATGCCGCAGCGAATCTGGACGAGCTGCTGCTCGCCTTGGAAAGCGAATTGGGGGTCCCCGCGCCCTTCGATGAGCAAACCCTCAAAGCGGCTCAAGAGGCGGTCGAGAACCTGCGGGCACCGGAACACGACGACACCGCGCTACCGTTTTTCACGATCGACCCCGAGGGTGCCACGGATCTCGACCAGGCCATGTACCTGGAACGAAAAGACGACGGCTACCTGGTGCACTATGCGATCGCCGACGTTCCGTCATTCGTCGCCTTGAACTCAAAACTCGATGAGGTCACCAGGGAACGCGGACAGACCTACTATCTGCCGCAACGCAAGATCAACCTTCACCCGCCGCTGATTTCAGAAGATGCCGGTTCCCTGCTGCCCGGCGCAGTCCGCCCGGTATTCTTGTGGCTTATCACGCTGGATGCCGCGGGGGCCATCACCGACGTGCAGCTGCGCCGCACCACGATCAAATCCCGGGAAATGCTGGACTACGCCTCCGCGCAAGCGAAGCTGGACTCCGGCCACGGCGGGGAGCAGCTGGAGCTGCTGGCACAAATCGGCGCGGTGCGCATCGAGCAGGAACGCCTGCGCGGCGGTGCCTCGCTGAACCTTCCGGATCAAGAGGTCGAGCCCGACAATGGCGGCTACAAACTGGTCAGCCGCCAGCCCTTGCCGCTGGAAGACTATAACGCGCAGATTTCCCTGCTCACCGGCATGGCCGCCGCCCGGATCATGCTCGATCACGGCACCGGAATTCTGCGCACCATGCCGGCCCCGGATGAGAAGGACCTGGCAGAATTCAAGGAGCAGACCAAGCTGCTGGGACACCCCTGGGATGGACAGCTTAACTACGGCCAGTATCTGCGCACCCTAGACGTGAATGATCCGCGCCAGCTGGTCATCATGCATCGGGCCGCCTCGCTGTTCCGCGGCGCAGACTATGACGTGATCAACGGGCAAAACGAAGACGAGATGGAGCAGGCGGCGCTGGCCGCCCCCTATGCGCACACCACCGCACCGTTGCGCCGCCTGGTGGACCGCTTCGTGCTGCTGTGCTGCTTCCTGCAAGCCAATGCCAAGCCCATCCCGGACGAGTTGAGCGAAGCGCTGGAGCAGTTGCCGGGGCTGATGCGGGAAAGTTCAATTTCGGCGAATCAGATCTCCCGGGCGGCCATCAACCTGATCGAGGCCTACGTCTTGCAGCACCGGGTCGGCGAGAGGTTTGAGGCCATCGTGTTGCGCGAGGCCACCGGAACGCACAATGGCGACCCCGCCTCGACCGATGCCAAGGACCGCCCCGGAAACTTGCAATTGGTCACCGAACCGATCACCGGGCAGTTCACCGGAAGCGCGGCACCGGGCACGCTGGTCACCGTCACGCTGCGTTCGGCGGACCCCGCCACACGCAAGATCATGTTCGACATCGTTGGCTAGCGCCCCCGGCCGACGGGATTCCGGCGCGGAGAGGCTATGCTAGGGCTATCACTATTTAGGATGCCCGGTCGCACCGTGCTGAACGAAGAGAACAGTTTCGTGGTGACTTCCCAGCGGTCACCATTGCGACATCCGCCCGCGCGGCGGTTGACGTGTATGACGCGATCGGCTCCGCTGGACCCGCACCGGCAGGTGCCGGCCCCCTGGAAGCTCAGGGCTGGCAGCACCAGTTCCGGTGCCACAAATGAAACGAGAACACACACATCGTGACCGACACGACGCTATCGACCGAACAGGTCGAACTCCCCGAGCCAATTGATACCGCCGACGTAGAGGTTCCCAAGCAGACCTTCGCCGAGCTCAAGGTCCGCGAAGACATCGTCGCTTCGCTGCTCGAAGCAGGTATTGAGTACCCATTCCCCATCCAGTCGCTCACCCTTCCGGTGGCGCTCGGTGGCAACGACATCATCGGCCAGGCGAAGACCGGTACCGGCAAGACCCTGGGCTTCGGCATCCCCGCGCTGCAGCGCGTCATCCGCGAGGGCGACAAGGGCTATGAGAAGCTCGAATTCCCCGGCGCCCCGCAGGCGCTGATCGTGGCTCCGACCCGCGAGCTGGCCATTCAGGTCGGCGCCGACCTGGCGCAGGCTTCGAAGCACTCGAATATCTCGATCACCACCATCTACGGCGGCCGCCCGTACGAGGAGCAGATCAACGCGCTCAAGGCCGGCACCGACGTGATCGTCGGCACCCCGGGACGCCTGATCGACCTGAACCGCCAGCGCGTGCTGAACCTGAAGCAGATCAAGACCGTGGTCCTCGATGAGGCCGACGAAATGCTGGATCTGGGCTTCCTGCCCGACGTGGAGCGCATCCTGGCCGCCCTGCCGCCGCTGCGCCAGGCGATGCTGTTCTCGGCTACCATGCCGGGCGCCGTGATCACCATGGCCCGCCGCTACATGTCCCGCCCGACCCACATTCGCGCCACCGACCCGGGCGACGACGATTCGCTGACCAAGCGCAACATCCGCCAGCTGGTCTACCGCGCGCACAACCTGGACAAGGACGAGATGGTGGCCCGCCTGCTGCAGGCCGAGGGCCGCGGCAAGACCATCATCTTCACCCAGACCAAGCGTTCGGCAGCCAAGCTCACCGACGAACTGATCGACCGTGGATTCAACGCCGGCGCCCTGCACGGGGACCTCGGCCAGGGGGCCCGCGAGCAGTCGCTGAAGGCCTTCCGCGCCGGGAAGGTCGAGATCCTGGTCGCCACCGACGTCGCGGCCCGCGGCATCGACGTGGACGACGTCACCCACGTGGTGAACCTGCAGTGCCCGGACGACGAGAAGACCTACCTGCACCGCGTGGGCCGCACCGGCCGCGCCGGCAACACCGGCATCGCGGTGACCTTCGTGGACTGGGATTCGGTGCCTCGCTGGTCGCTGATCAACAAGGCGCTGGGCCTGAATGTGCCCGAGCCGGTCGAAACCTACTCCTCCTCCCCGCACTTCTTCGCCGACCTGGACATCCCCAAGGGCACCAAGGGCCGCTTGCAGCGTGCAAAGAAGACCGCGCCGGCCGAGGGCGACGGTTCCCCGCGCCGCGACCAAGCCGAGCGCACCGAGCGCACCCCGCGCCGGCGCAGCACCGGTGGCCGCAGCCGTACCCGCACCGTCGAAGGCGAACAGTCCGGCGACCAGGGCGCCAGCCGCCACGGGCATTCCAAGGGCAAGCAGGACCGCCCGGCGCGCGAGGGCGAACGCCACCGCCAAACCCACCAGCACGAGGAACAGCCAGCTGCCCGCACCGACTCCGAACAGGAATCGCGTGCGCGCCGCCGGCCCCGCCGCCGCACCCGCAGCACCGAAGGTGGAACGCAGGACTAATTAGTTCTCCGTTTCCATTCTTCTTCCGAAAGGATTCAGTACCAACGGTGCTCGCTCAACCAGAGGATTCCACCCTGCCCGAAACCGGAGCGCCCGCACTCACCGCGGGCGCTCCGGCGCAGGAAAATACCGTGCTGCACGGTGACAATGTGAAGGCTTTGTCGGAACTGCCCGACGGGAGTTTCACGCTGATCTATGTCGACCCGCCGTTTAACACCGGCCGGAAGCAAACCCGGGCGCAACGCACCATGGTGCGGGCCGCCGAGGGCGAAGGCGATCGGGTGGGCTTCAAGGGTCTTTCCTACAACACCGAGCTGGGAGCCGCGCGCTCCTATCACGACAGCTTCGATGACTATCTCAGCTTCATCGAGCCCCGGTTGCACGAAGCCCACCGGTTGCTTGCCGAAGACGGCACGCTCTATGTGCACCTGGACTACCGCGAGGTGCACTACGTCAAGGTGCTGCTGGACCAGATTTTCGGGCGCGAGAACTTCCTGAACGAATTGATCTGGGCCTACGACTACGGTGCCCGCGCCAAAAGCCGCTGGCCGGCGAAGCACGACACCATCTTGGTATACGTGAAGGACCCGAAGAAGTACCACTTCGATTCGGCCGAGGTGGACCGCGAACCGTATATGGCTCCCGGTCTGGTGACCCCCGAAAAGCGCGCCCTGGGCAAACTGCCCACCGATGTCTGGTGGCATACCATCGTCTCTCCGACCGGCAAGGAGAAGACCGGCTACCCGACGCAGAAGCCCGAAGGTATCCTGCGTCGGATCATCGCCGCCTCATCGCGCGAAGGCGACTGGGTGCTGGATTTCTTCGCCGGCTCCGGGACCACCGGTGCGGTAGCCGCGAAGTTGAATCGGCGCTTCGTGCTGATCGACCAGAACGCCGAGGCCATCGAGGTGATGCGTTCCCGCTTGCCGGAAACCACCGCCTACAAAGAGGCCTGAGCTCCGGTTCCCGCCGCAATAATTCGATCCAGCATGTCCGGCTCGGTGAGATTCTCACCGAGCCGGTTCAGTTTTCCGGCCCCATGGTAATCGGAAGAACCGGTCACGATCAGGTCGTATTGCTTGGCCAGCCGGGCCAGGAAGCGCTTGCCTTCCGCGCTGTTGTCCCGGTGGTGGATCTCCACCCCGGCCAGTCCCACATCGATCATCTCGTGGAAGGTCGCTTCGGGCACGACCCGTCCGCGCAAGGCGGCCGCAGGGTGTGCGAAGACCGGCACTCCCCCGGCTTCCAGGACCAGGCGCACCGCGTCGCGCGGGTCGATGGCCGGGTGCCCCACGTAGTATCGCGAGCGCGCCGAGAGGATGTTGGCGAAGGCCTCATTGCGGCTTTCCACCACCCCCGCGGTAATCAACGCGTCGGCAATATGCGGGCGTCCCACCGTGGCGCCCGGCTGGCAATGCTCGGAGACCAAATCCCAGCTGATCGGAAAATCTTCGGCGAGCCGATCCACGATGCGCTGGGCGCGGATGACCCGGGAATTGCGCGAAAGATCCAATTCATCGAGCAACGGCTGATAGCCGGGGTCCTGCAGATAGCACAGCAGGTGCACGCTGATTCCCTGATGGTCCTGGCAGGTGATTTCCATTCCGGGGACAAAACCCACACCAAGTTTCGCCGCGGCCTGCCGCGCCTGGCCCCACCCGGCGGTCTGATCGTGATCGGTCAGCGCCACCACATCCAATCCGGCGTGCTGCGCGGCCGCGATCAGTTCGGCAGGCGGTTGCGTCCCATCCGAAACATTTGAATGGGTGTGCAGGTCAATTCGCATATCCCTAGATTAGCTGGCCTACTGCTACTTTGCCCGGATAGCCGAATCGGTGACACACTAAGTAGTATGACCAATCAAGTTTCTTCGCCTTCGGGCAACGACCAGCCGCTCGAAGATCGCGTCAACAACCGCTCCCAGCGTCCCACCTCGGAAGCATTCAAGAAGTTCATGGCTTCCTCTTGGGCGCCGGACACCTCCCAGCTTCCCGCAGCAGATCCTGCCGCAAGCTTTGCAGCCACCCGCCGTGCGGCCCTCTCCGCGCACTACCCGGGCGAACGCCTGGTCATTCCGGCCGGCCCGGCAAAGGTCCGCTCGAATGATACGGACTACCGTTTCCGCCCGCATTCGGCCTTCGCGCACCTGACCGGTCTGGGCGTCGACCACGAACCCGATGCGGTCCTGGTGCTGGAGCCAACCGACGACGGGGCCGGGGACCAGGGCGGCAACCACGCGGCCACCTTGTACTTCGCGCCGATGGCGGGCCGGGACAGCTCGGACTTCTACCTCGACTCGCGCGCCGGAGAATTCTGGGTGGGCCCGCGTCCCACGCTGAGCACCATGTCCGCCCGCACCGGCATCTCCACGCAGTCGCTGGATCTGCTGGAAAATGCGCTGACCAAGAACTCGGGACCGCAGGCCCTGGGCGGGATCCGCATCCGCCTGATGCGCGAGATCGACCTGAACGTCGAGGCGCTGGTCGATACCTCGCGGATCAACACCGGACAGGATCTGGAGGCCAGCGATGCGCTGGATAACGAGCTCGCCGAGTTCGTCTCCGAGCTGCGCCTGGTCAAGGACGAGTACGAACTGGCCGAACTGCAGAAGTCCGTGGATGCCACCATCGCAGGCTTCGAAGACGTCGTGCGCAACCTGGATGCCGCCATTGCCCACCAGCGCGGGGAACGCATCGTGGAGGGCACCTTCTTCGCCCGCGCCCGCCTCGAGGGCAACGAACTGGGTTATGACACCATCGCCGCCTCGGGCAACAACGCCACGATCCTGCACTGGATCCGCAACACCGGTGCGGTCAACGAGGGCGAGGTGCTGCTGTTGGACGCCGGAGTGGAAGCCGAGTCGCTCTACACCGCGGACATCACCCGCTCCCTGCCGGTCTCCGGGAAGTACACCGAGCTGCAGCGCAAGGTCTATCAGGCCGTGCTCGACGCCGCCGATGCAACCTACGCGGCGGTCCGCCCGGGGCTGAAGTTCCGCGACCTGCACCTCATCGCCACCACCGTGCTCGCCGAACGCCTGCAGGATTGGGGGCTGCTCCCGGTTTCCCTGGAGGAGGCGCTGTCTCCCGAAGGCCAGCACCACCGCCGCTGGATGCCGCATGGCACCAGCCACCATCTGGGCCTGGATGTGCATGATTGCGCCCAGGCCCGTGCGGATCTGTACCTGGACGCGGAACTCGTCGAGGGCATGGTGTTCACCATCGAACCGGGCCTGTACTTCAAGAATGAGGACCTGGCCATCCCGGAAGAGTACCGCGGGCTGGGCGTGCGCATCGAGGACGACATCCTGGTCACCGCCGATGGTGCGGTGAACCTCTCCGCGGCCCTGCCGCGCAAGCCCGACGAGGTCGAGGCGTGGATGGCAAAGCTGCGCGGCTAGTCCGCCAGCGGTCATTGCACAGTTGCCAGGGGCAGCCGGTTTCCACCTCGGAAGCCCGGCTGCCCCTGGTTTTTTGCGTCGCTGGCTGCCGGGGACCGGCGGGCAAGCAAAAACCCGCCACGCTGCTCCGCTCGGTGCGGAAGACTTCGTGGCGGGTTTGCTGCGCTTGGTTACTGCTGCTTGGTCTCTTTGTCGGATTCCTTGGCTTCGGCCTGTGGCTGGCCGGCCGTCTCCGGGGCGGCTTCGCCGGAGGGCGGCTGCACCGCATCCTGTTTAACCGTCGGCTCGGCCTGCGCCACATCCTGCGCCTCGGGCTGCGCCGGCGCCGCGGGCTTTGGCTCGTCCACGCGCACACCGTAGCGCGGGCGGCCATCTGGCAGGTCGCCGAATTGGCTGGTCGGTGCGGGCGCTGCTTCCGTTGCCGGAGCTGCCGGAGCCTGCGTCGCTGCGGGGGCTGCCGGCGGCTGCGCCACCGGGGCGGCGGGCGGCTGTACCGGCTGCGCTGCCGGCGCGGTGCCCGGTGCCGGCTGCGGACGCATCGGCAGCTGGGCGGCCAGCTGCCGGGCGGTCTGCGAATGCTCGAAGTCCACGACCACGTCGAAGCTGGTCGCCACGAACTTGCTCGAGGAGGCGAAGTCGCGCTTGCCCCGGCGCATCGAGTAGGAAACGACTCCGGCGATCATCCAGATCGCCATGCCCAGCCCGATGGCCGAGAGGATCTGGTACAGGCCGGTTCCGCTGCCGCCGAAGAGCGAGAGCAGCAGGCCCACGAAGAGGCCCATCATGCCGCCCTGCGCCGCGCCGGACAGCGCCACCTTCGGGTAGGAAAGCTTCGCGGTCACCCGTTCCACGGTGCGCACGTCGTTGCCCACGATGCTCACGGCGGAGACCGGGAAGTTGTTATCTGCAAGATAGTCGACCAGTTTCTGGGCATCCAGATAGCTGGTGTAGCGCCCAAGCAGTTCGCCACGGGGCAAACCGTTGGGGCTGATTGAATTTACTCCATGCGGCGAGGTCATACCTATATTGTGCACGCTAATACTGTGAGTGCGCCCAGTTGTACACCCACTATCGCTGAGGGTGAAAGAATCCTGTGCCGCTTCGTGGCCCAGCACACCGCCAACGGCCCCTTTGCACGCTAGGCTAGAACGGTGAGCGCACACGTTTCTAAAATCTTTGTCGCCCGGCTCCTCGGGCTGGACGTCTTCGACCCCTTGGGCGATCGCCTGGGCCGGCTACGCGACGTCGTCGTCGTTTCGCGCGGCCCGCAGCGGGCCCCGGCCTGTGTCGGCGTGGTCGTCGAAGTTCCGGGTAAACGCCGCGTCTTCGTGCCGATGACCCGGATCCAGTCGATGGAATCCACCCAGGTCATCTGCTCCGGACTGGTCAACATGCGCCGCTTCCAGCAGCGCGGGCAGGAAATGCTCGTCGTCGCCGAAATGTTCGACCGCACGGTCACCTTCCTCGATGCCTCCGGGCGCGGTTTGATCGAGGACGTGGGGCTGACCCAGACCCGGCGCGGGGACTGGGAGATCAACGAGTACTTCGTCCAGCGCCTGGAGACGACCAGCACGCTGCTGGGGTTGCGCACCCGCCGCCGCAACAAGGTGCTGGTCTCCTGGGAGGAGATCCGCCAGGGGGCGCAGAGCGAACCGCAGTCCGCGGATAATTTCGTGGCCACCCACGATGAGATGAAGGCCGCCGACTTCGCCGACGCGCTGCATGAGATGACCGGCAAACGCCGGCTGGAAGTCGCCGCGCATCTGCAAGATGACCGGCTGGCCGACGTCTTGCAGGAGCTGCCGGACCGGGAACAGGTCGAAATCCTCTCCGCGCTCAGCCTGGAGCGCGCCGCGGATGTGCTCGAGGAGATGGACCCGGATGACGCGGCCGACCTGCTCGCCGAGGTGGAAGAGGAGACCAAGCACCAGCTGCTGGAGCTGATGAACGAGGAGGAGGCCGAGGACGTGCGCCGCCTGCTGGCCTATCCCGAAGGCACCGCCGGTTCGGTGATGACCCCGGTGCCGGTGATCCTCACCCCGGAATCCACGGTGGCCGAGGCGCTGGCTTCGGTCCGCTTCGAAGAGATCAGCCCGGCGCTGGCCTCCACGGTTTATGTGGTGCGTCCGCCGCTGGAGACCCCCACCGGCCGCTATCTGGGCCAAGTTCACATCCAGGCGCTGTTGCGCGCCGCTCCCCCGGAGCCCTTGGGCGATATTCTTGACAAGGAACTTGAACCGATGTCGGACCTGTCGAGCATCACCGACGTGGTCCGCCATCTGGCCACCTATAACCTCACCTCGGTGGGCGTGGTCAACAACGAGGGGCGGCTCGTCGGCGCCATCACCGTCGACGACGTCCTGGACCACATTCTTCCCGATGACTGGCGCTCGGCGGATTAGGCCGGCAAGCTTCAGCATTCTCGATCAGCAGCAAAGGAGTTCACCGGATGGCCGAACAGCGCAAGAGCAACGGGCTGGATACTCCCCTTTCGGCACGCAGCCGGTTCTGGCCGAAGTTCTCCCCCGATCCGGACCTTTTCGGTTCGGCGACGGAGAAATTCGCCCGCTTCATGGGCACCCCGCAGTTCCTGTTCTACATGACGATCTTCTGCGCCTTCTGGCTCGTCTGGAATACCGTCGCCCCGGCCGCCTGGCGCTTCGATGACGCGGCCATCGGCTTCACCGCGCTGACCCTGATGCTCTCCTTGCAGGCCTCCTATGCGGCCCCGCTGCTGCTGCTCGCGCAGAACCGGCAGGATGACCGCGACCGCGTCTCGCTCACCGAGGACCGCAACCGCGCCGAGCGCAATCTCTACGACACCGAATACCTCACCCGGGAGCTCGCCTCCCTGCGCCTGGCCATGCGCGATGTCGCCACCCGCGACTATGTGCGTTCCGAACTGCGCAATGTGCTCGAAGAACTGCTCGAAACCACCGACGGCGAAGACCTGCATCTGCGCGCCAAGCGCAAGAACAAGCACAGCAATCCGTCCACCGGATTAATTGACACGGTTGATTCCAACCGCTCCCAGCATCGGAAGGCAAACCCAAAGTGACCCAATCCGCGGCCCTGCACCGCGCCCTTGAATCCGTAATCGACCCGGAGCTGCGCCGCCCCATCACCGAACTGGGCATGGTGGCTTCCGCGGAACTGGTCGCGGGCACCGCGCGGGTGCGCATCCTGCTGACCATCGCCGGCTGCCCGATGCGTTCGACCATCGAGGCCGACGTGGCCAAGGCGGTGGGCGCGCTGCCCGAGGTGGCGGCGGTGAACGTCGTGCTGGATGTGATGGACCCGGTCCAGCGCGCCGAGCTGCGCGCGAAGCTGCAAGCCAAGCGCACGGTATTCTCCGACCCGGATTCGCTGACCCGGGTGATCGCGGTGGCCAGCGGCAAGGGCGGGGTGGGCAAGTCCTCGATCACCGCGAATCTGGCGGCCGCCATGGCCGCGGACGGGTTGAAGGTCGGACTGATCGATGCCGACGTGCACGGCTTCTCGATCCCGGCGCTGATGGGCATCACCGGGAAACCGACCCGTGTGGACGAGATGATCCTGCCCCCGGTGGCCCACGGGGTGAAGGTCATTTCCATCGGCATGTTCCTGGACTCGAACCAGCCGGTGATCTGGCGCGGGCCGATGCTGCACCGCGCGCTGGAACAGTTCTTGACCGACGTGTACTTCGGGGACCTGGACGTGCTGCTGCTGGACCTGCCCCCGGGCACCGGGGATATGGCGATCTCGGTTTCGCAGCTGCTGCCCAATAGCGAACTGCTGGTGATCACCACCCCGCAGGCCACGGCGACCGCGGTGGCCGAACGCGCCGGAACCATTGCCTTGCAAACCAAGCAGCAGGTTATCGGCGTGGTGGAGAATATGAGCTACCTGAGCCTGCCCGACGGCGGCAAGATGGAGATCTTCGGAACCGGCGGCGGGCAGCGGCTGAGCGAATCGCTCAGCGAACAGCTCGGATATCCGGTGGAGCTGCTCGCCCAGCTGCCGCTGGAAGAGGCGGTGCGGGTGGGCTCGGATCGAGGGGTCCCGGTGGTGCTGGGCACCCCGGAGTCGCCGGTGGCCGGTTCCCTGCGCCAGCTGGCGCAGAAATTAGGGCAGCGGCCGCGCGGGCTTGCCGGGCGATCGCTGCCAATGTCCTTCTAGAGGTTCTAGGTGGCTTCCGTGTCAAAGGGGGCCAGCTCGTCGGCCGCCAGCGGTTGCTGCTTGGCGGTCTCAACGGCCGTTCGCACCGGGGCCTGCGCGGGGTGCGGCGGCGCCTTGGCCGCGTTCACCGCCTCGTCGAATTCATCGACGAGCGCTTCCTTGATGATCCGCCGCGGATCGTACTGCCGCGGGTCCAGCTTGCGCCAGTCCATGTCTGCGACCTCGTCGCCGACCTCTTCACGCAGCTGCTCCTTGGCGCCATTGGCCATGCGGCGTAGTTCCTTGACCAGGTTAGCCAGTTTTTTGGCGTACTCCGGAAGCTTCTCGGGACCCAAGATCACCACTGCGAGGATGGCGAGAATAATGAATTCTCCGCCATTGATTCCAATTAACTCCACGTATGAAAGATTACCTTGTCGGCTTCGAATGGTCGAAGTCACCGCGCCACGGCGGATGACTTATGCGTCAGCCCTGCTTGGCGGTGCGCAGCCCCAACGGGATGCGCGGCAGGCTCACGGTCAACGGGGCGCGGTTGGCCGGGTTGCGGTGCGCCAACGCGTCGCGCAGCATGGCGCGCCCACGGTGGATGCGCGACCGCACGGTGCCCAGCTTCACATTCAGGATCTGCGAGACTTCCTCATAGGAGAAACCCTCCATATCGCACAAGACGATCGCCGCCCTGAAGTCGGGGGCGAGCGCCTTGAGCGCCTTGGCCACATCGACGTCCAGATTGTTGAATTCGAAGTCCCGCTCGGGGGTGACCGCGTTGCTCGGGAAGCGGTCCTCGGCGCCTTCGGCAAAACGGTCAAAACGGATTTTGGACTTGCGCCGCGCCTGGTCGAGGAACAGGTTGGTGGTGATGCGGTGCAGCCATCCGCCCATGGTGCCGGGCGTGTACTTCTCCAACGCGTTGAACGCCCGCACGAAGGCTTCCTGCGACAGGTCCTCGGCATCCTGGCGGTTACCGGTCAGACGGTACGCCAAACGGAAGACCCGTTCGCCATGGTCGTGCACCATGGAGTCCCATGAGGGGGTCTCGGTTTCGGGGCCGTCCACGGGGGCAATTAGCTGGCTACTTGCAGTGTTCACTCTTCAATTGTGACCCGGAAAGCTGAGCTGAAGCTAAGAATCGCCTGCGCACCTGCCAGCAGTTCGTCCAAGATCGGCCCAACTCGGTAGGTACGATGGTCTCCGGACCACCCGACAGACAACCCCAAGGACCTCACACTCATGCCTTCGATGAATCCAGAACTCCTCGCCAGCTGGGGCTTCAGCCAAAACCAGCTGCCCGAGCGCGATCATGTGCTTGCCGCACGCGAACGGGCCGCGGATCTTGGTGTTCGATGCATCGATCCGGCCGGGCGCTCGATGCTCGCCCTGCTCTGCACCCTGCGCGCCCCGCACAGCATCGTCGAGATCGGCTCCGGAGTGGGTGTCGCCTCCATGGCGATGCTCGAAGCCATGGGCGCCACGGGGACGCTGACGGCCATCGAATCGGATCTGGAGCATGCCAACGCCATGCGCCAGGGCCTGCGCGAAGCCGGAATCCTCTCGGCGCGCGTGCGCATCATCAACGAGCGCGCCGAAAGCGTGCTCTCCCGCTTGGCCGACCACGCCTATGACCTGGTGCTCATCGATGCCAGCGCGGAACTGCTGCTGGACTACGTGGCCGAGGCCAAGCGCCTGGTGGGTCCGGGCGGGGTGATCGTGCTGAATAACGCATTCGATGAGCACCGCCTCGCGCGTCCCGCGGTACGCCGCGCCTCCACCGTCGCCACCCGCGATGCGCTGCGCCTGCTGCGCGAGGACCCGAAGCTGCAGACCCACCTTTTCCCCAGCGAGCAGGGATTGTTCGTGGCCACGGTGCTGCCCGCACCTAAAGCGCGCTAGCGGGGCGTTCGGCGGGTAGAAAAACCGAGGGCCGGCATCTTGCCGGCCCTCGGTTTGCTAAAGAATTATTCGGTGACCCCAACTAGACAGTTACGCAGTTCAGTTGCTTCCGCACTGTTCAGCTCCACCACCAGACGACCTCCGCCGTCGATTGGCAGTCTCAAAATCAGGCTTCGACCCTCTTTGGTGACTTCCATCGGCCCGTCACCGGTACGTGGCTTCATCGCAGCCATATGAGCTGTTCCCTTCGTCCGTGGCTAACGCGCGCAACATTTTTTGCCTTGCGCACAACCCAATGTCTAAGTCCACCTTCTGCGATGATTCGTCGCTGATAAGGGACACTTATCTTCTATTATTGCTAATTTTGCGTCGTGTCGCTAATCACACGCCGGGACTCCATGTCACGAATTGTATTTTCCAGTCGGGTGATCTCGGCAGCCAGCACATCAAGGGTGTCGTCTACTTGATCGCAGCGGTAGCCGCGCAGCCCCAGCGAGAACTTCACGGAGTCAATATCGTTGGCGCGCGGATGCTCCGGCAACAACACCGGCGGCAACGACGCTTCATGCTCCACGAGCCCCACAATTGGCTCGCTCGTGGATTCGAAATGCCGGCCGGCCGGAACCGATTTCCGTTGGCTTGAAATCAGCAACGCCACGCCGCCCACGGCCAGGATTGCCAGTGCTATGAGAAAAAATGGCATGGCTAGCTCCGGCTCGATTGCTTCTTGTCCAGGTCCTCCACCATATTACGCAACACGATGTCCACGGCTTCGTCGGGATCGTCGGTGAGGTGGAAGAGATCCAGGTCCTTTGGTGAAATGGCGCGTTCCTTGGCAACCACATCCGTCAGCCAGTCCACCAGCCCACCCCAATATTCGGTGCCAACCAAGACAATGGGGAATCCTGTGATCTTCTGCGTCTGCACCAAGGTCAATGCCTCGAAAAGCTCGTCCAAGGTGCCAAAACCGCCGGGCAGCACGATGAATCCTTGCGAGTACTTGACGAACATGGTTTTGCGCACGAAGAAATAGCGGAAGTTGATGCCGCGGTTCACCCAGGAATTCAGCCCGGTTTCGAAGGGCAGTTCGATCCCCAGCCCCACCGAGGAGCCTTCCGCATCGCTGGCACCCTTGTTGGCAGCCTCCATCGCGCCCGGGCCGCCACCGGTGATGGTGATTACCCCGGACTGGGCTAGCCGTTGCCCGATGCGATAAGCCTGCTTGTAGTACAGGCTGTCCGGATCGGTGCGCGCCGAACCGAAGACCGACACCGCTGGTCCCAGCCCTGCCAACGAACCGAATCCAGAGACGAATTCCGATTGGATGCGCAGCACGCGCCACACATCGCTATGCGTGACGTCTTCCTGCGGACTCTCCAGCAGATAGCGGTCAAGTTGCTCGGCTGGCTCTTTGTTTGGCCAGCTCGCTTCAACGTGGACCTTGCGCCCTGCATGCGCATTTTCTTCGCTTTTACGCTTATGGACCATGACCTCACTCTATCGGTAACCACCCAGCATCCAGCGCATTGCCCGATGCACGATTACGGAACAGTTTGATAACAACTTTTTGTGACGCATTCGTAGCCTCGCATTATGTGCGTCACATGAAGTAATGTCTAGATTATGAAAAGCGATCAGCAAGCTCAAGCTTCTTCTGACGGCCCCATCGTTGAATTGACTGGGGTCAACAAGCATTATGGGGCACTCCATGTACTGAACGACATCAATCTTCAGGTCACGAAGGGTGAGGTTGTAGTCATTCTCGGACCTTCCGGTTCGGGCAAGTCGACGCTCTGCCGCGCCATTAATCGTCTGGAGACGATTGACGACGGCAAAATCAGCATCGATGGCAAGGTCCTGCCCGAGGAGGGCAAGGCGCTGGCGACGCTTCGCGCCGATGTGGGAATGGTTTTCCAGTCCTTCAACCTCTTCGCGCACAAATCCATCCTGGAGAACGTGACTCTCGGCCCGATCAAGGTCAAGGGTCTGAAGAAGGCCGCGGCGGACAAGCTCGCCATGCAGCTCTTGGAGCGCGTGGGCGTCGCCAACCAGGCCGGCAAATTGCCGGCTCAGCTCTCGGGCGGCCAGCAGCAGCGCGTGGCAATTGCCCGTGCGCTGGCCATGAGGCCGAAGGTCATGTTGTTTGACGAGCCGACCAGTGCGCTGGACCCGGAAATGATCAATGAGGTGCTAGACACCATGGTCGGGTTGGCCAAGGAAGGCATGACCATGCTGGTGGTGACCCACGAGATGGGCTTCGCCCGCAAGGCCGCCGACCGAGTGATTTTCATGGCCGACGGGCAGATCGTCGAGCAGGCCACTCCGCACGAGTTCTTCACCAACCCGCAGAGCGACCGTGCCAAGGACTTCCTGGGCAAGCTCATTACCAACCACTAATTCCATCACCGCATTCTGTATTCAGGAGGAATCATGCGTAAGAATCGTTTAGGCGCTGTCGCTGCAATGGCAGCCGTGGCGGCTTTGGCCCTCACTTCATGTGGCGGCGGGAGCGGCGAAGGCGATGCCGAGAGCATCCGCATCGGCATCAAGTTCGACCAGCCGGGCCTCGGCTTCAAAGACGGCAACAACTACACCGGATTCGACGTAGATGTTGCCAAGTACGTTGCCAACGAGCTGGGCTACGCCGAGGAGAACATCGAATGGGTTTCGGCCCCTTCGGCGAACCGCGAAACCATGCTCCAGAATGACCAGGTCGACATGATCTTCGCAACCTACTCGATCACCGAGGAACGCAATAAGGTTGTCGACTTCGCCGGACCATACTTCGTTGCAGGCCAGGATCTGCTGGTGGCCACCGATTCGGATATCGCCAGCCCCGAAGACCTCAACGGCAAGAACCTGTGCTCGGTCACCGGTTCCACCTCGGCCCAGAAGGTGAAGGACAACTACGCCGAGAACACCAACCTGCAGGAGCTTCCGGGCTACGCAGAATGCGTGACCCAGATGGGCGGCGGCACCATCGACGCGGTGACCACCGATGACATCATCCTCGCCGGTTTGGCGGCCCAGCCTGCCTACCAGGGCAAGTTCAAGGTTGCCGGTGCACCGTTCTCCGAGGAAAACTACGGAGTGGGCCTTCCCGACGGAACCGACAAGTGCGGCGACATCAACGCGGCGATCACCAAGATGATCGAATCCGGCGCCTGGGAAGAAGCCTTGACGGCAAACACCGAGGGCACCGGCTACACGCCGAACTCGGAAACCAACCCACCGGAACTCTCGGATACCTGCGCTTAGCAGCATCCGTAGCAAAGGGGCCAAGCGCATTGCCCTTGGCCCCTTTGCACACCTTCATGTTTCGCGGTGCCCCGTGCAGCGGGCACCACACCCATAGCCGCTTGGCCGCAGGTGCGGCCATCGAGATAGAGGCTTGCAGTGGACAACTATCTATCGATATTCACTGAATACGACGTACCCGGAGCATTCTGGGTCAACATCCAACTAACTTTCTGGGCCGCTCTGGGCGCCCTGCTCCTAGGCACGGTACTTGCGCTCCTTCGCATTTCACCGGTCGCCAGCTTCCGTGCGATAGGCGCCAGCTATGTGAACCTCATCAGGAACACTCCGCTGACGATCATCATCCTTTTCGGAGTGCTGGCGCTTTACGGGCAATTGGGCTTCAACCTGGGTGGAGATTTCCAGGGGAACTTCTTCCGCTTGGCGGTCATGGGACTTGCCCTCTACCACGCAGCATTCGTCTGCGAGGCCATCCGCTCGGGCGTGAACACCGTGCCGCTGGGGCAGGCCGAGGCCGCTCGCGCCATAGGGCTGAGCTTCTTGCCTGCGGCCCGCGAGGTCATCTTGCCGCAGGCCTTCCGCGGCGCAATCGTCCCGTTGGGCAACACCTTGATCGCGCTGATTAAGAACTCGACCGTAGCAGCCGTCGGCTCGGTGGCAACCGAGGCCTCCTCGACCATGAAGACCATGATCGAATTCCGCGCGGACATCGTGATCCCGATCTTCCTGACCTTCGCCGTCGGCTTTGTGATCATCGTGATCCCGGTGGGTCTGCTAACAACCTGGCTCTCCAAGAAACTGGCGGTGGCACGATGAGCGCCTCGATTCTCTTTGACACCCCGGGTCCTAAGGCCCGGCGAAACATCCTGGCCATCAACGTCGTCGGCGCGCTGATTGCAGCCGGACTCCTGGCTTGGATCATCTTCGGGCTGGCCAACAAGGACCAGATGCAGCCTTCCCAATGGGATGACTTCATCGAAGGCAGCACCTGGGCTAACTATCTGCTGCCGGGTCTGCTGAACACGCTCAAGGCCGCCGTGCTGGGCATCGTCGGCTCGGTGATCTTCGGCCTGATCTTCGGCGTCGGACGGCTTTCGCAGAACAAGCTCATCAACGGATTCAGCACCGTTGTCGTGGAATTCTTCCGCGCCGTGCCGGTGCTGCTGATGATCGTGTTCTTCAACGTGTTCTTCTCCCGTTCCCTGCAGCTGCCAGGAGATACCGCGCTGTGGGCTGTGGTCGCCGCACTGGTGTTCTACAACGGTTCGGTGGTCGCCGAGCTGGTGCGCTCCGGCGTGCATAACCTGCCCAAGGGGCAACGCGAGGCAGGCATTGCGATCGGCCTGACCCGCGGGCAGTCATTGCGGTTCATTGAAATCCCCCAGGCGTTGGTGGCCATGCTGCCGGCCCTGATCGGGCAGTTCATCGTCATCTTGAAGGACTCGGCCCTGGGCTACATCATCAGCTTCAACGAGCTGCTGTTCTTCGCACGCACCTACTCGTCTCCCAACGGCAACGTCCTGCAGGCACTGATCGTTGCCGCGGCGATCTTCATCCTGATCAACTTCACCCTGGGCAAGATTGCCGAGATCGTCTCGCGCCGTCTGGGCAGCAGGGAGAAGAAGGACAAGACCGGCGGCCAGGCGCCGCAGGCTGCAGTTGTCGGAGCTCCCTCGGTATTGCCGGTGGAACCAACTCCGAACGCCGAGGACGAACCGAATCCTCGGAGCTAGTCGGATTGCTCCTCGCCAGCAGTTGCCTCTCCTTTTGGGGAGGCAACTGCTGTTTTAACCCCCGGGTCCAAGGGTCCGGCTACTATTTGGTTTCGCTCAACCAGGCACGCAGGGTGTTGCGGCAATCGCGGATCGCCTGCTGCGTGACATGCTCGCCATCGGTGTGGGCCAGCAAGGCGTCGCCCGGGCCAAAGTTCACCGCCGAGATTCCCAGCGCAGAAAAACGCGACACATCGGTCCAACCGTATTTCGGCTTGGGCTCCTGCCCGAGGATCTCGACCAGCGAGGCCGCAATGGCTTGGTCCAGGCCCGGGCGGGCGCCTTCGGCACCATCGGTGCGTTCGACCTCAAATCCCTCGAACAGCGAGCGCACGGCCGCTTCGGCCTGGGCCAGGTCCTTATCCGGGGCGAAGCGGTAGTTGACCTCCACCTCGCAATAATCCGGAATCACGTTCCCGGCGATGCCACCGGAGATCCGTACCGCGTTCATCGATTCCCGGTAGGCCAGGCCTTCGACATCGACGGTCTGCGGCTCGTAGGCTGCCAAGCGTGCCAGGATCGGAGCGGCCTTGTGGATGGCGTTCTCCCCCATCCAGGCGCGAGCCGAATGCGCCGCGGCGCCGGTGGTTCGCACCAGGAAACGGCTTGTGCCATTGCAGCCGCCCTCCACCGTGCCGTTGGTCGGTTCAAGCAGAATCGCAAAGTCGGCGGTCAGCAGCTCTGGCGCATTCCGGGCCAGACGTCCCAATCCGGATTTCGCCGCGGCGACCTCTTCGTGGTCGTAGAAGATGTAGGTGACGTCATAGCGTGGATCGGTCAGTTCGGCGGCCAGAGCCAGCTGGACCGCGACCCCGCCTTTCATATCCGTCGCCCCGCGGCCGTAGAGCACCCCGTCGACCACCGTGGCCGGCACCGTGCCGCGCGCTCCTTGGGTATGCGGCAACGGCACCGTATCCAGGTGCCCGGCCAGCACCACCCGTCGCTCGCGACCGAGCCGAGTGCGCGCCACGATGGAGTCCCCGTCCCGATGCACCTCCAGGTGCTCCAGCGCCAACAACGCTTGATGGACCGCATCTGCCAACGCCTTTTCGTTTCCGGAGACGGATTCGATATTCATGATCCGTTCGGTCAAGCTGGCGACGTCTTCTCGAAGGTCTAATTCGTTCACAATACCCATCGTTCTACACTTTTTGAGTTCATACCGCTGTCATTTATCAACATTACTCGCAGTGCAAACGCTACGATCAGAGAATGACTTTTGAACCTGCAGCAACTTCTTTTGACTCCTCAGTACGTTTGGCCTCCGGTCATGGTTTGGCCACCATCGCGACCGATGGCACCGTACTTGACGTCTGGTACCCGGCCCCCGTTCTCGGTGTGCTCGCCGAGGCTCCAGAACTTTCCGGCGAACTTTCCGCCGCCGCACTCGACGACGCCCAGCGTGGCACCACGCAGAAGGTCATTTCGCTGACCATCGACCTCGATGTGGCGCCTGCCGACACCGCCGATGTGTGGCTGCGCCTGCACCTGCTTTCGCACCGCCTGGTCACCCCGAACTCGATCAACCTCGACGGCGTGTTCGGACACCTGGCCAACGTGGTGTGGACCAACTTCGGCCCTTGCCAGGTGGCGGGATTCGAAATGACCCGACTGAAACTGCGTGCCCGCGGCAACGTCGATGTCTTCGGCGTCGACAAGTTCCCGCGCATGGTCGACTACGTGTTGCCCACCGGCGTGCGGATCGCCGATGCGGACCGTGTCCGCCTCGGCGCGCACCTGGCCGAAGGCACCACGGTGATGCACGAGGGCTTCGTGAACTTCAATGCCGGCACCCTGGGCGCTTCGATGGTCGAAGGGCGCATCTCGGCCTCCGTGGTTGTCGGCGACGGCTCCGATGTCGGCGGCGGCGCCTCGATCATGGGCACGCTCTCCGGCGGCGGCAAGGAACGCATCACCATTGGCGAGCGCGTCCTGCTGGGAGCCAATGCGGGGGTGGGCATCTCCATCGGAGATGACTGCGTGGTCGAAGCAGGGCTTTACGTTACCGCTGGCACCCGGGTGCAGCTCGGTGCGAAGTCGGTCAAGGCCCTGGAGCTCTCCGGTGTCCCGAACCTGCTCTTCCGCCGCAATTCGGTCAGCGGCGCCGTGGAGGCACTGGCCCGCGCCGGACAGCAGGTCGAGCTGAACAGCGCGTTGCACGCCAACTAGTTCTCCCAATGCAAAAGGTCGAGGGACGCACCGGCTGGTGCGTCCCTCGACCTTTATCCGTGCAGTGCTCAGGGGAAGATGATGGTCACCATGGGTTGGATGTAACCGTGAAAGGCCCGCCCGTCACGCAACAGCGAGGTGCTCGCGACGATCGTCGCGCCGCCGATCAGCCAGGCCCGCGGCTCGGTGAGCGGCACGTCGATGACCTGAATCTGCATTTCTTCCACCTCTTGGGCATGTTCTACCCCGTGGTCGATGAGAATCCGTTCGACCTCGTCCATGCGCTGCGGAATATAGTCTTTGGACTGCTCGCTGAATTTCGCACGGTGCTGCTGAGCGTACAAGGTGGCCTGCCCGTAGTGCGCGCTGGCCAGCTTCGCTAGTTCTGGATAGCAGCCGGCGCCTAGGTCCGCCAGCAGATCCACGGTGCCTTCGGCGTCGCTTGTTGGATCCCGGGAAATGAGCGAATCCCACCAGGAGGACCATTCCTGCTTGATTTGCCCGGCCGCCACCTGCCGATTGCCGCGTGCCTTGATGCCAGGCGCAAGTCCGGAGTTCGGTCCCACCTCGGTCGGGTCCAGCCCGCCCAACTCGCGTAGGTAAAGTGCCAACACCATGCTCGGATTTGTATTTATGGCCAAAGTCCAATTATTGCCACGACGAAAATACACGCGCACCACCTGACTTTTCCACGCATCATTGCGCCCTAGAACCCTAGGATACGCCGAAATTCCGCGTTAAAACAGGGAACGGCCGGGCAAACACTTTCGTGCTTGCCCGGCCGTTTCGCCAAGACTCAATCGTCTATCCGCGGTTTAGACGCCCGGGTAGTTGCGCTCGGTCTCACCCATGTACAACTGGCGTGGACGGCCGATCTTGGTCTCTGGGTCCTTGATCAGTTCGCGCCACTGGGCGATCCAGCCCGGCAGGCGGCCGATGGCGAAGAGCACGGTGAACATCTTCTCCGGGAAGCCCATCGCGGTGTAGATCAGGCCGGTGTAGAAGTCCACGTTCGGGTAGAGCTTGCGTGAGATGAAGTATTCATCGTTCAGCGCCGTTTCTTCCAGTTTCATCGCGATGTCAAGCAGCTGGTTATTGCCCTGCTTGGCCAGCAGATCGTGTGCGGTCTGCTTGATGATGCGTGCACGTGGATCGTAGTTCTTGTACACGCGGTGGCCGAAGCCCATCAGGCGTACGCCGTCTTCCTTGTTCTTCACCTTCTCCATGAAGGCCTCAGGAGTTATGCCCGAAGACTGGATCTCGCGCAGCATCTTGAGCACTGCCTCGTTGGCGCCACCATGTGCTGGGCCCGACAGGGCATGGATGCCTGCGGAGACCGAGGCGAACATGTTCGCATCCGAGGAGCCGACCAGGCGCACGGTGGACGTCGAGCAGTTCTGCTCGTGGTCTGCGTGCAGGATCAGCAGCAGGTCGAGGGCCTTGACCACATCTGGGTCCAGCTCGTAAGGCTCGGCGGCGGTACCGAAGCACAGGCGCAGGAAGTTCTCGACCATGTTCATCGAGTTATCCGGGTACAGCAGTGCCTGGCCGATGGACTTCTTGTGCGCATAGGCGGCAAGTACCGGCAGCTTTGCCAGCAGGCGCAGGGTCGAACGCTCGACCTGCACGTCGTCGGTTGGATCCAGCGAATCCTGGTACCAGGTCGACAGGGCCGAAACGGCCGAGGACAGCACCGGCATGGGGTGTGCATCGCGGGGGAAGCCGCCGAAGAAGCCCTTGAGCTCTTCGTGCAGCAGGGTGTGGCGGCGCAGGGAACCATCGAAGGTTTCCAGCTCGGTCGCCGAAGGCAGTTCGCCGTTGATCAGCAGGTAGCTGACCTCGGTGAAGCTCGAGTGCTGTGCCAGCTGCTCGATTGGGTAACCGCGGTAGCGCAGGATGCCTGCGTCGCCGTCGATGTAGGTGATCGCGGACTTAGTGGCCGCGGTATTCATGAAGCCGGGATCGTAGGTTACGTTCCCGGTGGTCTTCAATAGTGGCGCTACGTTAAAACCATCATTGCCCTCGGCAGCCGGGATAACCGGTAGCTCTAGGCTGGATTCACCAAAATGTAGCTGTGCAGATTTAGTATCTGTCATTGCATCTCCTAACCGGAAAGGCTTTAGTTCCGAAAGGTCAGTCGTCACGGTAGAACATACCGCTAACTGACCCGTTCATGCTAATTAGACTGTCATCTTCACCGGGCGGCGGATGAATTCAACCGCTCAACGGCCGTGGCGATCCGTTCGTCGGAACCGGTCAGCGCCACACGTACGTGCGACTGCCCGGCAGTTCCGTAAAAGGCACCTGGGCCGGCGACGATTCCAAGCTCCGCCAGGCGCTGCAGCGTCTGCCAGCTGGAGCGGCCCTCGGTGCACCAGAGGTAGAGTCCGGCCACCGAATCCTCGATGGTCAACCCGAAGTTTTCAAGAGCTGGGCGCAACGCTTCGCGGCGCGCCCGATACAGTTCACGCTGCGCGGCCACATGCGCGTCATCACCCAGGGCGATGACCATTGCGTGCTGAATGGGACCCGGGACGATCATGCCGGCATGTTTGCGGCTGTTGACCAACGCGGGCATCAAATTCGGGGCACCGGCAACGAATGCGGCCCGGTATCCAGCGAGGTTCGATTGCTTGGACAGCGAGTACAGCGAGAGTAAATTATCCAGGTTTCCACCGTTGACCCGCGGGTCCAGAACACTGGGCACCTGACCGTCGAACTCATCCCAGCCAAGCTCGGCGTAGCATTCGTCGGAGGCCACGACCGCACCGAGTTCGCGCGCCTCGGCGACCAATTGGCGCAGCGATTCCACGTCGCGGACCTTGCCGGTGGGGTTACCGGGAGAATTGACCCAGACCAGCTTCACGCGAGCGCGTTCCGCCTCGGTCAGTTCGCTCAAATCGTCCGCGGCGATGGCCGTGGCTCCAACCAAGCGAGCACCGATATCGTAAGTGGGGTAAGCAATCTTCGGACGCACCAAGATGTCCTCGGCACCCATGCCGAGCAAGAGCGGGAGCCAGGCCACCAGCTCTTTGGAACCAACGGTGGGCATGACATCGTCAATACCGAGCCCGGTGACGTTGCGCCGTCGGGCATACCAGTCGACGATTGCCTGACGCACCGCGGGCGTTCCGTGGGTGGTCGGGTATCCATGGGAATTTGCGGCTTCTGCCAGAGCCTGCTGGATTACCTGTGGTGTGTCATCGACAGGTGTGCCGATGGAAAGATCGACAACACCACCTGGATGTTCGGCAGCCAACTCGCGGTAGGGTGCGAGCTGGTTCCAGGGGTAATCGGGGAGCTCAAGCATAAAAGGGGGAACCTAGCCTTGGTTTTGCAGAGGCAGGACACTGATCAACGAGTGATCATTTCCTGTGTTTCCAATCTTAGCGGCGCCACCGGGTGAACCAAGTTCGTCGAAAAACTCGACATTGGCCTTGTAATAGTCGGCCCACTCGTCCGGAACATCGTCCTCGTAGTAGATGGCCTCGACGGGGCACACCGGTTCACAAGCACCACAGTCGACGCACTCATCGGGATGAATGTACAGCGAGCGTTCGCCTTCGTAAATGCAATCTACCGGGCACTCTTCGACACACGCCTTGTCTTTAACGTCGACGCACGGCTGGGCGATGATGTAAGTCACGGGTGCTGAGACCTTTCTTAGCGCAATTTTAAGATTTCACTTCGGTTTCACGGATTTAACGACTGCTCGTTGAATCCGCAAGTAAGCTCTAGCTACAGTCTAGTCCTGATACCCATGCAAGGGATCTCGCACACTCATCCTGTGACGTAATCGACCATTCACATTTCGTTGCGCGACTGCGAAAGTGAATTCTTCTTACAATTACATGACGGAAAATATGCTCAAATTTGAAGATCTTACTCCCGGTGACCGCATTGTGGTCCGCTACCGACTTACCGAGTCATCTGTCGCCACAGGCAACCGCGCCAGCAGCGACGTACTTGGGGAGGTCATCGAGGTGAATGCGGACAAGATCCGCATCAGCACTCGGCGCGGCCCGGTCGAGGTGGAGCGTGAAAATATCACCCATGCCAAACGCGTTCCGCCGCCACCGGTACGCCGATCTCGTCCGCCAACCCTGAAGTAACCCCTCCGCGCGAGCCCGCGCGTTGACAGGCCCGCAGAGGTTCCACGGAGCCCCGCGGAACTCCTTGCGCGGTTGCGCCGCCGCCCGCAGACCGCTGGTTTCGCGACATGTGATTTGAAGATACCAATCACTGGGCCAATTTCGCGTATGCTGGCCATATGCCGTCCGACGAACATGTCCAAGCCCGCGCTCGAGCATTGAGCTCGCCGTTGCGGCTTAGAATTCTGCGCCTATGCCTGCATGAGCCTCGCACCAACAAGGAAATAGCTGACATTCTCGAGTTGAACCCGGCTACCTCGTTGCATCACGTACGCACGCTGGTGAGCAGCGGTTTTCTCAGCGCAGAGGAACCTCGCCGGGGAAACCGGGGGGCGAAGGAAGTCCCCTATCGCAGCACCCGCCAATCGTGGGGTACCCGCATCCCCGATGCCGCTCCCCTGCTTGTGGACACGTTCTTGCAGGAAATCAACGGGCTGGAGCCCGAGGAAATTCAGGTCATCCGCGTGGGGTTGAAATTATCCGAGGCTACGCAGAAGGAAATGATGGGCCGCATTCGCGCGGTTATCGAAGACTATGCGATGCGCGAACCGGAGGTTGACGGCGTTGCCACCTCGTTGTTCCTGGCCCACCACCTCGATGTGACCGGCAATAAGTAGTTTTTGCGCAAAAAAATCCCCAGCCATTGGCTGGGGATTTTTTGGCTTAACGCTGGCGTTTGCGAAGCACTCGCAGTGCAGCGGTTAACGCGATCACGGCGGGCACGATCATCCCATACATCCACAACAGGGACGCGATGGTCGGACCTGGCAGGTACTGAAGGTACTGCAACGGCAAGATCAGCGTGTCGTTTCCGAAATAGGAAATCGAGCCGACGACCAGGTAGCAGCCGATGAAGCCGACCGCCCCGGCCCAGAGCTTGCCCGAGGCAATCACAGACCAGTAAACGAGCAGCCCCAGCAGCAGCCAAGCCAGCAGCACTCCCCAGACCAGCGGGATATCGCCCGCGTAGCTCAGCGAAGCGTGGATTGCCGTACCGAGTAAACCTGCAACCACGGCGGCAACCAGGCCACGCAGCAGCGCGCCCGGGTTGCCGCCGACGGTGAGCGGCTGGTTAGCTCTTTGCTCGTGCACGCGTTGCCTTGGCACGGTCGTTTGCGTTCAGCAGCACCTTGCGGATGCGGATCGCTTCCGGGGTCACCTCAACGCACTCGTCTTCGCGAGCGAATTCCAGCGACTCTTCGAGAGTCAGGTTACGCGGTGGGGTCAGGTTCTCGAAGGAGTCCGAGGAAGCCGCACGCATGTTGGTGAGCTTCTTTTCCTTGGTGATGTTCACGTCCATGTCATCGGCGCGCGAGTTCTCGCCAACGATCATGCCCTCGTAGACCTCTTCGGTTGGACGCACGAAGAAGTTCATGCGTTCCTGCAGGTTGATCATCGCGAACGGAGTGACCACGCCAGCGCGGTCAGCCACGATCGAACCGTTGATGCGGTACTCGATCGGACCGGCCCATGGCTCGTAGCCTTCAGCCAACGAGGCGGCAATGCCGGCGCCGCGGGTTTCGGTCATGAAGCGCGTACGGAAGCCGATCAGGCCACGGGCTGGAACCATGAATTCCATGCGGACCCAGCCGGTGCCGTGGTTGGCCATGTTGGTCATCCGGCCCTTGCGCGAAGCCATCAGCTGGGTGATTGCGCCGAGGTACTCCTCTGGCACGTCAATGGTCATGTGTTCCATTGGCTCGTTGACCTTGCCGTCGATCATCTTGGTGACAACCTGTGGCTTGCCAACGGTCAGTTCGAAGCCTTCGCGGCGCATCTGCTCGACGAGGATTGCCAGTGCCAATTCGCCACGGCCCTGAACTTCCCAAGCATCCGGACGCTCGGTTGGCAGTACGCTCAACGAAACGTTACCGATCAGTTCCTTGTCCAGGCGGTCCTTGACCTGGCGCGCGGTCACCTTGGCACCCTTCACCTTGCCGGCCAGCGGCGAGGTGTTGATACCGATGGTCATCGAGATGGCCGGTGGATCAACGGTGATCAGCGGCAATGGCTTTGGGTTCTCAAGGTCGGTGAGGGTTTCACCGATCATGATGTCCTCGATACCGGCGACTGCAACGATCTCGCCCGGACCGGCTTCTTCGGCCGGAACGCGGGCCAGGCCCTTGGTGGCCAGCAGCTCGGTGATCTTGACCTGCTTCATGGTGCCATCCTGGCGGGCCCAGGCGACGACCTGGCCTTTGCGCAGGGTGCCGTTGAAGATACGCAGCAAGGCAAGACGGCCAAGGAATGGCGAGGCGTCAAGGTTGGTGACGTGCGCCTGGAGAACTTCGCCCTCGTTGTAGGTCGGGGCCGGCACGTGCTTGATGATGGTCTCGAACAATGGCTCGAGGTCCTCATTGTCTGGCAGGGTGCCGTCTTCTGGCTGGTTCTTCGACGCGTAGCCGGCCTTGCCCGAAGCGAAGACGACAGGAACGTTCAAGATCGCGTCCAGATCCAGATCTGGAGCTTCATCGGCCAAGTCCGAGGCCAGACCCAGCAGCAGATCCATGGAGTCGGAGATGACGCCTTCGATGCGCGAGTCCGGGCGGTCGGTCTTGTTCACGACGATGATCACCGGAAGGTTGGCGCTCAAGGCCTTGCGAAGCACGAAACGGGTCTGTGGCAGTGGACCTTCGGAAGCGTCAACCAGCAGAACCACGCCATCGACCATGGAAAGGCCGCGCTCGACCTCGCCACCGAAGTCAGCGTGACCCGGGGTGTCGATGATGTTCATGGTCATGTTCTTGCCCTCGGCGGCCGGACCGCTGTAGAACACCGTGGTGTTCTTAGCAAGAATGGTGATGCCCTTCTCGCGTTCCAACTCGCCGGAGTCCATCACGCGATCTTCGGTTTCACCGTGGCTGTCGAATGCACCAGTCTGCTGGAGCATTGCGTTGACCAAGGTGGTCTTGCCGTGGTCAACGTGAGCAACGATTGCTACGTTGCGCAGGTCGTCGCGACGGATGAGAGTTGTATCTGACATACGGGAAGGCTCACTTCGTGTAGAGAATTTAGGGTCTCGGAGGCGGGGCCACAGGCGACCCAACATACTATTTTACGCGCTCGAGGCAATTGCGTTGTTTATCTGTGGCGCAACATACAGAAATTACTTGATTAACGGGATCTAGCCGCGTGTTGAAATCCAATAGCGGAGCTTCGTATTTCCGCCGTTTTCTTCAACCGAGGGACGGTTTTGATCTATTTGGCCGCCGCACGCGATAATCGTTGCGCGCGAGGCGGCGTTCTGCTTATCACAGGTTACCAAAGCCGAGTCGACACCGTGGGATCCCAGCTCGGCGAGGGCGAATCTGCACAGTTGGGTGGCGATTCCCTGTCTGCGAAATTTCGGGACTACACCATAGCCCAGGTGTCCGCCGACTTCGCTGAGATAATCGTTGAGTTCGTACCTCACCGAAACACGGCCAACGAGTTGTCCGTCCAGTTCGGCAACGAACAGTCCGCTGCGCACCCATCCCTCGGGGACGAACTCGCCGCTGCGCCCCTCGGCCATGCGCTCGATGTACGCCTCCCAGTTTTGGCGTGCGGACCACGTCGGAAGAAAATCAAAGTCATCGTCCAGCAAGTCGTGATGAGCGGCGATAGCCTGCCTTTCATCATCCGGAACAAGCTCTCTGATCACTAGTTTCGTGGAACGCTGCATAACCTCAGTATGTCAGCACCGGCTAGTAAGTCACTATTTCATCGCGGATTTCCGCAAGCCACCCAAGCGTTCCCCCGCGCAAACTCCGCACCCGGGCGCTGCCTTCGGGGAGCGACTGGTTCAATTCCGTGGCGGCGCGCAGCGAGCGAACACCGGTTTTGCACACGAAAACCAGCTCGGTTGCGGGGAAGCTCTGAAGCTCCCGCCAGCCTTCGTTGGCAAGTCTTTCCAGCGGGAAGTGGACACTGCCGGGAATGACCGCAAGCTCGCGTTCCCACCCCTGGCGAACATCTACCACCAGGACTTCCCGGGCGGCCCGAAGCAGTTCAAATTCACTTGCGTTCAGCTCCTGGGCGGAGCCTGCAACCGCACAGGACGCCACGGTATATTCACCGAGCCCGGTGACCGGAGCACGCTCCGGATCTCGTGCAAACGTCAAGATGCGAACGCTTGCCTCCAACGCGTCGTAGAGCCAGAGCTTTCCGCTCAAAGGTTCTCCGACGCCGGTGATCAGCTTCAGCGCCTCGGTGGCCATCAGCGAACCGATGACTCCGCAAAGGGCCCCGAAGACTCCTCCCTCGGCACAGGAAGGGACCGAATCCGCTTCCGGGAGGTCGGGAAAAATATCCCTGAGCATTGGGCCCACTCGGGGGTCGAACACCGAGACCTGACCGGAGAATTGGAAGATGGTGCCCCAGACCAGCGGCGTCTGGGTCAACTCCGCGGCATCGTTTGACAGGTACCGGGTGGCGAAATTGTCGCTGCCGTCAATCACCACATCGTGTTCGGCAAAAAGTTCCAACGCGTTGCCAGGATCCAGTCGCTGTGCGTAGAGCCGCACAGAAACTTCGCTGTTCAGTTCTTCCGCCAGGCGCCGCACCGATTCAACCTTAAGCTGGCCCTGGTCCGTTTCACGGTGCACGGTCTGGCGTTGCAGATTCGAGAGTTCGACGGTGTCCGGATCGATCACGCTCAGCTCTCCGACGCCGGCCGCGATCAGGTAGCTGGCGATAGGGCTGCCCAATCCCCCAGCGCCCACGATCAGTACCTTCGCGTTCGCGATACGCTCTTGGCCTTCCACACCCACCCCGGGCAGGGACAGATGGCGGGTGTACCGGGCGAGTTGTGCACGGCTGCGCGGCGGCATCGGCTTGGTAGACATCAGAATTCTCCAACGAGTCTTTGCATCATTCCCGCTGTCGGAGATGAGGCCAGCGCGAGATCGCGTTGCGGAATACGCCCGGCAAGGAACGCCGCGCGCCCGGCCCGGACCGCGTCGCGCATCGCGGCGGCCATCAAGGGCGCGTTTTGCGCTCGGGTCACCGCACTGGCGAGCAGCACCGCATCGCAGCCGAGCTCCATCGCCTTGGCCGCATCCGAGGCGGTCCCCACCCCGGCGTCCAGGATCACCGGAATCCCGGCGCGTGCGGTAATCGTTGAGATGTTGTGCGGATTCAGGATCCCCATTCCGGAGCCGATCGGGGATCCGGCCGGCATGACCGCTGCCACGCCGAGCTGTTCGAGCCGCATGGCCAGGGCCGGATCATCGTTGGTGTAGGCGAACACCTTAAAACCGTCGGCGACGAGTTCTTCGGCCGCGGCGAACAATTCGATGGGATCCGGCAGCAGCGTATGCTCATCGGCGATCACCTCGAGCTTGATCCAGTCGGTTTCCAACGCTTCGCGCGCCAGCTGGGCGGTGAGCACCGCATCTCGCGCGGTGAAGCATCCGGCGGTATTGGGCAGCGGGCGCACCCCGTTGCGCGCCAGAAGCTCGTACACCGATCCGGAACCGGCCGCGGCGAAATGGCGAATGGCGACGGTGGTCAGCGCGGTGCCCGAAACATGCAGGGCCTGCTCGAGGGTATGCATCGAGGTCGCCCCGCCGGTGCCGAGAATCAGCCGGGAGTCGAAGCGTTCCCCGGCGACCTCGAAGCCATCGGTGTCAAGAGTTAGCTCTTCCATCTTCAGCCTCCCTGAGCCGCGGTGACGAGTTCAACCCGGTGGCCGGGCTTCAGCTCGAAGTCATTCCAGCCACTGCGCGGGACAACTGCCGAGTCCACCGCCACCGCAACGCCTAAACGCGACCCGTCGCTGGCCCGTCCGTCCGTTCCGATGCTCTTTCCCAAGTGCGCCGCGAGCAGCTCGCGCACGGTGCTTCCCGCCGGCACGGTGGCCGCCTCGGTGTTGAGGATAAATTCGATCTGTTGCATCTTCTCTGGCTCCTAAAATGGTGTGCTGTTGGCGAGTTGCGCGCCAAACCTATCGAGTGAAACGCTGGTCAGCTGTTGTGCATCTGCCGGGTTCCCGAGCAGCAGCTCGGTCCCCAGCCGTGCGCCGAGCGGGGTAAGCAGCACCCCGTGGCGCGAATAACCGGTGGAAACCACCAGTCCCTCATCTACGCGTCCGAGCAGCGGCCGATCATCGGGTGTCGCCGGTCTGGCCCGCACGATCGCCTCGTTCAAGGTGGTGTCGACGATGCCCGGCACGAGCCTGCGCGCATTGTCCAGCAGGGCGTGCATTTCTCCCACGTTCACCTGCTCTTGGCCGTCCTCGCGGCTCGACGCGCCCAGCACGAGGCTTCCATCGGTGCGTGGCACCAGGTAGACCGGCTGCCGATGCACGATTCCGCGCACGGTGTGCTTGATCAGCGGCGCGCCCACCGGTCCTTGGAGCCTGAGGATGTCTCCGTAGACCGGGCGCAATGGCAGAGCCGGCGCACCTGCTAGCGCGCCCAACCCGTTGGCAAGCAGTACCTGATCGCCATGGATTTCTTGGCCAGTTGAGGTAAGCACTCCACTGGTCCGTGATCCCTGGCGCAGCAGCCGCACCGCCGTTTCGCGCACGATCGACCGGTCAAGCTCATCGATCAGGATGCGCAGCAGGGACCGCGGGTCCAGTTGCTGGTCTTCGGCGCAGCGGATGGCGCCGGCGATGCCGGTGGCAAGCGCCGGCTCGAGTTTGCGTGCCGCGCTGCCCAGCAGCCGCTCGGCGCTGAATCCCAGCGAGGCTTGCAGCTTCATGAGCGCAAGCAGTGCGTCCATATCCGCGGTTTCGGCGGCGACGACCAGCGTGGAGTTTTCTACGTACGCTGGTCTGCTGCCGGTGGTTTGTTCCACGCGGTCAATGAATGCGGGGTATTCCTTGGCCGAAGTGGCCATCAGGCGGTGAAGTGCGCCCTGTCCCCAGGTGGTTTCGGCGGTCGGTGCGAGCATTCCCGCCGCGGCGTGGCTGGCTCCTAGCCCAGGCGCCGGATCCACTAGCGTGATTTCGGCGCCGCGGGCGCGCAGTTCGAATGCCGTGGCAAGCCCGATGATTCCGGCGCCGACAATGACTATATGCACGAAGGCATTTCCTTCCTACGGCGGCATGACCCGCATCAGGTGTAGCGGTCGGCACATGGCCCTCTCAGCCCAATCGCTGTTGGGCTCCCGCGGAGTACTTGGATTATAAGCATGCCTCAGCTCACTTTGGCGAACTTCATGACTTCAACCTGTGCTTCTGCCTGTGTTTTACTCGTTGGCATGAGCGAATTCAGTGGTCCGGAGGATTTGTCTACCGATCATCGGCTGGCACAGGTTGTCATCGATGGCGAACGGCAACTGCTCTTGCCTGCCGTCCGCCGGGATCGGCAGGCATTATTGCGGCTGCTCCACGCAGATTTCGAAGAGGTTGGTGCCTCGGGCAGGTGCTATTCTCGCGCGCAGATTATCGAGCAGCTGTGCAATGAACCAGTCGTTGAATCGACTAGGGACGAAGTGCATGATCCGCGCGTGCGCAGGCTCAGCGATTCGCTGCTGATGCTGCGGTGGCGAACCAAGCCGGAGAACCTGAGCCAACGCACCTCGCTCTGGGTTCATTCGGCCCAAGGTTGGCAATTGCTCTTTCATCAAGGCACCGGTCAATCTGCGTCGTCCCAGATCAGCGGCCGGCGGCTCGGCGCCGCTGGGCAAACGACGGCATCTTTGCGTCCGCTTCGCCTAGCGGATGCACCGCAAGTCCTCGCGGCCTTCCTTTCGAGCCCGGATATGGCCCGGCAAGGCGAGGTGAGTACGCTTGCCGAGGCCGAAGCCTATGTCCGCATGTTGCTCGAATTCCCGGCCCGGCAGGTTCCGTTGGCCGTCGTCGAGAATTCTGCGCTCGTTGGCCTGGTGTGCGGGATCATCGATGAGGCGAACCTGAGCGCCTGGGTCTGGTATTGGCTGCACGCGGAGCATCGGGGCCGCGGGTTGAGCAGCCGGGCGTTGGCCGCCCTCTCGGCGGAGTTATTCTCCAGCTACCGCTTGCAGCGACTGGAGTTGGGTTTGCGCGTGAACAATCCGGCGTCGAGGATAGTCGCCGAGCGTTGCGGGTTCATTCTCGAAGGACGCGAGCGCGGCAAGTTCCTGATCGATGGCCAGCGGATCGATGTGTTGAATTATGCGCGGTTGCCCACCGATCCCATCCCGCCGATCAGTCCGCTGGAGTTTCGCGCGGAGGCGGCGGGAGGCTGATTTTCTTCGGGGCCGCAGCGGAACGGAATCGAGTAGGTGGGGGTGTCTAGCCCCCACCTCTCACACCACTGTGAGTCTTGTAGTGGCTGGTCTGGGATCAGCTGGCAAGGTAGGAACCAGGCCTCTCACTGCCGGGAACATGACTCATCACACTACTGACCCGTATGGTGTCATTGTCCGGAATTGTCTGCTCTCGGTGGTGGGCGGCCGGCACCTACCCGGCCCACCCCGGTAGCCTGATCAGAAGATTGTCCACCCAACAGGGCGTGACCCATCACAGTGTTGCTCCGACGGTGACCTCTCCCCGGACCGGTACCGGCCGTACGGCCGAAACCCTTGTCCGTGAAAAGAAGAGAGCACCGAGCCGCATGACTATCCTCCCCCAGAGCATCGCCAAAACATACTCCTACATCATCGGCGTGGACACCCACGCGAAAAAGCATGTCTACGCCATCATCACCAACAGTGGTGAACACCTCGAAACCCGCGATTTCCCCACCACCAGCGCCAGCATCAAACGAGCCATCGCCTGGGTCGACAGACGCACCGGTGGAGATGCCAACACCCTATGGGTGATCGAAGGAACAGCCTCCTACGGAGCGATCCTCACCGGCGCCGTCTCCGACGCCGGTTACACGGTCGCCGAAGCCCCCGGCGGCTACGCAAAAGCCGGACGCGGCGTGGGCAAAACTGATCCACTAGACGCCCAGAGAATGGCCGCAGCAGCGCTACCAGTGGACTGCGAAAAGTTACGTATTCCACGGCAGAACGACGGGGCCCGCGCCGCATTACGCGTACTGGTCACAGCCCGTGACATGCTGGCCGTAGAACGCACGAAATACGTCAACGCACTCACCGCGCTTCTGCGTGTGACCCTGCTGGGTATCGATGCCCGCAAACCCTTGAGCAACGCTCAGATCCTCGAGGTGGCGGGCTGGCGCACCCGGGATGAAACCATCGAATTACGGGTTGCCCGCGCCGAGGCGGTACGCCTGGCCCGACGCATCGGTGAACTAGACACGGACATCAAGGAGAACTCCTCGGAAATGTCTGAATTGGTCAAGCTCAGCGAAGGCAAGGAACTGCTTAACGTCACAGGTATTGGGCCGGTGGTCGCGGCGGTCTGCGTAGCGGCCTGGTCGCATCCCGGCCGAGTGCGTTCGGAGGCCGCGTTCGCCTCCTTGGCGGGAGTGAATCCTATCCCTGCGTCTTCGGGGAATACGGTGCGCCACCGGCTCAATCGGAGAGGGGACCGAAAGCTGAATAAGGCGCTGCATACTGCTGCATTGGTGCGGATGACCCATGACGAGGAGACGAGGGCCTACGTTGAGAAACGTACCGCGGAAGGCAAGACAATCAAGGAGATCCGCCGGTGCATCAAACGGTTCTTAGCTCGCCGAATCTTCAAGATCCTTGAGTCCGCCGAAATGCTACCGAGCAAGGCTTGACAGATATAGAAGAATCCGGACATGCGGGCCCGCATCCGGCGGTTCGCCAAGTCATTTAAAACGGTCCCAAGCCCGGCGAAAGAGCAACACACCCAACTCTTCCCAATAGGAATTCGGCAGGGCACGCTGAAGAATCGGAGAACCAGCCACACGCCAATAAGCACGCGAGCTATTACCCCACTGGTAAGCCTGATCCTTGACGATACCCAGACGACGAAGATTCGCCACCCGAGTCCTCGGAAGCTTCCATTCCTTCCAACGGATCTGACGCATCCGATGCCGAAACCACTTATCAAGCTCAGAGAACTTCTTCGGTGTCGCAGACAACCGGAAATAGCCCATCCAACCCCGAACATAACGGTTCAGCTGACCGATGCGGTAGTCTATCGACACACTCCACTTACGGGAAGTCAGCCTCCGAATCGTATCCTTCATGCGTTTGAACGCCTTCGGAGCAACCCGAATCTGCACCCCGCCCCTGACGAAGTAAAATCCGAAGCCCAGCAAAGTTGCAACATTCGCTGGATTGACCACGGACTTGTGCCGATTGACCTTCAGCTTCAGGCGCTGTTCAAGGACTTTCGTCGCCTGCTCCAGCACCCGCGACGCAGCCCGCTTAGACCTCACAAAAATCCTGATGTCATCGGCGTACCGCACAAAGCGATGATCCCGAGACCAGAACTCCTGATCAAAATCATCCAGCATAATATTCGACAGCAACGGCGACAAAGGCGACCCCTGCGGGGTTCCCTCCGCTGTTTCCCGGCGAACACCCTGCGCCATGATCCCCGCTTCAAGATAACGGCGAACAAGCTTCAGAACCCGCTTGTCTTTCACCTTCCGCGCAACCCTAGACATCAGCACGTCATGGTTCACCCGATCAAAGAACGCATCAAGATCAACCTCAACAACCCACCGATACCCTTGGGAGATCACCGTTTGGGCGACCTTCACCGCATCGTGGGCGCTTTTACCCGGCCGGAATCCATAAGAGACCGGCACAAACCCCGGATCAAACACCGGAGACAGAACTTGCGCGAGAGCCTGCTGAATCAAACGATCCAACACGGACGGCACACCCAACATCCGTTGACCACCATCAGGCTTCGGAATCATCACCTGACGCACCGGCAACGGCGCATAAGTGCCAGCATCAAGCGCCCTACGAGTATCAGCCCAGTGTTCACCGACCCAGTCGCGCAATACACGCGCTCCCAGACCGTCAACACCAGCGGCACCCTTATTACGCTCAACACGTTTCAATGCGAACATCAGATTCTCCTGCGAGAACACTCGTTCCCACAGATCAACCTGTTGATCCCTGATTTCTTCCCCATTGAGCTGTCATGATGTTGTG